>CAZPUJ010000723.1:0-4475 GCA_964589725.1 uncultured Planctomycetaceae bacterium
CTCGAAACGCTCGACATGCGCGGCAACCTCAAAGACCACGTACAGCCGGAAGTCTTCCCCATCGACCCCAAGAAAGGGATGCGCGGCCTGCAAAAGATCTTGCAACTCGACAACCCGCCACGCCGAATCGAGGGCGTCGACATCGCGCACCTGCAAGGCGGCGAGACCGTCGCCAGCCTCGTGCAGTTCATCGATGGCCTGCCGTTCAAGCATGGCTACAAGCGGTTCAAGATCAAATCGGTCGAGGGCGTTGACGACTTCGCTTCGATCCGCGAAGTGATCGCCCGCCGCTTCAGCCGACTGCGTGAAGAAGGCGAATCGTTCCCGGACCTCTTGCTGATCGACGGCGGCAAAGGCCAACTCAGCGCCGCGTTGGACGCCTTTCGGTTGCTCGACATCACGCCGCCGCCGATCCTGTCGCTCGCCAAACGCGAAGAAGAAGTCTTCTTGCCGGGACAATCCGAACCGCTTCGGCTCAGCAAACACGCATACGCCCTGCGGCTGTTGCAATACGTTCGCGACGAAGCTCACCGCTTCGCGCAGCATTACCACCACTTGCTGCGCAGAAAGTCGTCCATGGGCGAGTGATACCGCACGCGGCCGTCAGTGAGACATTTGAGGCGAGCGGCCTGGCGTCAGCCAGCGTGCAGGCGTTTCCCCCCGCCGACCTTGCGTCGGCGTGTGACACGCAGCAACCCCGCCGACCTTGCGTCGGCGGCTCGCGGGTTTTTGCACTACGGATCGCCCTGTTTCAATCGCTGGGTGAATTCTGGATCGCGCCATCGTCTTGTAGTGCAGAAACCCTCAAGCCCCTGAGGCAAGCTCAGGGGGGAGGCCGGATGGTTGAGGCAAGCTCTGGGGCTGCGGCGATTGGATGGCACCGACGTCGTACTCGCCGAAAGTGGCGACGTAGGCACTCCGGCGAAATGCGGAACGCATCCCGAGCGCGTGGTCCAGGTTGTTCAGGTAGGACAGTGCCATTTGCTCTGGTGATTCGGCGGGATCGCAACCCATGAGCCAATGAATGTGGTCCGGCAGGAATGCGGCGCGCGACAGCAGATGACGCTTCTTCGCAGCCGCCTTGGCGAGCATGGTTCTCAGCGCGGCGAGTTCACCTTCGACAAAATCCGGCAGTTGCTCGGCGCGTTCAACCACGACATGCAGGTTGTAAAAGTACTGCGCGTGAACGCTGAAACGCGGAGCGGAAAGATCGACATCGGGGCGGATCACGCGCAAGTCGTCCAGCCGCCAGCGTTGGACGGGTTCTTCGATTCCGTGATGCGTGAGCTGTCCGGCCACATAGCCTTCCAGCTTCTCGCGAGTTGTCGAACCGATGCTGCGGAGGGAGTAGTTCCGCTGGAAGGCGTGACCATCGTGAGCGCGAATGAAGAATTGCAACCGACCTTTGACGTGCTGCGCGATCAGCCGCGGCGAGACAGTGGGCAGCGTGCTGAGCAGGAATTGGCTCAATTGAAACTGCGGAAAGCGATGACCGAGGACACGAATGCCGTCCGCCTCGAACGCCTGACTCAGCGGTGGCAGCCAGTCATCGGCGACGGGGGCAGCTCGCCAAAACAGATTGAACGACCAGAGCAGCTGATACGCGAAGCGGCAATTTTCAGCAGTGTAACTCGGCTCTGCTGGTGGCATTCTTCAAGACTCCCCCCGCCGAGCTTGCCTCGGCGGCTTGCGGGTTTTTGCACTACGAAACGGTAGCGTCAAGGACCACGCGAAAGACAGATGCCAAAAATCAGAGGCCGGTAGTGCAGAAACCCGTGAACCCCTGAGGCAAGCTCAGGGGGGCGGCGGCAGCGCGCTCTGTTCCCCGATCCGTCGCTCGCTCCGCTGCTCCGGGGCCGCTCCGCTAGGCCCCTGCGCCGCTCCGCTCACTCCTGCGCTTCCTTTTCTTGCTCCTGGAACTTGGGCCAAGCGGAAGCCCAGGCCGAGGTTGAAGAACCGGTTGCCGGGCGCGCTCCTGTCGCGGTACGCCGAACGGCAGCCCGACGCCGTGAGCCAGGAACTACCGCCGCGGAGCACGCGGTGCGAGCCTGTGCCGGGACCACGAGGGTCACGACCGCTTGCCACCTGATCCCCGTACCAATCGTGGCACCACTCCCACACGTTGCCATGCGCGTCGAACAAGCCCAATCCATTCGGCAACTTCGTCCCGCTCGGCCACGCGCGATTCCGTGAGTTGACGCTAAATACCGCGAAGTCCCGCAATTCCACATCGTCGTTTCCGCAGTTCCACGGTGTGTTTGTTCCGGCCCGGCAGGAGACCTCCCATTCCGCTTCCGTCGGCAACCGATACCCGTTCGCGTCGAAATCGCAGACCCACCCGTGAATCTCGACTTCACGAACGCCGTATTCGTTCACCTTCAGTTTCTTCCCCGTCGCTTCGTAGCACGGCGTCAGGCCTTCCTGCCGGCTCAGCCAGTTGCAGTACAACACTGAATCAAACCAATTGATTATCTGTATCGGGCAGTCGTCCGTCGGGCTGTAAGTCTTGCCGGATTGCTCCCATTCTGGCCCCCACTTCTGCGGCTTTTGATCCGCTGGCGTGTTCGGGTCGTTCAGGAATGCCAAGAACCGACTCACAGTCAGTTCACGATTGCTGAGGTACACCGCGCGGCTGAACTCGACCTCGGCCGGCTTTTCGACTTGTTGGTTGTTTGCGGATTCCAGTGAGACGAGTCGATGCTTGCCGGCGGGGATTTCGACGAAGGTCATGCCGACGGAGTTGACGTACCAATGACGCGCTTCGACCGCTCCGCCGCTCTGCTTGCGGGCGGTGTCATTGCCCGACCCGCCCCCCTGCTTGCCAGGGGGGTTCACACGTTTCAGCACTACCGAATCGGCCTTGCCCTCGGCGTCGTGCAAAAACGTTTGAACCGCTGGGGCAAGCCCAGCGGCGGTGTGGCGCGTCACATCGGGCAGCGCCACGTCCCATTGCCGCAGCGTCCAGTCGATCGCGCTGTGGCTGCCGCCGTCCGGAGCGGTGACGAACAACTCTTGCAGCACGGACGAGAGTGCGTCGACGTCGGCGATGGTCTCTTTTGGAAAACGACCGATCGCGGCGACCACGCTGGAGCGGAGTGGCTCATCGGTCGTCGTCACCAACAACTCGCGCAATTCCGGCGTGACTGCGGGCCAATCCTTCAGCCGCAGCGTGAACGCCGTCCGCTCCGTTGGGTCCGGGCCGAGTTGCAACATCGGACTGACCAGGCTCGGATCCCCGAGATACAAAGCCAGCGCGGCGTAGCGAACTTTGATGTTCAGCCGCTCGGAGCGCGTGGCCTCGTCGCTCAGGTCAATGACCAGTATTCGCTCGACGATTTTTGCGGTGATGTCGCTGACCGCGGAATTTCTGGCGAGCCGGTGGGCGTCAGCCCCCGGACGTTGACCGTCAATCGCAGCCGCACCGGAAGTCCGGGGGCTGACGCCGCCCGGCTCGCCAAGATTCGTGGTGTTCGCGATCTGCCGCAAGGCAACGACCATGTTTTTGGCTTCGGCTCCGTCGGCGGTGGGGACGTAGTCGAGGATCGCGGTGATGATGTCGGACGTTGAAGACAGCCCCCTCACCCCGGCCCTCTCCCCCGATGCGGGGGAGAGGGAGATGGCATCGGCGGCGGCGAACTTCGCGAGCGCGTAGGCCGCGTGGCCGCGATGCGCGGGCTTGGCTTGCGCGTCGGCCATCAACGCTTGCAGCTTAGGAATCGCGATGTCACGCACCCTTTCGAACGTCTCAAGTGTCTCGATGTGGACCGGGACTGCGTCGGCGGGAGCTTTGGCCAAATCGTCGACACGCCGTTCCGCCGTCTTGTCGTCCGCGACCCGCTGACGCTCGGACAAGTGACGTTCGATGCCGAACACCGTGGCCAGCAACAGCACCAGCAGTGAACCCCATCGCAGCACGTGATGCCGAGTCGCCGCGCGCAGCATTCGTCGTTGCTCGACCGTCCGTTTGAGGCTCGGCACGCCGCACACAATCGACGTGTACTCAAACAACGACGGCATGTGCCGCCGCTCGCGAGTGCGATGCCATTGCACGGAGCGCTCCTCCAACCGCAACTCTGCCCGGCCACGCCACGTCTCGCGCTGCTTCTTCGTCAACCATTCCCGGATCGACGGGACGAGGTAGTCATGAGCAAGCTGGTAAAACTTTGGAGTGCTCCGGCTTGACGGAGCTTTGGTTTGCGGCGGAGCCGCTTTCTTTGGTCCGATGCCTTGATCAGTTTTGTCGCTCGTTTCGTCGGTGGGAAAAGAAAGCGGCTCCGCCGCGATGGAAAGCGGTGACAAGTCACCGCACTCCATAGTTTCGGCCGGCGTAATCAGGCGGAGGTCACGATCCAAGATGTGCAGCAGAGTTTCGAAGTCGCGGGGACGTTGCGCGTAGCTGCTGGCGGTCAGCAGGACGTCGCGCGAGACCTGATGGCCTTTGATGTCGGTGCCGAGTTCGGGCAGCAACGCTTTCA
>CAZPUJ010000724.1:0-6177 GCA_964589725.1 uncultured Planctomycetaceae bacterium
CGATTCGTCGGCTTGCTGATCTTCGCCGCGATGATGTTCGTCGTGTTTCAGGCAATCTATTCATGGTCCGAGCCGCTGATGGGGATCTTCGAAGTCGCTCAATCTTGGGCTGCCGGTTTAGTAGCTTCACTGATTCCACCGGGCACATTCCGCAGTTTGCTGACCGATGGTGTCATTGCCGGCGTCGGTGGCGTGTTGGTCTTTGTGCCGCAGATCGCGATGCTGTTTCTATTCATCGCGTTGCTGGAGGACTGCGGTTACCTCGCGCGCGCTGCGTTTCTGATGGACAAGCTGATGTCGAAAGTCGGATTGAACGGCAAATCGTTCGTGCCGTTGATGACGTCGTATGCCTGCGCGATTCCCGGCATCATGGCCACGCGAGTTATCGAAGATCGTAGAGCAAGACTGGCGACAATTGTGGTCGCGCCGTTGATGAGTTGCTCCGCGCGATTGCCCGTATATTCGCTCTTCATTTCGCTATTCATTCCGGATGTGCGATTACTCGGCCCAATCGGCCAGCGCGGTTTGGTGCTGTTTGCGATGTACAGCCTGGGTGCGGTCGTCGCGGTGCCGGTCGCGTGGTTGCTTCGGAAAACCGCCTTTCACGGCGAGACACCGCCGTTCATCATGGAGCTTCCCGCGTACAAATGGCCTTCGCCCTGGATCGTGGTCAGCCGTGTGTGGGATCGCGTGATGGCTTTCGTCACGCGAGCGGGCACGTTGATCTTCGCTGCCGCGATCATTGTCTGGGCGGGTAGCTATTTCCCGGCCGATCACTCGCAAGAGTTCACGATGCAACGACAGCTTGAACAGCGAGAGGTCGAATTCACGGAGCAGTTGCAGTGTCGCTCGGATCTTGATTCCGAGGACGCGTCGCAGCGAGGCGAACTGGATGATCTCAATGAGCAGTTGCGGCCGATTGACAATGCTCGCGATGAGCTCAATCGACTGCGAGCAAATTTGATCGAGCAAAGTTTGGTCGGTCGGCTGGGACGCCTGATCGAGCCGGTTGTTCGACCGCTCGGTTGGGACTGGAAGATTGGAGTCAGCACGCTGCTGTCGTTTCCGGCGCGGGAATTGGTCATCACGAATCTCGGCGTGATTTATGGACTTGGCCAGCACATCGACGAGAATGATTCGCGGTTGAAGGACCAGATTCAAGACGCGACGTGGCCGGACGGTCGCAAGGTTTATGGGGTGCCGGTCGCGCTGTCGGTGATGGTATTTTTCGCCTTGTGTGCTCAGTGTGCCGCGACACTGGTGACGATTCGCCGCGAAACCAACTCGTGGCGCTGGCCGATCATCACATTCAGTTACATGACGGCATTGGCCTACGTGGGAGCGTTGATCACGTATCAGCTTGCGATTCGGTGGGTTTAGCGTCATCGTGACTGACGCTGCCAGTGTCCGCGGCAGATGCCAGCGGCGTTGGCCACGATCTTGTGAGGTGGCTTGCCATGACCGAACTCGACGGACAACTGCTGGCGACCTTGGCCTGCGTGGCTGTCGCTGTCGTCGTGCTCTGCCGCCGAGCAATCGCGTGGTGGCGAGGCCAATCGACCGGCGGCTGCGGTGGTTGTTCCAGCGGCTGCGGATCGAGCAGTTCCTCCGACCAGCTAAAATTGAAACACTCGCTGCCGGTATTGGGTGAGCATCCCAATGATTCGAACTAATTACGAAAGCGCACGTTTGTAATTCCGGTCCCCTCTCCCGCCCGCTTCGGGGGGAGAGGGTTAGGGTGAGGGGGCTTTCGAGTCGAGAGGCGGCCGATGACGAGTGGTTGTCTTGGCAAGAGGTTGTGCTGCGATGACGGCTTTAGATCCAATTGGCACGATGAGTCTGGCCGACGTCGTCCGCCGATGCGATGAAGTGCTCGCGCACGCCTGGATGGTGCGGACCTTTATCAAGCACTGCGAGGAAGTCGACGATTACCCGGAACTGATGGAGATCGTGCGGTCGGTGTTCGACATCTCGCGAGCGTTGGAAACCCGACTTACGGATCACGTGGCCTACTTGCGGATGCTGCAAAAGAAACTTGGCAAACTCCGCAAGGCGGCCGATAAGTTTCAGGTCGACGCGCTGCGAGCTTCGACCCACACCAACTTCCAACAAGCCGTGAAATCCATCCTCGTCTGCGTCCGCGAGCTGGAGTTGTTATTGTCTCGCGGCCAAGAGTTGTTAGCCGCGTGGCCCCCCTCTCGAATCACGGCGCCTACCGACGAATCAGCTGATGAATGAGAGTGTGAAACCGGGAGTCAGCGATGTCATTCCTCAATTGGTTTTTTGGGAAGAAAGCACTCGTCGCATTGCCGGACAGGATTTGGCTCACGAGCGAAGCGGCTTGTGCTGGGTTTCTCGCAGAGCTTGGTGCGCGCCTGGCAAGCGACCGGCTGATCTTCGTGTTGGCTTACTTTCCTGATCGACTCGCCGAGTTGGAACAGTTGCTGGTAGGAGCGGGCTTGAAATACCGTCCGCTCTCTGGGCCAATCGAGTCGCGAGACGCATCTCGCGAGTTCGGTCGTTCGGGACGTGCGGAGATTCTCGTGGGTCTGGCGGAGTTGCTAGTTCCTACCGAACAAGTGGCTGACTCGCCCGATGCGTCCACGCACATCTCGGTATTGGTCCGAGAGCGGCATCTATTGCGCGGTCACGACGAACGGATCGAGAACTTTGCTGCCGGCTTACCGTACGCGGTCGATGTTCAGTTTGTTCTGTCGCTTGAGGACGCAATGATGAAGCAGTGTTGTGGCGACTGGGTCACCTCAACTCTGCGCCGGTTGGGAATGGACGAGTCGGAGGCCCTCGAAAGCAACATGGTGGCGAGACGGATCAAGGCCGCACAGCGCAAAACTGAATGGAGTTGTACGGAGCGCATCAGACCGGCACGAAGCGCCGCGGATTGGTTGACGAACAACATCTTCCAGCACTGAATCGGCAGGTCCAACTTATGTCCACCTTCGAATACTCCCGCTGGGACGGCACACAGGCGTTTTCGCCGCAGTCGGCGGATGAGTTGTTTGATCATTTCAGCCAATACTTACTGGAGTACGGTGACGATGTGCTCGATAACCTGGATCGTTGGGAAGAAGAACATCCCGGCTTGATCGAGCTGCTGAAGAAGCAAGGCTACATCGACAAGGACGAACATGGCCGCTACCGCATCACGCCCCGCGGGCTGCGGCGGGTCGAGACAAAGTCGCTGGAGCAACTTTTCGACGTCCGTCGCAAAGATCAACTCGGCAAACACGACACGGAGCATCGCGGCGTCGGGCAGACCGTTCATGAGGAATCAAAGCCATACGAGTTCGGCGATCCGGTCGCAAATCTCAACCTGCACGAGACGCTGCGAAACGCTTTGCAACGTCGTGGCGGTGGGACTCCGGTGGAGATCGTGGCCGATGACCTCGTGGTCTACGATACGGAGTACCAAACGAACTGTGCGACCGTCGTGTTGATCGACATGTCGGGCAGCATGAGCCGCTTTGGAAAGTACGCGCAGGCGAAACGCGTCGCGCTCGCGCTGCAAGCTCTCGTGCGCGGCCGTTATCAAGGCGACTTTTTGCAGTTCGTTGGCTTTTACTCGTACGCCTCGCCGATGACCGAGCGGCAACTGCTCGCGTCGGCCCCCAAGCAAGTCAGCCTGTTCGACCCGTACGTCCACTTGCGGGTGAACATCGATCACCCGCCAAAGTTTGTGCCGCAACACTTCACGAACATCCAAGCCGGCTTACAGTTCGCCCGCAAGATCCTCAGCAAGCAACCGACCCGCAACAAGCAGATCGTGACGATCACCGACGGCGAGCCGACAGCGCATCTCGAAGGCCGCGACGTGCTGTTAATCTACCCGCCGTCGGAGAAGACCGCTCGCGCGACGCTGGTCGAGGCTCGTCGCTGTGCCAGCGAGGGGATTCATCTCGCCAGCTTCGCGCTGATCGACGACTACTTTTACCTCGACCTCGTTAACTTCGTGCAACGCATGGCCGAAGTCTCCGGCGGCGTCGCGGCCTACTGCAACGCGGAAGACTTGGGCAACATGGTGATCGAGAGTTTTCAGAACGGCCGCCGAAAGCGACGACCGGTGTGATGTGCCGCACCCTCCGCAAGTGGAGTTCATGCCTTACTTGAGGAGGTTCTGCATCATCATGATCGCGGCCGGTCCGACCAGCACGACGAAGATTCCCGGAAAGATGAAGAGCACCAGGGGGAACAGCATTTGAACTGCTGTTTTCTGAGCTCGTTCTTCCGCTTGTTGCCGGCGTTTCGTCCGCATGGTGTCGGACTGGACTCGCAGGGCAGGACCAACCGACGAGCCGAAGCGTTCAGCGTTGATGAGCGTGGCCACCAGCGAACGGACGTCGTCGACACCCGTGCGCAGGCCCATTTCGCGAAGGCAATCGCGGCGCGGTTTGCCCATTTGGAGATGCATGTTGCAACGGTCGAACTCGCTGCAAATATCCGGCGCCGTCTCCGCGAGTTCTTCCGACACGCGACGCATGCCGGCGTCGAGCCCCAGTCCCGCCTCGACGCAAACCACCAGCAGGTCCAAAGAATCCGGCAACTGCATAAAGATCCTGTCCTGGCGTCCGCTCTTGATCAGCGTCAGGACCACTTCCGGAATGTAGAACCCCACCGCGGCCCCACCCAGGACGCCACACCAACCATTCATCGTGAAGCCCCACACGCTGAATCCGGTGGCGGCGCCGGCCACGCTGAAAACACCCAATAACAGCAGTTTGATCGTCAAGAAAACCGACGCCGCGTTCGGGCTGAGAAAGCCGGCGTTGGCCAACCGCAGTTTCAGATTATTCCGTTCGACTTCACTCTTGGGCGTGAGCGCTTGCGAGAGCTTGGGCGCCGCCTTTTCGAGCGTCGCGGCCATGCCCGTCTTTTTTTTCGCCAGCTTTTCCTTGTCGCGCAGCGTGGGGTCTCGGAGCTCTTCGAGCCGTTCCAGAGTTCGCGACTTGCGAGAACTCATGATTGACAGAAAGCCCAGCACCACGCAGGTGATGAAGCCGAAGATCGCCCACGGCAGGATCTGCATAATGTCCATGATATACTCCGAGCATCTCCGTCTTTTTTCAGACTTTGATGTTGATGATCTTCTTGATCACGAAGGCACCAATGATCTGCATGATGACGGCCCCAAAGACCATCTTGCGGCCGTTCTCGTCGGTGAACAGCAACATCACATATTCGGGGTTCAGCGCGTACACGGCGATGAACAGTCCCAGGGGCAACGCCATCAGGACGATGCCGCTCAGGCGTCCCTCGGCGGTCAAAGCCGACACGAGGCCAATGATTTTGAACCGTTCGCGGATGATGTGCGCGATCTTGTCGAGAATCTCCGCGAGGTCTCCGCCAGCCTGCTTCTGAATCGCCACCGCCGTCACAAAGAACTTGAGATCCATGTTCGGCATCCGCTTGAGCATGCTCTTCAGAGCCTTGTCGATCGGAACGCCGAGGTTCTGTTCCTCGAAAGCCATCGCGAACTCCGTGGAGATGGGAGTGGGCATCTCTTCCGAGATCACGTTCAGCGCCGACGCCAAGCTGTGGCCGGCACGCAGAGCTCGGCCAATCAAACCCATCGCGTCGGGCAACTGCATGCCAAATCGTTTGAAACGACTGCGGCGACGCCACCAAACCCAAATCGCCGGCAGGCTGCCGACGAACATTCCGCACACGGGGTACAGAGGTTTTGGCAGCCTCAAGACGAAGCCCGCCAACGCACCTAACCCCATTCCCGCCAGAATCAGGCACAGGAACATTTCCTGAGAGACCGGGCAGTTCGCTTGTTCAAGATACGTGCCTAATCCCGTGAACTTGCGACTCACCTGTTTCATCAGGCTGGATGCCCCGGAGGCCGTTTCCTTCAGAATATCCCCCTTGAATAAGTTTTGGCCTTCAGACTCTTCCTTGCGGCGGCCGGTCAACGACTCGAGGCGTTGCTCTTCGGACGTCTTGCCAAAATCCTTGGTGACGAGATAAATGCCGGCCACCAACGTGGCCACGAACACGAACGCGGCGATGGAGATGAGCCCGATGGACATGAACGTGACTCCTTCGTCAGGAAGGCTTGTGAGAATGTCGACTCGACGGCGTTGTCGCCGACAAGTCGGAGGTCGCTATTTCCCACCCAGCCGACGCGCGGCGAACAAATTTGTGGGCAGACGAATACCA
>CAZPUJ010000725.1:0-2758 GCA_964589725.1 uncultured Planctomycetaceae bacterium
CTCAGCCACGGAATGCAGCAGCGCGTCGGGGTCGCACGCACGCTGTTGCACGACCCGCAGGTGTTGATTCTCGATGAACCGGCGAACGGTCTTGATCCGCAAGCACGCATCGAAATGCGCGATCTCTTGATCCGACTGGCGAAGCGCGGCAAGACGCTATTGGTCACGAGTCATATTCTGTCGGAGTTGTCTCGCATCTGTCACCGCATCGCCATTCTGACACACGGCAGGTTGCGAGCCTTCGGCACCGTGGCTGAGATTAGTCGCATGGTCAGTCAGCAGCGGACGATTGAAGCTCAATTGATTTCGCCCGAGCAGATCGCTGCCGCCGTCAGTATTATCCGGCAGGCCATCGAACCGGATGCTGAGATTGTCGAGTCCGTGGCTGAAACGGCGGTGCGGTTTCGCACTGCTTGTTCCGAAGACCAGTTGGGTGATCTGCTCACGAGTATCGTGCGCGGCGGCGTGCGTGTGACTCAATTCCGCGAATTGCAAACCGACCTCGAAGAAGCGTACCTGTCGTTCTCGCGTCCGTCCGAACCGGCCAAAGCGTCTGCGGCGAGCGAAAACCTCGCCATCGCGGGAGGCCGGTGAGATGCTGAATCCACTTGTCCAGCGAGAACTAATGACGACTCTTCGACAGCGGCGGACGCTGCTGTTGCAATGTGGATTGGCGACTGCGTTTTCGCTATTGGTCATTCTTCGCTGGCCCACCGAACCGCGTATGGCTCTGTCAGGCACGCGATCGCAGGAAATCTTTCGGCTGTTCGCCTACGGCCTGTTGTCAGCACTGTTGTTGATGTTGCCGGTGTTTCCGGCGACGAACATCGTCCGCGAGCGGAACTCTGGCACGTTGGCTTTACTGCTTAACACGCCACTGGGCCCGTGGCGAATTTTTGGGGGCAAGCTGCTGGGAGTGTTGGGACTGGCCGGTCTCATGGCAGCTTTGAGTCTGCCAGCCGCCGCCGCGTGTTATGCGCTCGGCGGCATTTCGCTATGGGGCCACTTGCTGGCCGTGTACGGGTTGTTGGCGTTGGCCGCACTGCAATTCGTGGCACTGGGTTTGTTGGTCAGCACCTACGCCACCACGATCGACGCGGCGGTGCGCTGGACTTACGGACTGGTCTTGCTGTCGAGCGTGCTGACGCTCGGTCCGCACCAGTTCTTTCAAGGGACCGAGACGTCCTTGGCCGACGTGGGCGACTGGCTGCGATGCACGTCGCCGTTTGCGGCGTTGATGTCTCTGCAAGGGGCCGGTGATCTGGGAGCCTCGGGCTTGATCTCGATCAGCAATGTGCCGGCACGATTCACGTTGGTCTCGCTGGTACTGACTGCCGTTTACTCGGTGTGGACAATCACCCGGCTCAATCACACGATTTTCGATCAGACTCGCGAGGCGGGTCGGATCAGCGACGACCAGAGCCTCGGCATTCGGTTGTGGCGGCGGCTGATGTTCCTGGTGGATCCTCAACGACGGTCGCGTGCCATCGGACCGTTCGTCAATCCGGTGATGATCAAAGAGTTCCGCTGCCGAAGATTCGGCCGATTGCACTGGCTGCTGCGGCTCATTGCCGTGTGTGCCGTGTTGTCGCTGGGGCTGACATACACCACGGTGACCGGCACGCTCGACTGGGGAGTGGACACGATCGGCGCGATCATGGTACTGATGCAAGTGGCGCTGTTGGTGCTGATCACTCCCAGTCTCGCGGCCGGTTTGCTGAGCACCGAGCGTGAGAGCGGCGGTTGGTCGTTGTTGCAGATGACCCCGTTGTCGGTGCCGTGCATCGTCTGGGGCAAACTGCTGAGCGTGATTCTGACACTCCTGTTGGTGCTGTGCGCGACGCTGCCGGGATACGTCGTCATGGTCTACATCGAACCCGGTCTGCGGCTGCAGGTCGAACGAGTGGTGATTTGCCTAGTGGCGACCGCGATGTTCGCGATGTTGCTGAGCGCGGCGGTGGGAAGTCTGTTCCGGCGAACGGCCTCGGCCACCGCCGCGTCGTACACCGCGTTGCTGGCGGTCTGCGGAGTACCGCTGCTGATCTGGCTGGGACGTGATGCGCCGTTCGGTCACGATACCGTCGAGACCGCGCTGCTGATCAATCCAGTCGCGGCGGCGCTCTCCGTGATTCGTCTGTCTGGGTTTCGCGACTATCAATTGATTCCCGGCAACTGGTGGTTTCTAGGAATCGGTTCCGTCGTGTGCTTGCTGGTTCTGATCGGTCAAACTCATCGCATCTCGCGTCCGCAATAGTTGTCTTCTGCGCGACTGATGGGACGTATGGGACTCATGGGACTTATGAGCCTGCCGTCTCTCGCGAGTCCCATTCGTCGCATTAGTCCCATACGTCCCATGAAATTAAAAAGGAAAACTTCATGCGAACGGTGCTTCGACTGTTGACGGTGTCGTGGCTGACCGCGGGAGCGGTCGCACTGGCAGAGATTCGTCCTGATTTCGCCCTGGATTCCGACCCTGAGCTGATAATCCCGGAACCCATCCACGTCTTTCCGACGAAGCACCAAGCGCTGTGGCTGAAGGCGTTGGCTCGACCCGAAGCCGACCTGCAACGCCGAGCGGCCGAGGCGATTGCCAAGGCTCAGCTCATCGGTTTCCCCGATCTCGACGAGGCCAAACCGACGCTCACCAAGATCGTCTCGGCGAACACTTCGCACCCCGCCGCCCGTTTGTCGGCCGCACGTGCACTGATTGTCTTGGAGGCTGATGACGCGGCTACGACGTTGTTCGAGGCGTCGCAGC
>CAZPUJ010000726.1:0-9267 GCA_964589725.1 uncultured Planctomycetaceae bacterium
GAGACTGTTGAATTAGTCCGCCGCCGAGTTCACCTCGGCGGTTTACGCGTTTCTGCACTACGTTTTTTCCGATGAATTCGAGTAGTGCGGAAACGCTTGAACCCCTGAGGCAAGCTCAGGGGCGATTAAATCAACAGACCCGCCAGAGCGTGGGTTCTCCGCACGTTATCCCACGCTCTTGGCAAGCGTGGCTACCCCGAGATCAATGCGGTTCTACTTGGCTACTGCATGAGCAACGTGAGTGCGACTTTCTCGCCACGGCGGAGCACCGTCATCGGGACGCGATCGCCAACACGCTTGGCATTGACGAGGTAGGCCAATAGGTCACTTTCCGTCATTTGGTTCGAGCGGCCATCGACGGAGATGAGGATATCTCCCTGCTGGAAGCCGGCTTGCTTGCCCACTGCGTGAGCACCGTATTGGCCGACGTGCTTAATGCGCAACGCCAACGCCGATTCGGCAAGCCCCGCTTGACCTCGATCCGACTCCGTCAGGTCTTCGAACAGCAGCCCGCCGGTCGCCATGCGTCGCAGATCCCAGGAGGTCGCTCGCCACGCAATGTCGTCACGTTGTTGCCAACCTTTTTTCAATGTCAGTTTCAGCAATCTCGGCTTTCCGTCGCGCTGCACTTCGGCCGCGAGCGAATCGGACTCGCCGGCGTTGTGCAGCAACCATTGGACATCGGCGATCGATAGAATCGGCTGCCCGCCGAGCGTCACGATTTCGTCGCCTGATCGGAAGCCGTCTTGCTCGCCTGAGGAACCGGCGGAAATGGTCTTCAGTTTGGCCTTCTCCTTCGGGTCCAGCACCAAGCCGAGAATCTTCGGATTCGGATACGGATAGAGCACTTTGTCCGGGATCGGCTTGTCGGCCGAGCGATATGCCAGCCGCAGCGATTCACCGACCTGATGGCAGTGAATGCAGCTCTGGACCACTTTGCCTTCATAGTCGAGCTTCGAGCCGTACTTGCCGCGCAGTGAGGGGAACTCCTCCGGCACCTTCACGTCCGAGGCCCGTCCGCGTTTGTCGGCTAAAGCAGCTTTGTTCTTTGGAAATTCCTGATGCAATTCCAGCACGCCGGTCAGCGCTTTGGCGAATCCTTCCAGCGACGCGTCTTGATCCGATTCGGTCTGATGCGACCGTGTGCCGTAACGGCCGTAGATCGTCAGGTCCGCATTGAGCATGAACGCGGCCCACGACTGGTCGTAGTCGAATTGAAACAGCGACAAGTCCATGCCGTTGGCCTGCACGATCCGCACGCACACGAACTTGGCAAGCAGGTCTTGCACAACCGGATCACGTTCGACGATTTGCTCGTCGAGTTGAGCACACGCCTCGCACGGGATGCACCGAAACACCACGAGCATCGGCTTGCCGGATTTCTTCGCCTCGGCCACGCCGCGCGGCAAATCGTTATAGATCCAAAACCCGTCTGCCTCGACATGCGTCCGATCGTTCTTGACCTTGGTCGCACGATCTTGAGCCAGACTCAATGAAGACAGAAGCAATGCCGCCAAGCAGCAAATCAGTCCACAGCGCATCGGAGATTCCTTTCAAGTTCACAGACCTTGTTCGGGAAACAACCGAGCGATCTCCCAAGTCATTTGCACGGGCTTGGGCTTCACCGCAGCTTTCCGTCATGTACGCGACTTCTTAGGTTTTACGGCTGCCGCACTGCTCATGGCACGTCTCTCCTCAACGGAGCGCCGGTCTAAGTCCGCGTCAAAATCGCCTTCGGCGAATCGTAGGTGCGGCCGGTCGAGCAGGAGGCCTTGCCCGCGTTGTCGCAGGCGATTTGGTAGAGACGTCGGCCAGCCTCGGTCGGGTAGTCACCGTTGATGCAGGCTTGGCACAGCGAATCGTCGGGGAGCCCGATACTGCGGGCGATCGAGGCGAGTGGGAGATAGCGGAGCGTGTCGGCTCCAATCGCACGGGCCATTTCGGCTTCGATTTCCGGAGTGAGTTCGGCGCCGCGCATGAACTTGGGAGCGAACAGTTCAGTGATGGTGCTCATGTCGATGCCGTAAAAACAGGGCGCGATGATCGGTGGGCAGGCGACTCGGACATGGACTTCCTTGGCTCGGCCACGTTCGCGAATCTGATTGATCAACGCCTTCATCGTGGTCGAACGGACGATCGTGTCTTCGACCAAGAGAATCTTCTTGCCTTCGAGAACCTCCGGCAGCGGTGTGTACTTCGCGCGGGCTTTGTCGGCGCGGTTGTTCCCTTCGATGAACGTGCGGCCGACGTACCGATTGCGGATCAGACCCTCCAAGCTGGGAATATTGAGCTGAAAAGCCATGCTGTCGGCGGCCGCCTTGGCGGTGTCCGGCACCGGCACCACGATCGTGTCGTGGTCGATATCGAGCTGTTCCTGCCTCGCCAGCTCTTCACCCAACCGCTTACGAGTCCAGTAGACACTGCGATCGTCCAGGTTGCTGCAAACGTTGGCGAAGTAAATCCACTCGAAGAAGCAGTGCGATCGGTGACTGCTCTCGGCGAACCGGCGTTCGAATTCGATCTTGCCATTCTGAATGATGATGGCCGTACCGGGCGGCAGGCTGCGAATAGCCGAATCGCGGAAGCCCATGTTTGACAGAGCAACGCTTTCGCTGGCCGCGGCGAACAGCGGCCCGTCGATCGCATAGCAGAGCGGCCGAATGCCCAGCGGGTCGCGAGCGACGAACATATCGCCCAGGGCGTTCAGGAAGACGATGTTGTAGGCTCCGTCGAGCCGCCGCGCAAGATTGGAAAGGACTTCCAGCAGGTCAGTGTTCGGATTCGCCTTGATCTCCTGGCAGAGCAGATGCATCAGGATTTCGGTGTCCGTCTCGCGAGCGAGGTGGAAGTCTGGGTTCTTCAGAACCTCCTCGCGGAGTTCCAAATAATTCGCCAACTGGCCGTTAAAGGCGAAGCCAAACCACTTCGACTTCTCAATGTGATGCCGCTCGAAGGGCTGCGCATAGCTGCGGTCGTCTTTGCCGCAGGTGGCGTAACGTACGTGGCCAATCGCTGCGGTCCCGGCGTATTCGCTCATCAGTGCTTCGAAGTCCTGCTGCTTGTTGAGCTGAAAGACCTCGGTAACGGTGCCGACATCCTTATGCGTGTCGATGAGCTGATTGCGGTCGGCACTGAACGTCGTGATGCCGGCGGCCAGTTGGCCGCGGTTCTGAATGTCGAGCAACAGCCGGGGTATCAGTCGCGAGGTCTGTGCCGCCCCTTCCTTGGGAACCAAACCACTGCGGCCTCGGTCGGGAACGTGATACACCGCTGCGATGCCGCACTCGTGATGCAGGTCCGCCATGAATGAGGTTTCCCTAGTGAAAGAGGGGGGGGCTGCCAGAGTCTAGCGGTCCACGTTCCGTGCTCAATGCCAACCAGACAGCATCATAATCTTGACTGGATGTCGAACCAACTCAGCACGCCAGAGTGGCCGAGCCTCTTTTCGGCGCTCGCGGTTTCCTTTACATAATCCGCATCCATGAGAACCGACATCTCCGCGCCTCACTCCAAGACATCTCGCCGAGCGATCATCGACTCGTCGAAAACCGTCGTTGTCAAAGTCGGCACGAATGTGCTGTCAAAATCAGACGACACACTCGACTTGCAACGCATCTCCGACCTCACCGATCAGCTCATGCGGATCATCAAGTCGGGCCGCAAGGTTGTGTTGGTCTCCAGCGGAGCGATCGGGGCGGGGATCGGGTTGCTCAGCCTGAAGGAGCGGCCCGGCGACTTGCCGCACTTGCAAGCGGCGGCGGCGGTCGGACAGGCGCATTTGATTCGGTTGTACGACGACTGCCTCAAGCGACACGGCTACCACGCGGCGCAGTTGCTGCTGACGGCCAACGATTTCAAGACTCGCTCGCGATATCTCAACGTCCGCAATACGCTCAACACGCTGTTCGAGTACCGCGTGCTGCCGATCATCAACGAGAACGACACGGTCAGCATCGCGGAGATCAAATTCGGCGACAACGATCAGCTCGCCGCAATGGTCACCGGCCTGATGGAGTCGCCGCTGCTGATCATCTTGTCGGTCGTCGACGGGCTGTACGACGGTGATCCGTCGCACTCGCGCAGCAAACTCATCCCGCTGGTCGAATCGTGGGACGATGCCCTGACGTCGCTGGCTGTCGCCAGCAGAAGCAAACGGGGCACCGGTGGCATGGCGTCAAAGCTGGAGGCCGTGCGGATCGCGACCGCCGTCGGTGAGAACGTCGTCATCGCGAACGGCACACAAGCGAATGTGCTCGACGAGATCATGGCCGCGGGCAACGTCGGTACGCTGTTCCTCGGCAAACGGAAATCGGTGCCGGCTTGGAAACGCTGGATTGGGTTCACGGTGAAGCCGAAAGGTCAATTCCGGCTCGACTCCGGAGCGCGGCACGCCATCGAAAATAAAGGTAAATCGCTTTTGGCCGCCGGTATCAAGTCCGTCGAGGGCGACTTCAATCGCGGCGAGGTGGTCGCTTTGATCGACGACGCCGGCGACGAATTTGCTCGCGGCCTGACGAACTTCGATTCGCGCGAAGTCCGCACCATTGCTGGCAAGAGGACCGCCGAGATCGCCAAACTCCTCGGCGATGTGCCCTACGCGGAAGTCATCCATCGAGATAATTTGGTCGTGACGGTGTGATCGAGACACTGGTCCGGATCATTCATGGCCGCCACACTAACCCTCAAACAAGCGAACCCCACCGGGCTTGCCCCGGTGGCTCGCGGGATTTTGCACTACTCGGCGTCGCGCGAAACAAACGGCTCAGTAGTGCAGAAGCCCGTAAACCACTGGGGCAAGCCCAGTGGGGTCGCTTGATAGATGACTAACCCGACGCGTCAGCGAGGGCGAAGCGTGATCTCGCCCTCGCTGACACCAACGAAAGGAACAGATCATGACGTGGAATCAAATGGCATTGTCAGCGTTCACATTGTCCTTGATCGGCATTGCGGTTGTTGTGCAACCGCGTCGCTCCAGCGGCGACGACAAACCGGCCGCGACGGCGAGCGTTTTCGAACTGCGAACGTACACGACTTTGGACGGCCGCTTGCCGGCGCTGCAGGCGCGGTTCCGCGACCACACGCTGAAACTGTTCGAGAAGCATGGCATGAAGAATGTCATGTACTGGACTCCGACTGATCCCAAGCTGGCGAACAACACGCTGATCTACGTGCTCTGGCACGCCAGCGACGAGGCTGCCAAGAAATCCTGGGACGGCTTCCGCAGCGATCCCGATTGGCACAAGGCCCGCGACGAATCCGAGAAGGACGGCAAGATCGTTGCGAAGGTCGAATCGGTCTACATGAAACTGACTGACTACTCGCCGAAGCCGTAGCGCGAGTTGTGCTGGCGATCGACCAGTGCAACTGGAACGCGAAACGGTAATTGTCAGCAGTGTCACTCGGCTCTGCTGGTGGCATTCTTCAAGACTTCCCCCGCCGAGCTTGCCTCGGCGGCTCGCGGGTTTTTGCACTACGGATCGCGTTGCATCAGTCGTTGGCCGAATCCTGGATCGCACATTCTGGTAGTGCGGAAACCCTCAAGCCCCCGAGGCAAGCTCAGGGGGGAGCAGGCGCGGTGTCGCAGGCAAGCTCAGGGGCTGCGGCGATTCGATGACACCGACGTCGTACTCGCCGAAAGTGGCGACGTAGGCACTCGGGCGAAATGCGGAACGCATCCCGAGCGCGTGGTCCAGGTTGTTCAGGTAGGACAGTGCCATTTGCTCTGGGGATTCGGCGGGATCGCAACCCATGAGCCAATGAATGTGGTCCGGCAGGAATGCGGCGCGCGACAGCAGATGACGCTTCTTCGCCGCCGCTTTGGCAAGCATGGTTCTCAGCGCGGTGAGTTCACCTTCGACGAAATCCGGTTGCTGCTCGGCTCGTTCAACCACGACATGCAGGTTGTACCAGTACTGCGCGTGAACGCTGAAACGCGGAGCGGACAGATCGACGTCCGGGCGAATCATACGCAAGTCGTCTAGTCGCCAGCGTTGCAGGGGTTCTTCGATTCCGTGGTGCGCGAGCTGTCCGGCCACATAGTCTTCCAGCTTATCGCGAGTCGTCGAGCCGATGCTGCGGAGGCAATAGTTCCGCTGGAACGCGCGGGGATCGTGCTGGCGGATCAAATATTGCAACCGGCCTTTGACGCGCTGTGCGATCAACTGCGGCGAGACAGTGGGCAGCGTGGTGAGCAGGAATTGGCTCAATTGAAACTGCGGAAAGCGATGGCCGAGGACACGAATTCCGTCCGCCTCAAGCGCCTTACTCAGTGGTTGCAGCCAGTCATCGGCGACGGGGGCAGCTCGCCAAAACAAGTTGAACGACCACAGCAACTGAAACGCGAAACGGCAATTGTCAGCAGTGTAACTCGGCTCTGCTGGAGGCATACTTCAAGACTCCCCCGCCGAGCTTGCCTCGGCGGCTTGATCGAGACACCCCCCGCCGACCTTGCGTCGGCGGCTTGCGGGTTTTTGCACTACTCGGCCCTGGCGTCAATCATCAGACGGAATGGGAATTGAGCGGGGCGTGCGACGGGGTAGTGCAGAAACCCGCGAGCCCCTGAGGCAAGCTCAGGGGGGCGGCGGCAGCCCGCTCTATTCCCCGCTTCGTCGCTCGCTCCGCTGCTCCGGGGCCGCTCCGCTAGGCCCCTCCGCTGCTCCGCTCACTCCTGTGCTTGCTGTCTTTTTCCCTGGAACTTGGGCCAAGCGGACCCCGTAGTCGTAGTTGCGGGTGACGGGCGGGTTGATGCTCCGGTACGCCGCCCTGGCGGGCTCGGCGGTGAAGCTCCAACTGCCGCCTCGGAGCACGCGGGACGAGCCTGCGCCGGGACCACGAGGGTCACGACCGCTTGCCACCTGATCCCCGTACCAATCGTGGCACCACTCCCAGGCGTTGCCATGCACGTCAAACAAGCCCAATCCATTCGGCAATTTCGTCCCGCTCGGCCACGCGCGATTCCGTGAGTTGACGATAAACACCGCGAAGTCCCGCAATTCCACATCGTCGTTTCCGCAGTTCCACGGTGTCTTTGTTCCGACCCGGCACGCGACCTCCCATTCCGCTTCCGTCGGCAACCGATACCCGTTCGCGCCGAAATCGCAGACCCACTCGTCAATCTCGACTTCACGATCGCCGTATTCCTTCACCTTCACCTTCAGTTTCTTCCCCGTCGCTTCGTAGCACGGCGTCAGCCCTTTCTGTCGGCTCAGCCAGTTGCAGTACAACACCGAATCGAACCAGTTGATCGTCTGCATCGCGCAGTCGTCCGTCGCGCTGTAAGTTTTGCCGGATTGCTCCCATTCTGGCCCCCACTTTTGCGGCTTCTGTTCCGCCGACGTGTTCGGGTCGTGTACGAACGCCAGGAACTGCCCCACTGTTAGTTCGCGGTTGTTGAGGTACATCGCACGGGTCAGTTCGAAACCCGGTTGTTCTGGCTGGAGCAATGCGCGGAACTCGGCAAGCGCGTGCAGCGATTCTAGGTCCGGGTCGCCGGCCAGGTGAGCAAGATTGGTAAACCCGTACTTCACAGCCGCTTGCAGCAACGAGAGCGATCGGCGCCGATAGGTGTCCGCGACTTGGGCATCCGGCACATCCGCCGCCAAACTTCCGTAGGCGCACGCGCCGTCATACAGCCAAGACGGGTCGGTCGGTCGCTCCGCCAGCTTCTGATCGAGATCCTCGCGTTCAACCGTTCCGTCTCCCAAGAGACTGGCGACCAATACATGCAAGTACGCCTTTTGTGACGTCTCTTCAGTCACCAGTTCGTCGTATGCGTTCACATCCTTCCGCGCGGCGTCGGCGTTCCTCTGGTGGGCATACGCGAGCGCTCGGAATTGATAGAGCATTGCCAATTCTGGCTTGGAAATTGAATCACGCGGAGCTTTGTCGAGGACGCGGCTCAGGTCCGCAATGGCCTGCTCGTCGTGCCGCAGTTGTGAATGGGCGATGCCGCGCTGACGCAGTGAGTTGAGGTCGTCGGGAGTCTGCTTCAGCGCCGCTTCCGCCGCGGCAAGCTGCGGCTCGAATTGTTCCTTGATCGAGATCGGCCGGATGGACTGTGTCTCTGCGGTGGTCTCACCGATCCGATATTTGCCGGCGGGGATTTCGACGAAGGTCATGCCGACAGAGTTGACGTACCAATGGCGCGATAACGAACTCCCGCCCCCCTGCTTGCCAGGGGGGTTCACACGTTTCTGCACTACCGAATCGGCCTTGCCCTCGGCGTCAGGCTGGAAAGCCTGACCTACTTCCGGCAATGCCACGCTCCATTGCCGCAGCGTCCAGTCGATCGCGCTGTGGCTGCCGCCGTCCGGAGCGGTGACGAATAACTCTTGCAACACCGATGACAGCGCGTCGAAGTCGGCGATGGTATCTTTCGGAATCGGAAAACGGCCGATCGCGGCGACCACGCCGGAGCGGAGTGGTTCATCGGTCGTCGTCGCCAAAACCTCGCGCACGGCCGACAAGTCGGCCGGCCAATCCTTCAGCCGCAGCGTGAACGCAGTCCGCTCCGTTGGGTCCGGGCCGAGCCCCATCATCTTGCTGGCCGGTGCGGGATCACCCAGATACAGCGCGAGCGCGGCGTATCGGACCTTGACCGTCAATCGCTCCGACCGCCTCTTCTCGTCGGTTATATCCAACGCGGCCACTCGTGCGGTGATTTGCGCGGTGAATTCGGTGAGCGCAGAATTGCTGGCGAGCCGGTGGGCGTCAGCGTCCGGACGCTGACCGTCAACAGCAGCCGCACCGGAAGTCCGGGGGCTGATCCGCCGCGGCGGACCCGGCTCGCCAAGATCCGTTGTATTCGCGATCTGACGCAAGGCAACGACCATATTTTTGGCTTCGCTGCCGTCGGCCGTCGGAATGTAGTCGAGGATCGCGGTGATGATGTCGGACGTTGAAGACAGCCCCCTCACCCCGACCCTCTCCCCCGATGCGGGGGAGAGGGAGATGGCATCGGTGGTGGCGAACTTCGCGAGCACGTAGGCCGCATGGGCGCGAGGCGCGGGCTTGGCGTTGGCGTCGGCCATCAACGCTTGCAGCTTGGGAATCGCGATGTCACGCACCCTTTCGAACGTCTCAAGTGTCTCGATGTGGACCGGGACTGCGTCGGCGGGAGCTTTGGCCAGATCGTCGACACGCCGTTCCGCCGTCTTGTCGTCTGCGACCCGCTGACGCTCGGCCAAGTGACGTTCGATGCCGAACACCGTCGCGAGAAACAGCACCAGCAGTGAACCCCATCGCAGCACGTGATGCCGAGTCGCCGCG
>CAZPUJ010000727.1:0-6083 GCA_964589725.1 uncultured Planctomycetaceae bacterium
AAGATCCCACGGCTCGGCGATCAGCTTCACCTGCGAAAGCACCGGGTCTTGATGAATGATGTCGAAGAACGCGCCGAGTTTGTCGACCTCGTGCAGTTCGCGAGCGAGTGCGGCGGCAAGGTCGAAGCGAAAGCCATCGACATGCATCTCGGTCGTCCAATACCGCAAGCTGTCCATGATTAATTGCAGCACACGCGGGCAGACCATGTTCAAAGTGTTGCCGCAACCGGTGTAATCCATGTAGTAGCGCCGGTCTTGCCCCATCAGCCGGTAATAGCTGGCGTTGTCAATGCCGCGCAGGGACAAAGTTGGGCCGAGATGACTCCCCTCGCCCGTGTGGTTGTAGACCACGTCGAGAATCACCTCGAGTCCGTACCGATGCAGAGTGCGGACCATGCGTTTGAATTCGCGCACCGCCTCTTGCGGAGTCGTCGCGGCGGCGTATCGCATGTCCGGCGCGAAGTACGACAGCGTGTTGTAGCCCCAATAGTTCGTCTTCTCGTGATCGACGAGATGCCGGTCGTCGACGTGATGATGCACGGGCATCAGCTCCACTGCCGTCACGCCCAAATTGAGCAAATGCTGGATCACGGCCTTCGAGGCGACTCCGGCATACGTGCCGCGCAGATGCTCCGGCACGCTCGGGTGACGCATTGTCAGGCCACGAACGTGAGCCTCATAAATAACCGTCTTGTGCCACGGGGTTCGTGGTGGCCGGTCGTTCCGCCAAAAGAAAGCATCGTTCACGACAATCGCCAGCGGCGCACAGTCCGCATTGTCGCGGTAGTCGAACGACTGGTCCTGCGCCGCGTGTCCCAACTCGTATCCGAACATCGCGTCTGACCACCGGACGTCGCGGCCGATCGCCTGCGCGTATGGATCGAGTACGACCTTGTGTGGGTTAAACCGATGTCCAGACGACGGGGTATACGGCCCGCTCACTCGATAACCGTAAAGCTGCCCCGGCCGGATGTCAGGCAAATAGCCGTGCCAAACTTGGTCGGTCTGTTCGGGCAGCGGAATGCAGTGCGATTCTTTTCGAGCGCTGGGTGAATCGAAAAGACAAAGTTCGACGCGCGTCGCGTGTTCGGAGAACAGCGCGAAGTTCACCCCCGAGCCATCCCATTTGGCTCCCAAGGTTGACGGTTTACCCGGCCAGACTCTCATGGCCTCGACTCCGCAGTGCCGCAGCAGTGCTTGTCCCCGCGAGCAGCGAAAGGACAGCAGGACGCAACGGCCAGCCAATACGAAAGCGAGATAGTAAGGTCCACTCGTCGACAGGCAAAGTCATCGCAGTTTGCCCAGTCTGTGCGATACAACGATTCCCACATGCGAGCCGGCCACTCATCACGACAATCCCGAATGTCTCGGCCGCCATTCCAGAGATGTGTCATAGTTTTCTGAGGAGATGCTCAAGATGACCGCCTTGCCTTTTGGTTCGGCATCTACATCAAGTCGCCGTGCAGGCTTCGCATTTTGACCAAGCGGTGCAGTTTTACATTGACGTGTGCGATACCGAGTTGCTCGTGAATGGTGTACTTGCTTGGCCCCGACGGCGAGAAGGTCTTTTCGGCAATCTGTAGCTCCGGCCCTTGTGGCCGGGATGATTCGATAATCACCGAGAAAACACGAACTCCTCCGTCAACCCGGCCACAAGGGCCGGAGCTACAGATTCGTCAGATTCAACAATTAGCCAGCCGTGAGCCTTGTACGGAGGCACCTTGACGTCGTCGGAATGCACTTGAGGTTGGACGGATGAATGCGATATCAACCCAACCCCTTCCTCGATTCCCGTCGATCATTTCCGCTTGAAATTCCTGCCCGGAGATTGACCATGCGAACGATCGTCATCACTGCGATATTGGCCTGCTCGCTGTTTGCCTTGACAGAGCGGTTGTCAGCGGAGTCTCGCCAGCCGCCGTACGACGCAGTCATTGTCGAGGACGACGTGTACGCGCGCAGCGGTCCGGGCAAAGAGTATTATCCGTCCAGTCGATTTCGCAAAGGAGACCGCGTGGTCGTCATGCGGCATGATCGGGGCGGATGGTACATGATTCAGCCTCCACCCGGCAGCTTCAGTTGGATTCGCAAAGAGTTCGTGCGGCGCGAGGGAGATCGGGGCGTCATTATCAGCGAAGGCCAAGTGGTCGTGCGGGCCGGCACATTGTTCGGCGACGATCACTTTGTCGAACAGCGTCGTCTGCGAAAGGGCGAAGAGGTCGAAATTCTTGGCGAGAAAACCTTGAACGATGAACGCGGCGACGTGGCCTATTTCAAGATCAAACCGCCGGCCGGCGAGTATCGCTGGATTCCGGGAGCGAAGGTCATCGCGTCCGATCAGCAATTGGCTGGCCTCGCGAAATCGCGCAACTCCGATCCGTTTGCGAATGCGACCGAATCGGGACGTCAAATTCGCGATCCGAACGTCGCGCCGGTGGATCTCTCTCAGCTTGAGCCTGCCGACGTGACCGCGTCGTTGGTGTCGAATCAAAGCTCGTCTCCCGCGAAAGAAGCCAGTCGTCAGGTCTCACAGTCGAAGAGCCTCGATGATCCGTCGAACGAATCATCGCCGTCGGCTCGAAGCGGCCGTGAGTCAAAGAGTGACTCAGCTTTTCAAACCGTCACCGACTCGCGCGGCGAAGAGTCCGATCTCGCGAATCGAATGCGGGAACTGGATGAACGGTTTCAACAGATGATCAGACAGGACAGGCGCGACTGGGACTTTGCGGACATCGAACAAGGTCTGCGGGAACTGCAACAACATGACGAGGTGTCGACCGCCGCGACACGGCGACTCGCGCAGATCGATCGGTACAAGCAGGACTACGAGGAATTCAAACGGATCACGGATGCGACCACACGCCGCGATGTCGAGCTGGCCGAAGCGCAAAAGGCTGTGTCGACGACGTTGCCGGCTCAAGTCCCCGCGCCGACTCCCGCAGCGACTTCGCGCCCGATGAACGCTCGACCTGGCACAGCTCCGCAGCCCAATCCGCTCAACCGACAGCCGCGTCCCCAGCGTACGCTGTCTCCACCACGCACGCAGCCACCGTCGACCGGCCACGGTCAGCCCGGCCGCAGCGTCGCCCCAAACCAGAACAAGTTTAACGGAGCGGGAATCATTCAACGCTCCACCAGCAGCCAGTCGGGAGCGCCCACGCACGTGCTCGTGCACCCGGACGGCCATGTCTTGGCCTATCTCCAAGGTGACGGCGTCGAGCTTGACAAGTACCTCGGCGAATCGATGGGCCTGCAGGGCGAACGAGCATTCCGACCGGACCTGCAGTCCGACTTCATGGTCGTCAAATCGCTGCAGCCGGTGAAGCTGAAGCCGTGATACCGGTGGATACGGCAGGAGATTGAGTGTGAAGATTCGCAGCCTGTGGCTCACAAGAATCGCGGCGTGTCTAATCGTCACATCACTGCGAGCGTTGTTCGCGACCTGCCGCCGAGAGTTCGCGTGGTTGCCCGGCCTGAACGGCTATGATCCTGACTTGCCGGATCGCTTTTTGTATTGCGTCTGGCACGATGAGATCGCTTTCCCGCTGTTCATGGGTCGGCCGTACTACATGTCGGCGCTGGTTAGCAAACATCAGGACGGGTCGTATTTGTCCGAATCGATGCGCTGGTTGCACGTGACTCCGTATCGCGGCTCGACTAATCGCGGCGGAGCGCAAGCTGTGCGGCAACTGATCGGCGCGGCCGAGAGGTTGCACATCACGATCACGCCGGATGGTCCGCGCGGTCCGCAGCGGACGATGAAAGATGGCATCGTGTTCTTGGCGTCGCGATCCGGGCAAGCGATCGTGCCAATGGCCTTTGGCTGCCGGCGCGGCGTGAGGATCAAAGGGACTTGGACCGACATGCTGCTGCCGTTGCCGTTCACTCGCGTGTACCTCGCTTCCGCCCAACCGATCCACGTGCCGAGCGACTTGTCTCGCGAGCAACTGGTCGATTACACCGCTCGCGTCCAGCAGGCGATGGACGATCTCGCCGCTCGCTTGGAAGACCGGATCGCCGGACGGACGGAACAAATGCCGACGAAGGAATCGCCACCCTGTCGGAACGCTGCTTAAGGGTGTTGCAAAATGCAAAATGCAAAATGCAAATTGCAAATTCAGCGGACCTCTCGCCGTTGTTGCATTCATTTTGCATTTTGTATTTTGCAATTTGCGATTTGCAATCGCTTCGCCGCCGCTGATCAGCCCATCGAAGCCGATGTGCTCCTAAAGGGTGGGATGCTACTGGACGGCTCCGCAATTGAGGGTCGGGTTGGCGACATCGCGATCAAAGATGACCGCATCGTCGGTGTTGGGCAATTCCCGGTGAAGTCGGCGAAGTGGCAAATCGAATGTCGAGACCTCATCGTCGCGCCCGGCTTCATCGACTTGCACAACCACAGCGATTCACAAATCGTCAGCCCGCGCATGCGAGCGAACGTCAACTTCCTAATGCAAGGCTGCACGACGGTCGTCACGGGCAATTGCGGATCAGGCCCGATCGATGTCGCGGAGTATTACTCCAAAATCAACACGGCCGGCGCGGGGACCAACGTCATTCACTTGCTGCCGCAGGGAGCGTTGCGAGGCCACGTTGTCGGCTCGGCCCAACGCACCGCGAAGCCGGACGAGATCGCAAAGATGCGCGAGCTCGCCGACAAGGCCATGAAGGACGGCGCGTGGGGCATGTCCACCGGTCTGATCTATGTCCCTAGCAGCTATGCCGACACCGCCGAGTTGATCGAGATCGCGAAAGTTATCGGTCAACACGGCGGGATTTACGCGAGCCATATTCGCGGCGAAGGGAAAGAGCTGCTCGAATCGGTACAAGAGGCGATCAAGATCGGGCGCGAAGCAGGCTGCCGGGTGCATGTCTCGCACTTCAAGGCGTCCGGACAGGAAGCGTGGGGTCTGATCCGCCCCGCCGCCGAGATGATCGAAATCGCGCGCAAGGACGGAATGAAAGTCACGGCCGACCAATATCCGTACATCGCGTCAAGCACATCGTTGGACGCCACCGTGTTGCCGACGTGGTCACTCGCTGGAGGTCGCGACAAGCTGCTGGAACGACTGAAGGACAAAGAGCAGTCCACGCGGATCGTCGAATTTGTAACCGACAAGGTGCAAAAGGCGCGGGACGGGGCCGCGATCAAGATCGCCACCTATTCGGCCAAGCCGGCGTGGATCGGTCAGAGCCTTGCGGACATTGCCACCGCCGAGAACGCAACGCCGCTCGACATCGCGCTGACGATCATCCGCAGTGGCGGAGCGGGCGTCGTCAACTTCGGCATGAGCGAAGAAGATGTCCGCTTCGCGATGGCCCTGCCGTGGGTCGCGACCGCATCGGACGGCCGAGCGTTTTTGCCCTCCGCCGACAAACCGCATCCGCGCAGCTACGGCACGTTCTCGCGTAAGCTGGGCGAATACGCGATCAAAGAAAAAGTGATCACGCTCGCCGCCGCAATCCGTTCCAGCACCTCGCTCCCCGCCGAAATCCTCGGCCTCCCCAACCGCGGCTCCCTCAAAGCCGGCCACTTCGCCGACGTCGTCGTCTTCGATCCGAAAACGATCCGCGACACAGCCACCTTCGACGACCCACACCAATATGCCACCGGCATGAAGTACGTCTTCGTCAACGGCGACGTCGCCGTGAAAGACAGCACACCAACCGGAACCTTGTCGGGGCGAGGCTTGAAGCGGCCGGATGGAGAGTGAGAGTATCCGACACGCGAGCCGGTTACACTACCCACCGTCCACAGTTCCTTGAGGGAGACTTAAACGATGGTTTCCAGCAGTTCGCCTCCAGAGACGCTTGCCGAGATGTGGGAGCGTCTGGGCAATGTCCCACTCAGCCGCATCCGCATGTTTCCGCCGCCCGGCACCGCAACCGTTGACGATGTCGAACGCCTGTGCAATCGCGAGCCGAAGTGCCTGTGCGAACTGATCGATGGCGTGCTCGTGGAGAAAACGATGGGACACGTTGAATCTCGATTGGCCGTCAGACTGAGTTACCATCTGCAGGCGTTCTTAGAAGATCAAGACCTCGGAATCGTCGCGGGAGCCGATGGACCGCATCGAATCCAT
>CAZPUJ010000728.1:0-2570 GCA_964589725.1 uncultured Planctomycetaceae bacterium
CGATTCAGGATCACTCGATCGAAGGAATGGAAACGTTCGAGACTCAAACGCTGACGGTGACGGGCGCGGCGACGGCGAGCGGAAGCGGTCAGACGATCACGGTCAACGATGACGACAGCGCCACGGTCTCGATCAGCAGCGAAGCGACGGTGACGGAAGGTGGCTCGTCGAGCACGATCACGGCGACCCTGAGTGTGACGACGGACGGTATGGCCGGCGGCAGCGCGACGTTGGCGGCCGGCGTGACGGCGATTCTGGCGGGGAACAGCGATTACAGCTCGACGGCGGCGTCGTTCGCGATGGGTGATGGTGACGGCGCAACGTCGGACATCACTGTTTCCGCAATTCAGGACGCGATTGTCGAAGGGACAGAGACCTTCACCAATCAAACGCTGTCAGTGACTGGTCCGGTAACGGCGAGTGGTTTGGGCCAGACCATCATTGTGCTTGACGGCGACGCGTCCGCGACCGGTACCGTGCAATTCACAACGGTCAGCAAATCGGTCACCGAAAACAATGGCCCTCAGACAGTGACGGTCAGCCTGTCGGGGACGGGGATCTTGGCCAACGATGTCACGATCGACATCACGGCCACCGATGGGTCCGCCAGTAACTCCGACGATTATTCGCTGACCACGACCTCCGTCACGTTCACAGCGGGGACTGACCTGAGCACGACTCCCACTCAAGACATCAGCTTCACGTTGCCGAACGACGTGTTGATCGAAGGCTCGGAAGATTTCACGCTCGACATCGGAACGATCACGACCGGTCTCGACACTGTTACCGACGGAACCATCACGCAAAATGTGGTCACGATCGACGACAACGACGGAGCGACGGTCTCAATCAACACTGGCGCGAGTGTGACGGAAGGTGGCTCGACGAGCACGATCACAGCGACCCTGAGTGTGACGACGGACGGTATGCCCGGCGGCAGCGCGACGTTGGCGGCGGGGGTCACGGCGAATCTGGCGGGGAACGGTGATTACAGCTCGACGGCGGCGGCGTTCTCGATCGGCGATGGCGACGGAGCAACGGCGGAGATCACAGTCGCGGCGATTCAGGATCAGTCGATCGAAGGGATGGAAACGTTCGAGACTCAAACACTGACCGTGACGGGCGCGGCGACGGCGAGCGGTTCGGATCAGACGATCACGGTCAACGACGACGACGGCGCGACGGTCTCAATCAGCAGCGGCACGACAGTGACGGAAGGTGGCGTGTCGAGCACGATCACGGCAACCCTGAGTGTGTCGACGGACGGTATGCCCGGCGGCAGCGCGACGTTGGCGGCGGGGGTCACGGCGAATCTGGCGGGGAACAGCGATTACAGCTCGGCGGCGGCCTCGTTCTCGATGGGCGATGGCGACGGCGCGACGGCGGACATCACGGTCGCGGCGATTCAGGATCAGTCGATCGAAGGGACAGAGACGTTAGAATCTCAAACGCCGACCGTGACGGGCGCGGCGACGGCCAGCGGAAACGGCCAGACGGTCACGGTCAACGATGACGACGGCGCGACGGTTTCAATCAGCAGCGGCACGACGGTGACGGAAGGTGGCTCGACGAGCACGATCACGGCGACCTTGAGTGTGACGACGGACGGTATGGCCGGCGGCAGCGCGACATTGGCGGCCGGCGTGACGGCGAATCTGGCGGGGAACAGCGATTACAGCTCGGCGGCGGCCTCGTTCTCGATGGGTGATGGCGACGGAGCGACGGCGGACATCACAGTCGCGGCGATCCAGGATCAGTCGATCGAAGGGACGGAAACGTTCGAGACTCAAACGCTGACGGTGACGGGCGCGGCGACGGCCAGCGGAAACGGTCAGGCGATCACGGTCAGCGACGACGATAGCGCGACGGTCTTGATCAGCAGCGGGGCGACGGTGACTGAAGGTGGCTCATCGAGCACGATCACAGCGACCCTGAGTGTGGCGACGGACGGTATGCCCGGCGGCAGCGCGACGTTGGCGGCGGGGGTCACGGCGAATCTGTCGGGGAACAGCGATTACAGCTCGGCGGCGGCCTCGTTCTCGATGGGTGATGGCGACGGTGCGACGTCGGACATCACAGTCGCGGCGATCCAGGATCAGTCGATCGAAGGGATGGAAACGTTCGAGACTCAAACACTGACCGTGACGGGCGCGGCGACGTCCAGCGGTTCGGGCCAGACGATCACGGTCAACGATGACGACAGCGCCACGGTCTCGATCAGCAGCGGAGCGACGGTGATGGAAAGTGGCTCGTCGAGCACGATCACAGCGACCTTGAGTGTGACGACGGACGGTATGGCCGGTGGCAGCGCGACGTTGGCGGCCGGCGTGACGGCGAATCTGGCGGGGAACAGCGATTACAGCTCGACGGCGGCGTTCGCGATGGGTGATGGCGACGGCGCGACGGCGGACATCACAGTCGCGGCGATCCAGGATCAGTCGATCGAAGGGACGGAAACGTTCGAGACTCAAACGCTGACGGTGACGGGCGCGGCGACGGCGAGCGGAAGCGGTCAGACGATCACGGTCAACGATGACGACAGCGCCACGGTCTCGATCAGCAGCGGCACG
>CAZPUJ010000729.1:0-6604 GCA_964589725.1 uncultured Planctomycetaceae bacterium
AATCAACGTAGTTGTGCAGCGCGATGCCAATCTGCTTGAGATTGTTCTTGCACTGTGTCCGTCGAGCCGCCTCGCGAGCTGCCTGCACGGCCGGTAGCAGCAACGCGATCAAAATGGCGATGATCGCGATGACAACCAACAATTCGATCAACGTAAATCCGGATACTTGCCCGCGACTGTCCGCAGAACGACGCAACATTCTCAATCCTTCTTGGTTGTCCTACCGGCGGATGCACTTCCTAATCGGCGTGTGGCAAGCACCGTTGGGCAGGTTCCGTTCCAAACGCGAATGAACATGGAAGTCCTGAAATCCGCCGACAATTCCAGTCACCGGCCTGAGTCGAATCAGCAGACAGTCGAAGCGACGGAAGTCATCGCGAAGATTTTTTCGACATGACCGGCGATTTGTTCGACAAGTGGCACCTGGAAAACTTTGCCGGTTCCGAGGACTTGTCTGCCCGCGGAAATTTTGCGGAGCCGTGAGGAATCACCGACATTCCGTAGGCCGCACGGTCGGAAGTGGGATGCTGCCGAAGCAATTGGTCGCAACGATTGCTTCAAACTCATCGGGCCTCCGACGACGATCAATCCGAAGTCTGGTTCATACTACATATCCGACGGGCAAGGATGCTGACTGTGATCAGAAGTTCGCGGACTTCGGCAGATTGCTCTCCATTTTCACGGTGTCGCGTGATGCTGGGAGCGTTGGCTTTCGCGTCCCTCGTACTCGTCGGATGTTCTCAACGCACCTCCACAACTGGAGTTGCATTTGCCGTCAATCAACCCGACGTCGAAGGGCAAGCGGTCGCGATCCCCGGCACGCTGGGTTGGATTGATACCGGAATCGACGTGAGCGAAGGCGAGCCGGTCTCGGTGACGGCATCGGGTCGAGTCATCGTCCGGCAGTCAGACAAATGGGGCCAAAAGTTTGAAGCGTCGGTCGGCCCAGCCGGGACGTTTTTGGTTCACGACGGCATTCAGGATCAGAAGTTTCCATTGCCCAGCGGCAATCATGGACCGGCACCGTGCTTTTGCTTGATGGGTCGGATCGGAGAAGGCCCGGCATTCTTCGTCGGCCAAGGCAGAAGCTGGACGGCGACGGCGAGCGGCCGATTGCAACTGGCAGTCAACGACTTCGATCCGACCGACAGTGAGGGAGCATTTCACGCGCAAGTCACTCTGCCGAAGCAGATGCAGCCAGTGGCGTACGAGGAAGTCGTGCCGGCTCAAGCGGAGAAGGGGCGTCCATTTGCGCTCAGTCAGGTCGTCGTGTTTTATGTCGACGGCTTGCGACCGGATGTCGTGCGCGAGATGGCTGCGATGGGGCACTTACCCAACATCAAGACGCTGTTCCTCGACAACGGTGTGTGGCTGAGCAACTGCTTCACGAGCTTTCCTTCGGACACGATCACTTCCAATGGCACGATGTGGACTGGCTGCTTCTCCGATCGGCACGGACTGAAAGGGCAAGTACGTTTCAGTCGTCAGCGACTGGTGTCGGAGTCGTATCTCGATCCGTTGGGCCCGAGCCGGAGTGCTCGACTGCTCGCTCCGCAAGGAGTCGACCGCGCGCTCATCGACGGAGAATCGACCGTGCGACGCTGGGTGCAAGGAAACCATGATGTCGAGAAATGGCGGCGATCGCTGACCAGCGACATCGCTCCCTTATATGAGATTCTGCGGCGCGAGGGACATGACTGGGCGACCGGCGTGTTGCCTGTGATGACCGAGATGCCGCCGCCGCTGTGGAGTCGCAGCCTCGCGCGGACGGTGCCGTATTTCAAAGCTCAGGAGGCGTGGCGGTACATCGACGACGCGAACGCCAATTACGCCGTGCGGCAACTGATCCCGCGCGATCAGCCGGTGATGATCGTCTGGCTGCCGGAGACCGACTCGGTCAGCCACAAGGAATGTCGCGGCCAGTTCGGCGCGACGCGTCGTACGATCGCGAAGGCCGATCAATTGATCGGCCAGATGATCGCCGAGTATCGCGCTCAGGACCGCATGCGTACGACATACTTTTGTCTCGTGAGCGATCATGGACATCACGGTGGCCGAACGGGACACCTGTCGCATTTCGATGTGGCTCACGAATTGCTGTACCGGCCGCGCGAAGTTTCGCTCGACGGACGTTGGATCGGCGGCGGACTTGGCCTTTCGGTGCGGCAACATCGCGAGTCGGCTCAACACACCGGAGACGGCAGTCAACAATTCGTGTTCGTCGACGGCGACTCGGACGGCGCTGCGCGGCTGTTCTTCCCGAAAGGACATTATCGCAGCGGCGATTGGTCCGGCCCGAGCCGTCCGGCCGATATGCTGGCCTATCGCATCGCCGATCACCTGCCACCGGTCAATCTAGTCCACATGATCACGCACGCGGAGTTCAAACACGCGAACGGGCAAGAACCAGAACCACCGTTTGTGATCGCGGATTTCGGATTGCGGATCTCGGATGCGAAGTCGTCTCAATCCGCAATCCGCAATCCGCAATCCGCAATCCCTAAAAAATCTCCCATTGATCTCGTGCTGATGAAGCTCACCGATTCTTCGCTGTTGGTCGCCAGTGCCGAGCGTGGCTGGGCGGTGATTGAACGTCAGCCAATGGCAGGCACATCGACCGGCGCGATCCGTTGGCAGTTGCGATACAGCGTTGTCTCCAACGTCACGCCAACTGCCGACGGACGAGTGAGCTACAACACTGTCGAGCATCCGCTCCACGATCCGCTGGGACTGTCGCATCTCGTCGACCCCGAATTTCTGCGCGAGTTTCACAACGAACGCGAATGGCTGGAGGCTCAAACGCACAGCCAGTACCCCGACTCGGTCGTGGCGTTGTCGCGGCACATGCTTTGGCAAGACAACCTACAACCGCAAGAGGCCGACGCGGCGCCGGACTTAGTGATCACCGCGCGACCGGGTTGGTACTTTGGCAACGACAGCTCGCCGGGCACGATGCATGGATACCCGTTGGCCGACGCCATGCGAGCCTGTTGGTTCGTCTCGGGTCCGAACATCCGCCGCGGCGCGCGTATCGACTCACCATGCCGACTGGTGGACCTCACGCCCACGTTGCTCAACATGGTCGGTAGCAAAGCGAACATGGACCAATTCGATGGCCAGCCGATCCGCACGATCTACGAGTCGGAGTCTTCGCGAGCGCCAGTTTCATCGGTCGCGAGCCACCCGCATGCGGACGGACTCCCGTTCTCGCGCGGATTGTTCCCGCGGCAGACAGCTCGCTCGCTCTCGCCAACCGAGACCGCCAAGCTTGGTCCCACCGGCGACATCACGCTGACCTCGGGGCAAGTGTTGAAAGCCGTGTATTGGGATTCGGTGGACCTGAAAGCCTGGCAACCGGTCAGCTATGAACCCGTGCCGGAGTACCCACACCAGCCGTTGACGATCAACCACCCCGCCAGCCCGTTCGATCTCAACAACGTCACGTACAACGTGCTGCTGTTCACCGAATTGAGCATCTTCCGCATTTTGGACGACGTGATCTCGCCGCTGTCGTTCGGCCGGCATCCCATCATGTCCGCCGCCGATCAGGTCGACTTGGCGTTGCGGCACAGCCACAACGAATGGATTTCCGAGAGCGCCAACGTGTTCGACCTGACCAACGCCAACCTGTCGGATTATCAGTTCGCGTCGCAAACCAATCTGCGTCGCATGGACGCCGCAGTCGATTACGTGCAACGTCGCGAACAAAGTCTTGAAGAAGAAATCGCCAACGCGACCGGCCAACACCACTTGCCAGGGTCAAAGCTGGTTCACGGCACGATCGACATGACGCAATACGGCTTCTGGAGTGTTTACGGTTTCGGCCAACGGCTGTTTATGCAAGTGCTCGACGAGACGCTGATCCAAGGCATCGAGAATTCGACCGATCGAGCCCTTAACGCCGCACACCCGATGCCGGCAGAGGTGATCGTGCCGCGAACGGCCGAGTAGGTTGGGTCCATCACCGCGAGACCCACCAACCCGGATTACGACGCGGGCCGCATCCACTCCGGCAACTTTCCGCCCCGAAGCAGTGGCGTGACTACCATCGTTCAGGCCGTGGTCTTTGCCAGCGAGAAGACAATCTTGTCGAAAATCTCGGCCAGTGGAATCTCGCAGTCGAGGCTTGAGAGGATCAAAGTCGCGTCGAGCCCCGACGTCTCGGACAGTTCCCAGCGATTGTGGTCTCGTCGGACGAATTGCTCGATCAACGGTTCCGACTGGCTGACGAGCACGTACTCGCGAAGCGACGGCAGTTGGCGATAATGCTTCAGTTTCGTGCCTCGGTCGTACTCCTCGGTCGATTCCGAAAGCACCTCGATCAGCACCGTGGGGTTCAGCAGCGTGTCGACCTCGGCGTCCAGAAACTGCGGCTCTCCACAGACCACGACGATGTCCGGGTACGTGTAAAGTCCCGTGGGCGTGACGCGGACTCGCATGTCACCGACATATGCCTCGCAGGGGCGGCCTTTGAGTTGCTGACGCAGTTCGCCGCCAATATTGAGCGAGATCACATTGTGCTCGCGGCTGGCCCCTGACATTGCGAAGAGTTCGCCAAGATAGAACTCATGCTTCACGCGAGACTGCCGTTCGTACGTGAGGTACTCGGTTTCCGAAATCAACCTATTGGGGACGGAGGACATAGCAAGTTCCTGCGGGTGAGATTCGGTTCAGTCTAGCGGCTTGAGCGCGAGAGGGAATCGCGAGGCCAGGTCTTCCGTTCAGAAACGCATCGCTTGCAGCGAATCGTCGATGACATTCAACACGCAGTCGATGTCGGCCTGCGTGTGAGCCAACGAAAAGCCGTGGTGGCACGGGCCGCCGCCGTAATCGTGGAAGTACACACCGCGAGTCGTCGTTTGTCGGCAGAACTCCAGCATCACTTCGCGGCTGTGGCAGAGCGTGTCGCGATAGTTTTTGACCAACTCTCGCGTGCCGAACGTCAGACCAAAGCGGCTGCCGTGAGTTTGGAAGCGGCACGGCACAGGACTGCGGCGAGCGATGTCGTCGAGACCTGCTGAGAGTTGCTCGGCCAGTGAGTGAATATGTCGCCAAAATTCCGGACGCTGAATCTGGTCGACGAACGCAAGGCCGGCGAGCATGCTCGGCAGCGGCGCGTTGAACGTGCCGGAGTGAGCGACGTCGCCGACCGGCTTGAAACGATCCATTAACTCCGCTTTGCCGGCGATCGCGGAGAGCGGTAAGCCGGCGCCGAGTGATTTCCCAATCGTGCAAATGTCTGGCGTAACACCGAAGTCTTGCTGTGCACCACCGGGCGACTTTTTCGCGAACGATTGGATTTCGTCGAAGAACAGAATCATTCCGTGTTCGTTCGCCAGCCGGCGAGCCGCTTCGAGGAATCCCGGCTCCGGCAGAATGCAGCCGCAATTGTAATCGACCGGCTCGATCAAGATCGTCCCAGCCTCGTGCTTGTGCTGCTTGACCAGCCTTTCCAATACGGCGAGGTCGTTGTACTCGGCCGCGATGACAAGTTCGGCGAGCGACTTCGGGATGCCCGCGCTCTCACGATACGGCGGCTGGGCGTCGAGCTGATCGGCCGGCGGGTGCCCGCCGATGAATGTGAACTCGTGATAGCCGTGAAAGTGCCCGTGAAAGCGAATGATCTTATCGCGACCGCTGACCGCTCGGCACAACCGCAGCGCATGCAACGTCGCCTCGCTGCCGGACCCCGTGAACCGCACTCGCTCGGCGCACGGTACGATGCAGCAAAGTTGCTCGGCCAGTTCGATGTGATACGGCGTGTCGAGGCTGCACATCACGCCGAGTTCTAATACCTTGTCGAACACCTCGCGAAGACACTCCGGTCCATGTCCGAGCAACGCCGCGCCGTGGCTCATCGACATGTCGAGGAATTCGTGCCCGTCGACATCCCAAAACCGCGAGCCTTTCGCTCGCGACGCGTACACCGGCCGTCCCCACGCTTGGTTGAACCGAGTGCTCGAACAAACCCCACCCGGCAGAACAGCGCGGCCTCGCTCAATCAACGAGAGATACTCCGACGAAGGCGACATGAGATGCTCCCCTGAACCCCATCCGGGCGGGCTTGCCCGGGTGGGGTAGCAGACCCTGTGGAGGCCAATACAATCGGCCTTCCATTTCTCGAATGCAAGGATTGACGCAAGATGTCTGCCTCCGCCCCCGCCCCCGCGACTGTTCCGACGAAAAAACATTCCGCGACTAGCCAGGTTCCCGATGTTCACGGCCGGTTTGGTGAATTCGGCCGGCGGTTCGTGCCTGAGACGTTGATGCAGGCTCTCGAAGAACTGAGCGCCGCGTACGACAAGGCGAAGCTCGACCCGGAGTTTCATCGCGAGCTGAACGGCTTGCTGAAGACGTTCGTCGGGCGCCCCAACCCGCTGTACTTTGCGGAGCGACTGACGCAGCATCTTGGCGGCGCGAAGATTTACCTCAAGCGCGAAGACCTGAATCACACGGGTGCTCACAAGATCAACAACACGCTGGGGCAGGCATTACTGACTCGCCGCATGGGCAAACCGCGAGTGATCGCCGAAACCGGAGCCGGTCAGCACGGCGTGGCGACGGCGGTCGCGTGTGCTCGATTCGGCTTCGATTGTGTCGTCTA
>CAZPUJ010000730.1:0-4046 GCA_964589725.1 uncultured Planctomycetaceae bacterium
TGTGGACGACATCACGATCGTGAAGTCGATGCATACCGACGCGATCAACCACGACCCGGCGATCACGTTCATTCAAACCGGCAGCGAACTCCCAGGTCGGCCAAGCTGCGGAGCGTGGGTCTCGTATGGCATCGGCAGCCCGAATGAAAACCTGCCGAGCTTCGTCGTGCTGACGTCGCGCATCGCACCGGGTTCCGCGACGCAGGCGCTGTTCTCGCGGTTGTGGGGCTCGGGATTCTTGCCGACTAAGCATCAAGGAGTCGGGCTGCGGTCGCAGGGTGATCCGGTGCTCTATCTGTCGAATCCCGCCGGCGTCGATCCGACAACTCGAAGACGGATGCTCGATGGACTTTCGAAGCTGAATCAAAAACGTTTCGAAGAAGTGGGTGACCCTGAAATCAACACCCGAATCGCGCAGTACGAGATGGCTTTCCGGATGCAGACGTCGGTGCCGGAGTTGACCAACATCTCGGATGAACCAAAGCATGTGCTCGACATGTACGGCCCCGAAGTCACGGACCCCGGCACGTTCGCCTACAACTGTTTGCTCGCGCGACGCATGGCCGAGCGTGGCGTGCGTTACACGCAAGTTTTCCTACGGGGCTGGGACCATCACGGCACTTTGCCCAGCAGCATTCGGCAACTGACGAAGGCCGCCGACCGCCCCGCCGCCGCGCTTGTCAAAGACTTGAAGCAACGTGGAATGCTCGACGACACGCTGGTCGTCTGGGGCGGCGAGTTCGGCCGCACGGTTTACAGCCAGGGGACGCTGACGAAGGACAACTACGGCCGCGATCATCATCCGCGCAACTTCACGATGTGGTTCGCCGGCGGCGGCATGAAGAAAGGCCTCGTCCACGGCGAGACCGACGATTTCTCCTACAACATCACCGAGAAACCGATGCACGTCCACGACCTCAACGCCACGCTGCTGCATTGCCTGGGTATCGACCACGAGAAGTTGACTTACCGCTTCCAAGGCCGCGATTTCCGCCTGACCGACGTGCATGGCCAAGTGGTGAGGGACATCCTGGCGTGAGGAGTTGTCGAACGGAGGATATAAGCCGTCGTCCCGTCCGCGATCCGTCCAGGTGAGGCTGCGTCCGGCGAATTCTCTCGTCAGGACGAGGTTGCGAAAACCAACTCGTGGTAAACGCAGGAGATCAACGCCATTCCGTGAGTATGCCGTCCGAAGGGAATCGGTAGACGTGGTCTGTCTCCATTCCAGCGTCGCACTCCGACTGGACGCTGGTCGCGGATAGCATGGTGACTTATCGCCAGCATTGGCCGGAGATCGGAGATCGGTGATCAAGATGCCTCGAATCATCGTGGCCGAGTGCAAGCAGGAAGTTTCGTCGTTCAACCCAGTGCCGAGTCACTACGAAGACTTTCGCGTGGTGCGTGGCCCAGATTTGCTCGACCATCATCGCGGATGCCGCGAAGAGGTCGGCGGCGCGCTGAGCGTTTTCGACTCCGAGCAGAGCGTGCAACTGCTGCCAACGTTTGGGGCGAGCTCAAACACGTCCGGCGGCGTTCTGTCCGCGGAGAGCTTTCAGCGGCTCTGTCGCGACTTTCTCGACAGGCTGGCTGATGCCGGTGCGGCGGACGCGGCCTACTTCTCATTGCACGGCGCCATGCAAGCGGAGAATGAAGACGACCCTGAAGGCTTTCTGCTGCAAGAAGCCCGGCGAGTGATCGGCGAGAAGATCCCGTTTGTGGTGTCGCTGGATCTGCATGGAGTGCTGACCGATCGCATGCTGGAGCAAAGCGACGCGGTGGTGGCCTATCACACGTATCCGCACGTGGACTTCTTTCAGACCGGAGCGCGAGCCGCCTCGCTGCTGTTGAAGATTGTGAACCGCGGCGTTCGGCCGGTGACCGCGCGCGTAAAGATTCCGGCGCTCGTCCGCGGCGATGAACTGATCACCGAAACCGGCTCGATCCGCGAGTGCATTCAACTGGCTCAGCAGATTGAAGCGAGCCAGGCCGGACTTTCCGCTGGGGTCATGTGGGGTAATCCCTTCACCGATGTTCCCGAGCTGCGCACCAACAGCTTTGTGGTCATGGATGGTGACGAAGCCGCCGCTCGCGAGTACGCGATCGAACTGGCGAATCGTTTCTGGAAGCATCACGAAAAGATGCAGGTGCCACTGACCAGCCTCGCGGAGAGCGTGCGTCTGGCCTCCGACATCACTTCGGGCACCGTGGTGCTGATGGACGCCGCCGACGCCACCAGTTCCGGCGCGTCAGGCGACAGCAATGCGATCCTGCGAGAAATGGTGCGACAGCAGTATCGCGGAAACGCGCTGATTCCATTTGTCGATCCGGCCGCGGTTCGACAGGCCTTCGAGGCTGGCATCGGTGCCGCCATTCGTACCAAGGTCGGCGGAGCGCTCGATCCCGCGCGGTTCCAGCCACTCGAATTGACTGCGCGCGTGAGTTTGCTCTCCGACGGAAAATTCCGTAGCGAGTCGTTCGGCTGGCCGTGGGATTCCGGAAACACGGCCGTGCTGCAAGCCGACAACTTCACGCTGGTCGTTGGCTCTCGACCGGTCAGCCTCTTCGATCGCTCGTGGTTCTACGCTCACGGCCAGGATCCCCGGCACTTCAACGCCGTCGTGGTGAAGTCCCCTCATTGCGAGCCGCACATGTTCGCCAAGTGGTGCGTCAAACTGATCAACGTCGACGCTTCAGGCGCGACCAGCGCCAATCTCCGCAGCCTCGGCCACACTCGCTGTAACCGCCCGCTTTTCCCGCTGGATGAAATCGTCGATTTCATTCCGCTCGCCCAGGTCTTCCGCAGATCTTGATGCCGTCTGGAAAGGCGTTGTTGTGCTCGACCGTCATGTACGCCGATCCGAATTCACACGAGATTGGGGCGGCCGTTTCGGACCTGCCTTACAAATGGGCTTGGTACACGAATCGTTTGGTACGCTTCCGATTGGGCGAGGCGGCACAACGCGATTCATGAGACGATCCTGGACCCGCTTCAATTCCCAACAGCTTTCGTCGTAGCCTGCCACGCGGTGCCTGGCAGGATACACTAAGAACGAACCATTCGCCTTGGTCCGTGATCAACGGCGCATGGCGGGATTGCAAGTGATCGGAGTCATCGCGAAAGGGGCATCTTATGTTAGAGTCGGAATCAACTCCGTCGCCCGAAACACCATCCAAAGAAGAGCTCAAGCTGGCCCTCAAAGCTTTCCGGAAGCGTCTCAAGGTGACCCGACTCGACGACGAGTCCAGGCTAGGCTACGGCCCGATGACGGGAGGCGGTAAATCGGGAGTCGTCGCAATATCACCACCGAACCAGTTTCCGAAGGAGGTCTGGGACGAGCTGGCCAAGCAGGGGAAACTCAAGTACGTCGGGCAAGGACTTTATGAACTGACTGACGCTTGACTATCTCACGGCCTGCCCGCGAACGGGACGAGACTCGATTGCGACAGATCAAACCAACCAGCCAGCACTTCGTCGATGGGCTTGTCGGCGAACAGATCGCACCCGGAGACCATGCACGTTGACAGTGAACATGCCGAACGACGAATCCAGCGAACTCCCTGCGCCAAGTGTTCCGAGAACTGGCGTGCTGCTGGGTCTCGATTACGGCACCAAACGCATCGGCGTCGCTGTCTGCACACCGGAGCAAACAATTGCCAGTCCGGTCGAGAATTACTCGCGGCGGTCCGAGGCTGAGGACGTTCGATGTTTGCAGCGTCTCGTGCGGGAGTATCAAGCGGTCGGATTGGTCGTCGGTCTGCCGGTCCACATGAGCGGCGACGAGGGGGGAAAAGCTCGCCAGGCGCGCGCGTTCGGCGAATGGGTCAGCCAAGCACTCGGTCTGCCCGTGATGTATTGGGACGAACGGTACACCTCGGCATTGGCCGAACTGTACTTGCAGCAAGCGGAACTGAGCCCGCAAAAGCAGCAAAAACGCTTAGACAAAGTCGCCGCCCAGTTGATGCTGCAATCGTTTCTGGACAGCGATGATCGCCACCGTCCACCCGGCCCATGGCCGCCGACGCTGTGACTGGGTCGGCTCCGTGGA
>CAZPUJ010000731.1:0-3138 GCA_964589725.1 uncultured Planctomycetaceae bacterium
ACCGTTCATCCATACCCGGCTGCAAAGCCCGAAACTTGCGTCGAATGCTACGAATGACTTGCGAGTCCGCCATGCGCCTGTCATCGCAAGTTTTCTCATTTGAGCCAATATCAATTGTTCAAGTTATTTTTTCGCGGATCCAAACCGGGCCGTCGCAAGATTGCAGTCAAAGTCGTGGACATCTTCGGCAACGACACGATGACGATCGTGGACGTGAACGTGGGCGGGAAGAAGGGTTGAGCGTGCGGAAATTCTAAACCCGTCGAATTCGACGGGTTTAGAAATCGAAAATGGGCAAATTTTAAATCCCTCGAAGTCGAGGGATTTGAGGAGAAAGAGCGAATGACCGCAAAGATTGATGTTCAAGGCAGGGTGATTGTCATCATCTCGAAGGATCAAGGAGATTTCATCTCGCTGACGGATATCGCCCGATATCGAAATCCCGATGCGCCCGCGGACATCGTCAAGAACTGGCTTCGAACTCGCAGCACCATCGAGTTTCTTGGGCTTTGGGAGAAGTTGAACAACCCGGATTTCAAACTGGTCGAATTCGACCAGTTTAGAAGTGAGGCCGGTTCCAATCACTTTGTGCTGTCGCCTTTGAAATGGATCGACACAACGGGGGCAGTCGGATTGGTCTCCCGATCCGGTTGAAACGGCGGCACCTTCGCTCACAAGGACATCGCCTTCGAGTTCGCATCGTGGATTTCCGCCGAGTTCAAGCTCTACCTCATCAAAGAGTTTCAGCGACTGAAGGAAGATGAGCAGAAGCAGCTCGGCTGGGACATCAAACGGAATCTGACGAAGATCAACTACCGCATCCACACCGACGCGATCAAAACCAACCTGATCCCGGTCGAACTCACCAAGACGCAGGCCAGTTTCGTTTACGCGAACGAAGCGGACGTGCTGAACATGGCCCTGTTTGGGAAGACCGCCAAACAGTGGCGCGACGAGCATCCCGACCTGAAAGGCAACATCCGCGACGAAGCCAACGCAGCCCAACTCGTCTGCCTGTCGAATCTGGAAAACCTCAACGCGCTATTCGTCAACGAGGGTCTGCCGCAGGCGGCGCGGTTGAAGAAATTGAACCAGATCGCGATCCAGCAGATGAAACTGCTCATCGATGACGTCGGCGTGAAAAGGCTGGGGGGAAAGAAGTAATGGCCCTGCATCCCAACTTTCCCGATGACCCGCATGCGATTCTCGAACCGCAAGTTCGCTGGTTCCCGGCGGATGAATCGCTCCGCGAATCGAGCATGGAAAAACTGATGCCGCCGCTGGTTTCGCAACTCCGCCGCAAGGTGCAGGAATGGCGGGACAGCGGCTACGTCGGGGCGACCGGGACCAGCAAAAGCCTGCTTCAGTGGTGGTTCCAGACGCCGCACTTGCTGGAGCAGTCGGACGGGACGATGGAAGTGTTTCAATACTTCTTCGCGCAACGCGAGGCGCTGGAAACCATTGTCTATCTGGTCGATGTTGTCGGCGTGCAAGACAAGTTCGACCTGATGCGGTTCGACAGTAGCGGGGCGGTGTCGGCCAGCATGTTCGACGAGACGTGGCGGCGGCTGGCGATGATGAACCTGGCCATTCGCGGCATCGAAGGGGATCTCGGCCCCGAGCACGCCGACACGTTCCGCCGCGACCTGCACAAAGACCTCAAGGCCGATTACGTGCTGGCCAATCCGCCGTTCAACGGTTCGGACTGGCACCGCAGCGACGAGGACGTGCGGTGGAAGTACGGACTGCCCCCCAAGGGGAACGCGAACTTCGCCTGGGTGCAGCACTTCATCCACCAGCTCAGGGCGTAACAACATGAACGAAGCTGACACCTGTCGGAAATACGTTGTCCCGCTGCTTCAGTCGGCTGGTTGGGACAATTCGCCATTCAGTATCGCGGAGCAGCGATACTTCACTAACCCGAAGGGCCGCATCCGAATTGTTGGCGGGAAAATCATTCGTGGAAAACCCAAACGCTCTGACTATCTCTTGCGGTACAGACCTGACTTTCCGATAGCCGTTGTTGAGGCAAAAGCGAACTACAAAAAGCCGGGCGATGGTCTTTCTCAGGCCAAGGAATACGCGGAGATTCTCGATTTGAAGTTCGCTTACTCCACCAACGGTAAAGGCATCGTCGAATTCGATTACACGACCGGAATTGAGCGGAGCGTCGATTGTTTCCCCACGCCCGACGAACTGTGGACGCGACTCAATGGTCCCGCGCCGTTGTCCGCGTCCTCGGAAGAAAAACTGCTCGCACCCTTTCATCCCGATCCGGAACGCCCGCCGCGTTACTACCAGCAAATCGCCATCAACCGTTCCGTCGATGCCATCATGCGAGGCAAGAATCGCATTCTCATCACGATGGCGACCGGCACCGGAAAGACCGTCGTTGCGTTTCAGATTTGCTTCAAACTTTGGTCTACGCGGTGGAACCGCTCAAACGATCCGGTCAAACGTCCCAAGATCTTGTTCCTCTCGGACCGAAATATCCTGGTAGACGACCCGAAGGACAAAACCTTCGTCTCGTTCGGCGACGCGCGGCACAAGATTGAAAACGGCGAAGCGGTCAAGAGTCGCGAGATGTATTTCGCCACATATCAATCCATCGCCGAAGACAAACATCGTCCGGGACTCTACAAGGAATACGCTCCCGATTTCTTCGACCTAATCGTTATTGACGAGTGCCATCGGGGCAGCGCGAGGAAGAAAAGTAACTGGCGAAGGATCCTCAAGTATTTCAAACCTGCTGTCCAAATCGGCATGACCGCCACCCCGCTACGTCGGGACAACAAAGCCACATATCGCTATTTCGGAAATCCTGTCTTCCAATACAGCCTCCGCCAAGGACTCGCCGATGGCTTCTTGGCTCCCTACCGCGTGCATCGTATTGTGACTTCCGCCGACGCCACCGGCTGGCGTCCGACCAAAGGCGAACTTGATAAGCTGGGACACAACTGTCCGGCTATAAGTCGAATAGAGTCAACTGAGTATGGGAATCACTTTCCAAATCCTGTTCTTTTTTGATCGAAAGAGCCTCAGAAAGCGGGGTTTTCTCGAACAAAGTCAGACTCAGGATTTGCAGAATTTCGCTGAGCGGCCGATCGACGCGCAGTTCGCGTTTGACGATCGCGACGA
>CAZPUJ010000732.1:0-4776 GCA_964589725.1 uncultured Planctomycetaceae bacterium
ACGTCCTTTGCCGAACGTTGCCGCAACTGCAAACGTTGCTCGACGCCGGTGAACGAAATCTGTTCGCGGATTTTCAGGACATCCGCGAATACCGCGAAGCCGTGTCTCGGGCGCGCGGATCCGGCGCCGAACTTTGGCTGGCGACTCCCCGCATTCAAAGGCCTGGCGAGGTGGGGCTGTTTCGCGCGATCGCGAAGCACGAACCGGATGGCATCTTGGTGCGAAATCTTGGTGGCTTGTGGTTTTTCGGAAAGTCGTCTGCGAGTGACAGAGGTCGGGAAACTCCGAAGAACCCGCTCCCTAACGCGGCGGAGCCGCAACGTAGCCATCACGCTCCGCGTGATGAGCCGAATGTTGATTCCACGTCGAATGACAATTTGGCTCGTCACGCGGAGCGTGACGGCTACTTTATCGCGGACTTTTCGCTGAACGTCACGAACGAACTGACGGCTCAGTTTTTGATCGAGCACGGCGCGCGGCGAGTCACGGCTTCGTATGACTTGAATCGCGAGCAACTGCTCGATCTGGTCGCAGCCTGTCCGCCAGAGTGGTTGGAAGTCGTCATTCACCAGCACATGCCGATGTTTCACATGGAGCATTGTGTCTTCTGCGCCGTGCTTTCTCCGGGCACGAACGCCACCAACTGCGGACGCCCTTGTGACCGCCATGCGGTGCATCTGCGCGATCGCATCGGCATGGAACATCGTCTGACGGCCGACGTTGGTTGTCGGAACACGCTGTTCAACGCCGTGCCGCAGAGCGCGGCCGAAGTCGTTCCGGAACTTATGGCTCGCGGAGTGCGACACTTCCGGATTGAACTGCTTGACGAAACTCCGGCCGAGATTCGGTTGATCCTGTCGTCGTACCGTTCACTCTTGCGCGGCGAGACGACGGGCCGTGAGGTCTGGCAGAGACTGACTGCAGCGAACCGAGTCGGTGTGACTCGCGGGACGCTGGAAGAACGACGTCACCCACTGGCGATCTTGTGACGAATGAAGTGATGAATCAGTCCTCGCGTCTGTTTGCCGTGATTCCCGCCGCCGGTCGTAGTCGTCGCATGGCGGTGCCGAAGTTGCTGTTGCCGTGGAATGGGACGACGGTTATCGAGCATTTGTTACGGACGCTGGCTCGGCCGGAGATCGCGGCGACGGTGATCGTCGTTCGGCCCGATGACCACGCGTTGCAGCAAGTCGTTCGGCAGACGAACGCGATCTGCATTGTCCCCGAGGTGGACCCGCCGGACATGCGGCACAGTATCGAACTCGGATTACGAGCAATTCGCGAGCAATTCCAGCCGCGCGACGACGATAGTTGGCTGCTGATCCCGGCTGATCATCCGCTCATTGAAGCGGCGGTCCTCGACGGTCTGTTGACCCGCTGGTCGCAACGGGATTGCTCGATTTTGGTGCCGACATTTTGCGGTCGACGCGGTCACCCCACGCTCCTGCGCTGGTCATTCGCAGCGGGAGTCGAGCAACTTCCACATGACGTCGGGATGAACGTGCTGCTGCGATCGTCGTCTGAACTTGTCACCGAATGGCCGACACCGCACGAATCAATTCTTGCCGATTTGGACACGCCGGAAGATTACGCTCGGTGGCAAACTTGGCGGTGGGATCAGGACGAAACAGCGCGGGACAATTGCCTTAGGGAGCGAAGTCTCCATAATGGCCACTCAGCCGAGGAATGATCGCAACGCTCCTCGACGTTCGTCGCTGGCTCCGTCGCAATTCTGAAGGGACGGAGCAAGAGTCGTCGAGTCGGCGCGGCTGCCTTCGAAAGGTCTCAGGATGAGAGAGGTCGTGACGTTGATCCTCGCGGGAGGCAAGGGTGATCGTCTGCAGCCGCTGACGCGCGATCGAGCCAAGCCGGCGGTGCCGTACGGCGGGTGCTACCGCATTCTCGACTTCTCACTCTCCAACTGCATCAACAGCGAACTCCGACGCATTCTGGTTCTGACTCAGTACAAGGCGGCGAGCCTCGACCGGCACATCAACATGGCATGGCGATTCCTTTGCCGTGAGTTGGACGAATTCATCGATGTGCTACCGCCACAACAGCGACTCAACGACGAGTGGTACTCCGGCACCGCGAACGCCGTCTATCAAAACATCTACACGCTTGAAAAGACGCAGCCCAAGTACGTGCTGATTCTATCGGGAGACCACATCTACAAGATGGATTACTCCGAGATGGTCCGCGACCACATCGCCTACGGCGCGGACCTGACGATCGGCTGCCTCCCCGTCGATTTGCAGTCGGGTTCGCAGTTCGGAGTTATGCAGGTCGACGATGATCGACGCATCATCAACTTTCGCGAGAAGCCCGCCGACCCTGATCCGATCCCCGGTGACCCAAGACGCTGCTTGGCCTCAATGGGGATTTACGTCTTCAACGCCAGGCTCCTGTTCGATACGCTCTGCCGCGACGCAACCGTCGCCACCAGCTCGCACGACTTCGGCAAGGACTTGATTCCGGCGCTGGCCAAGACGCGAAACGTCCGGGCGTTCCCATTTCGCGATCGGGATACGAATCACGCTCAATACTGGCGCGATGTTGGCACGCTCGATGCGTATTACGCCTCAAATATGGATTTGATCGCGGTGCAACCGCAGTTCAATCTGTACGACGCGTCGTGGCCGATCCGCACGTATCACCCTCCGCAGCCGCCGGCGAAGTTCGTGTTCGCCGACTTGCACGAAAAGAAGCCGCGAGCCGGCATGGCGCTCGACAGCATCGTCAGCCAAGGTTGCATCATTTCGGGTGGGCGAGTGGAGCGTTCGATTTTGTCGCCGATGGTGCGGATCAATAGTTGGGCCGACGTCCGCGAGTCGATTCTCTTCACCGGCGTGAACATCGGCCGGCACGCGAAGATCCGTCGAGCGATCATCGACAAAGGCGTCCAAGTCCCCGAGGGCATGGAGATCGGCTACGACCTGGAGTTGGACCGCAAGCGCGGCTTCACCGTGACCGAATCCGGCATCGTGGTCCTTGCGAAATCGGATGATGACTCGTCGGTTCCGAGCGACTTGGATTAAACGGCAACGAATCACCGTCACGCCCTTTCGCGGAGTCACCGCATGTCCGACGCACCGGTCCCGTACGAACGGAGTCACGAACTCGTCGGCCGCGGCGAGTCCCAATTGCTGCTTATCGACATGCAGGAGAAGGTGCTAACGCCGATTCCCGTCCGCGAAAAACTCATCGCGAACTGCCGCAAGCTGATCGAGGCGGGAAAGCTGTTCGGCGTACCGGTCTCGGCGACCGAGCAATATCCGAAGGGGCTCGGCCCGACGGTGCCGGAGCTGCGCGAGTTGCCCGATGGCGTAACGATCCCCGACAAAGTCTGCTTCAGCGCGGCCGAGTGCTTAGGCTGGGGAATGGCAGCCGAGCATCCTGACGGCCGCTTTCAAATTGTGGTGGCGGGAATCGAAGCTCACGTCTGCGTCCTGCAGACGGTGCTCGACCTGCTGTCGTGCGGCTATCAAGTCTTCGTCGTCGCCGACGCCGTCGCGAGCCGAGCCAAACTCGACTGGAAATTCGCCCTCCGCCGGCTTTCGGCCAGCGGAGCAATCATCACCACGACCGAATCCGTGATGTTCGAATGGTGCGCCGCCGCCGGCTCGCCGGAGTTCAAGCAACTCAGCCAACTCGTCAAAGGTTCGTGAGCGGGATCCGCGAACGTCGTGCGTACAATCGAGCAACTTCGTGGGATTCTGAAGGAGTTAGTCCGATGATCGGTCCGAAGAAACGACGGGACGTTCAGCGAGATTTGGCCAAGGTCTTGGCCGACCTTCCATCGGAAACCCCCGACGCTTGGTTGGACCGGGAGATCAAAGCGGCCAAGGGGCAATCTGGCCGGGACTTGGAAACGCTGAAGATGCTCAAAGCCTCATTGAAACGAGCCGCGAAGAAAAAACGCTCGACGACCAGACTTCGGACGACTCGCTGAACGGTCCATGTGCTCGACCTTCTGTCGACCGGTTATCAAGTCTTCGTCCCTGCCGCCGCTATTCCCAACCGAGCCAAACTCGACTGGAAAATCGCCCGCCGCCTGGCCGCCAGCGGAGCGATCATCACCACCACCGAATCCGTGATGTTCGAATGGTGCGCCGCGGCCGGCTCGTCGGAGTTCAAGCAACTCAGCCGATTGGTCAAAGGTAAGTAGGACCAACTTCAACACACGCGGCCCGGCGATCACTTGCGATTCTTTTTTCCGGCCGAAAGGATCTCGTCCACAACTGGAGTGAACGTCGTCATCCATTCAAAATGCTCGATCATGCAGCGGATGAAGTCACGACCGCCGTCCTTGAGAAGCAGATCGACCAACTTATCTCGCGGTTCTGTCAGCGGAATGCCGAGGTATGCTTCGGTCTTGTTGGAGTCAAATTCCGCTCGGTCAAATTCCTCTTTAGGGAGAGTTTTTTTTTGCAAATGTGCGCAAGCGTTTCTCTGCTTCCTGAAGGTCGATGCTCGGATTCGCTATGGTCACATAAATGTACGGCGGTTCTTGATCCTGCGCGGTGAGGTTGACCAGCCCGATATTTTGGATCCAAAAACCAGAATGTGTGCCGGGCTTTAAGAGCCAGGCGTTCTTTCCAAGGCCGACGTTGCCGTACCGAAGATATTTGGTCCAAGGAGAATTCAATTCACGGTGGCTCTTCCACACCTCGTCGAGCACCTCATCGAAAATCTGTACGAACTTGGTCCTTACGGCCTTTGCCGCATCTTCGAGAGCTCGCACGTCACTCCATTTTCGAATCAGAAAACTTTCCG
>CAZPUJ010000733.1:0-3250 GCA_964589725.1 uncultured Planctomycetaceae bacterium
CGTGCATGTCTGCATTGATCCCGGTTCGCGAACGGACTGGCCGGTCGTCGCGGCGAACATCAACCGCTTGATTGGCGACGTGGGCGAGCTGCAATCATTCACCTGCAACCACCAGGACCCCGACGTCATCGGCAACGCTTCGTTCTTGTGCGACGCCAATCCCAACATCAGCGCGCTCATGACCGAAGAGGTCTGGCGTCTGGCGCAGCATCTCGACTTTCGGCCTCGGCGAGTACATTTCGCGAATTCCATTCGTGCTCCCTTCGTGACGCTGGCGGACCGGCATCGCTGGCAGTTCGTGCCGACTCCCTTTTGCCACTTTCGCGGCGCGATGGCTTTCTATGACCCAGACCTCCGCACGCTCTTCAGCGGCGACTTATTCGGCGGTCTGAACCGACCCGGCCGAGTGCCGATGCTGGCCGAAGAATCCGACTGGGCCGGCATCGCGCAGTTCCATCAGATCTACATGCCGACTCGCGAAGCCCTGCGCTATGCCGTTCGTCAGATCCGGTCGCTGGTTCCCACAGTCGAAGTCATCGCTCCACAACATGGGTTCGTCATTACGGGCGACCTTGTGCCGCTGTTTTTGGAGCGATTGGAGAACTTGCTGGTCGGGCTCGATCTCTTGCTGGTTGAGAACGATGCCACGGTTCTCGACGGCTATCGGACTGTGTTGGACCGCCTCATCGTCGCCGCTCACCAAACGCTTGGACGAGAGGAAGTGCAGCGACGTCTTCGCAGCACAGATGCTGACGATGGCTTGGAGCGATTGGTGTCGCTGCGTGGAGAAAACATGCAACTGGAACACGATGGCTTTGCGGCCGTCGTCAAAGTCTTCTCACGCTTGGCACGCGGAGAAGCATCCGGCTTCGCCAACTCACTGCGCAGCGACGTGCTGGCCGCGTGCTTTGAACGCAACCTCCCGCTGCCTCCCGTGGGAGCCGGATTGGAAGAAGGGGAACTCAACACCGGCATCGGCAGCGATGGCATACGGACCTGATCGCTCCGTTGGACGCGACAGCTTTACGGCCGTGATCAACTCCGAAGACTTTCGCACATCACAACACGATCGCGGACAAGCGACCAACGTGGAAGTTGCCTATCGTTGGTCGGCGACGCACAGAGTGGGTGCGTGCGGACGAGCGTCAAAGCACACTTCACCCATAGGTTTTGGAGTTCCCTGACACGCCAGTCTTGGTCGTATCGATTTCAAAATTGCATTTGCTGCCAGGATTCTCGGTAGAAGCTCCGTACGATCGGCCGGCAACCGTCTGTCCATGACCTTTGTTGTCTGACGGCATCGAAATTGCCACAAATTCCGCATCCACCTAGGCGATAATTCCCATCTCGCCACTCCCCCTTCCCCTCTCTCCTTCGGAGAATTTCCCATGATTCATAATCGACCCATCTATCATTGTCAGTGTTGTGGTGCGGTTGTTCGACAAGAAAGGTTTCAGGTGCCTCCGTTCTGCTGTAGCCAGGAAATGACCATGGCGGGCGAGGAAACACTGCGTGACGACTTCGCTCATGAATGGAACCCGGAGCCAATCGCATTCGACGATTCTCGGTTGGCTCCGCACTGGTCCGTCCACGAAGCGGAATATGTTTCGACCTGAAAGACTGCCATCTTGCTCTGACCTGTGGCAGCGCGTTTCGGATTGATCTTTCGGAATGGGCACATTTCGCCTACATGAGGATCGGATTAATCAGACCCAACTCTCAGATTTATGGAAAACTCACGATGAAACACTTGGCATGGACTGTCCCGCTCTTGTTGCTCACTCTGGGAGTCCTTGCGGCTTCAGACAAGCCCTCGATTCGGAAGGCGGTTCCCGTTGACGTCTTGATGCGCAGCAAATTGGCGAGTTCACAGAAGGTCGTCGAAGGACTGGTCGCCAAGGATTTTGGATTGGTTCAAAAAGGAGCCAAGGAACTACTTAAGGTGTGCGACGCTGAGCAGTGGCGCTCTTCCGACGATCAGGTTTACGCGCACTTCAAAACCGAACTTCGCCGCCAGGCGCAGAGGTTGGAAACACTTAGTGATCAGCAAAACCTCGAAGGGACAACCTTCGCCTATCTCAATCTGATCACGGCCTGCGTTGATTGCCATTCACATTGTCGTGATGTGCTGCGCATCGCGGCCGAACCGCCGGAACTTAAGCCGGTGCCGGACCCCGGCAGTACAATCAACCCGGAAGAGCGGCGGCCTGTGCGACGGTGATCCGAGTCTTTCGTTGGAAGACTCGGCCCGAGTTGAATTGGTCCGTTCTCGTCAAGCCAAATTCAGCAGAGGTTGACGTTGTCGTGAGCAAGACCACTCTTCGCCGCCAGCCGAAGTTCCAGTTACCACGTCGAATCTGTTTGCGGTGCATTCTCCTCGCCGCTTTTGCCGTCGCCACTCTTGTGGTCAGTTCGTCTGATGCCGATGAACGTGGGCGAGTGCATGGCGTCGTGCGCTTTGATGGAGCCATTCCCAAAGCTGAGGCAGCGGACGAAACGGGGCGAAAACGCGATCTATTCGAGGTGCATCCGAAGACTCGTGGGTTGCAAGACGTCGTCGTGTATTGGATCGACGCTCCGGTTGAGGCGTCACCCAACGATGCCAAGGACTGGCCGGTTGTGGTGGTTGATCAAAAGAACTTCGCGTTCCTGCCGCATGTGGTTTCAGTTCGGAGCGGGCAGCCGGTGAAGTTCACGAACTCGGACAGCGCAAATCACAACGTGCGAACAGCGGCGTTTGAGGCGAAGAATCAATTCAACGTCTTCACCGGGACGGGTAACGAGTACGTGCATCGCTTCGTGGCGGACAAGAAGCAGCGGCCGACTCGGCTGGGTTGCGACATCCATCCCTGGATGAACGGCTGGATCTACTCCTTCGACCATCCGCACCATGCGGTGACCAACGTTGAGGGCCGATTTGAACTCCTACAGCTTCCAGTTGGCAAACACCGATTCGCGGTTCGCCAACCGGACGGTAACTTGCGCTGCGATGTCACAGTGCAGGTCATCGCCGGAAAAGTGGTAACGCTCGATGTAGGCTTTCGCGACGCGGATCTGATGCGCTAAAGCAGGTGGCGAGAATTAAATTCCCGGCACGTAGCCACGCTCACCAGGGCCTGTTGATTTAGTCGCCCCTGAGCTTGCCTCAGGGGTTCAAGCGTTTCTGCACTACTCGAATTCCTCGGGAAAAACGTAGTGCAGAAACGCGTGAACCGCCGAGGTGAACTCGGCGGCGGATTAATTCAACAGG
>CAZPUJ010000734.1:0-18078 GCA_964589725.1 uncultured Planctomycetaceae bacterium
GCGACAGAGCCTGCATCCGACGTCTTCGCCGACGAAGACCAAGCCCTCAGACGTGAAAGCGAAGTCTTCCTCGAAGACGCCCGAACCTCCGGCCTCCCGCCGAGCCAGTTAAGAGCGTCCCGACTTACCGCCCGACAACCCTTCGGGCGTTTTTTGACCACACAGGTGGCCCCATTTTACTCGCTCACGCTGGCCCCCTTTCTGACGCTCATCACCACCGGGTCACAATACACATTTTGAACAGCAGGTCGCAAAGGCCGCAAAGTGGAAGACCTGGCCTCTTGAAGTTATTCCTTCGCGGACGTTGCGACCTTCTGTTCACAGCTTTTCTTCTTCTCTTCGAGCGAGGATTTGAAATGCGGTTCTCGCGACTCAACAGACTGGTTGGTGTTTTGTGTGCGGTACTGCTGTGGTTGCCGGTGGCGGCGGTCGGAGCGGAACCGCGGGTCAACGTGGTGTTGATTGTCGCCGACGATCTCGGTGCGATGGACTTGGCTTGCTACGGGAGCATGTTTCATCGGACGCCACATCTGGATCGGCTGGCAGCGGACGGGATGCGGTTCACTCAGGCGTATGCCGCGTGTCCGGTCTGCTCGCCGTCGCGAGCGGCGATTCTGACGGGGCAGTATCCGCAGAGGTTTCAATTGACCGATTGGCTGCCCGGGCGGCCGGATCGTCCGGATCAAAAGTTGAAACGGCCGACGGTGCGTCAGCACTTGCCCCTCGAAGCCGTGACCATTGCCGATGCGCTGAAGCCGGCGGGCTATGTGTGCGGCAGCATCGGCAAGTGGCATCTCGGCGGCGAGGGCTTCGAGCCGACTCGGCACGGATTTGATCTCAACATCGCGGGTGACGGGGCTGGGACTCCCGCGAGCTATTTCGCTCCGTTTGCTAAACCGGGACGCGCGGCGATGCCCGGTTTGCAGGACGCTCCCGAAGGCGAGTACGTCACGGACCGGCTGGCCGTCGAAGCGGCGAAATTCATTGAACAGCATCACGAGCAGCCGTTCTTCCTGTACCTTCCGCACTTCGCCGTCCACACGCCGATGCGAGCCAAGGACGAGTTGGTGAAGACGTATCCCGAGGCGGGAATGTTTCGTGGGCAGCAGAACAATCCGATTTATGCCGCGATGCTCGAAAGCCTGGACGAAGCGGTCGGCCGCGTTGTTCGCAAGCTCGACGAACGGAAACTGTCAGAGCGAACGATCGTGATCTTCACGTCCGACAACGGCGGTCTCGCGACGGTGGAAGGTCCGAACACGCCGGCGACGTCGAACGCTCCGTTGCGCGAGGGCAAAGGTTGGTTGTACGAGGGCGGCCTGCGAGTCCCGTTACTGGTGAAGTGGCCGGGCTCGGTGAAGCCCGGCGGGACGAGTGATGTGCCGGTGTGCGGGATTGATCTGTTCCCGACAGTTCTGGAGATGACCGACACTAGCCCGACGCGCCAGCGAGGGAGTCAGAAGTCAACAACCTCTGATCCCTCGCTCGCGCGTCGGGCTGGTGTCGATGGCGTCAGTCTTGTGCCGGTGTTGAAGCAAACGGGATCGATCACACGTGAAGCTCTCTTCTGGCATTACCCCCATTACGCGAATCAAGGCGGGCGTCCCGGCGGAGTGATCCGAGCGGGTGAATGGAAGCTGATCGAGTTTTACGAAGAAGGCCGGCGTGAGTTGTTTCATCTCGCGAAGGACGTCAGCGAGTCGCGGAACCTCGCCGAGCAAGAACCCGAGCGAGTGCGCGAACTGGCGGCGAAATTCGATGCGTGGCGCGGGGACGTCGGAGCACTCATGCCAGTGCTAAATCGTGAGTACGTTCCGAATCCACAGGCGGCCAACGGCGAGATCGTGTTGCCCGCGAAGACGGCCGACGTCCGCGGCGTCATGCTGCGGTACGAGCCGCTGCCGCACAAGAACACGCTCGGCTTTTGGGCCAACGCGAACGATTGGGCTCGCTGGGAGTTCACGGTCACTCAGCCGGGCAAGTTTCAGTTGGAAGCTCTCGTCGGCTGCGGCAACGGCAGCGGCGGCAGCGAGGTCCGCTTCGAGATCGGCGAGCAAGTTCTTTCGACGACCGTGCAAGAAACCGGCGGCTTCCAAAACTTCTTGCCGAAGATGCTCGGCGAGATTCAGATCGACAAACCCGGTCGCCACGAACTGCACGTCAAGCCGACGAAGAAGCCCGGCGTGGCTGTCATGGATTTGCGACAAGTCCGATTGGTACCGGTCAAGTGAACGGTGAAGCAAGATGCTCTCTTTCGTGCCCGGCTCGGTGGCGTTTTTCAACAGACTTCTTGGCACGGGACCGTGTTAGTCAATGGCGATGAAGTGACAGCGTCGCAAGTCGCCAATCAATTCGCGCTGGCTCAGGCCGTCGCGGGGGATGCGAATTCGGCGGGGGTCAAATCCAGCCTTCAAAGCAAGAGGGCTTGGAAGTCGCAGAAGCCCACCCAATGGGTGTTGTCCGATTGTCAGTGGCATCTCGCGTCGAGCAATGACTCTCAGTTGGTGAATTGGAACGAGAACAAGTCGCCGTCGTGGAGCACGAAGTGGAGTCGCACCTCTTGGTCCGCGAGGCGGCTGACATCGGTGGCGTTTTTCCAGGCGGCACTTTGGTCGATGGAATCTCCGAACAACTCATCCGCGTCGGCAATCGAGAAGCCGGGGATGGGCTTGCCGGCGGCGTCTTGAATTTCGACTCGGAGGCTTCCGGCTGCGGACGTGGAGTAGTTCAGCGAGAGGCGTCGGCCGGTGAACTTCAGCGGCTTTGTCGTCAGCTCGCCGCCGGTCAGCGGAGCGTGCAGCGAGACGAAACCGTCGAGCCGAATCGTGTAGCGTCGCAGGCGATGTTCGGCATCACGCCACGACCCCTCGTTGAAGTGCAGCGAGAGATCGTGCGGCGCGCCGGGCGTTGCTGATCGCGTCTCGAACAGGCCGTAGCTTTGATAGTTGTCGCCGTAGATCCAGCGCCCTTCCGCCTGCGGCCCCGGACGCAGGAACGCCTCATCCCAGCGGCGAAAGGCTAAGCCATCACGGCTGGTCATGAACAGGCCATCGGTCACCTCGGCACCCGTGTAGGCACCGCTGCCCGCAATCGACGCGGCGAATTGCGCTCGCGTTTTCACTGGCTCCAAATTCCGAGCGTGGTCCGTCAACGGACGAGTCACGAAGCGCGTCGGAAAGCCCATCAGAATGTGCGGTGCTCGGTAGTACGGCGCGACCTGATTTGTATACATTTGCTGAGGCGGCGAATCCGCCGGGTACGTTAGCCCCACTGGTTCGGACCAAGAACGAAAATCTGTCGAATGGGACATTCCGATGGATCGCAGCCCTTTGAATTCCCCTTCGCTGAAGTACCGGACATACATCGAATACCGTTGTCGGTTCGCGTCCCAGAAGACCGTGTTGTGCGAATCGAACGCTCCCGTCGAGACGACCGGCCCGTCGTTGAGCTTGGACCAATGAATGCCATCGGCCGACTTGAACGTCAGCAGTCCCTTGCTGGCCGTCGTTCCGCCGACCGCCTTGTAACGTTGGTCGGGCGAGCAAGCCCGGTTGGTGTCCTTGAACGGAGCGAAGTTGTGCGTCTCGTAACCGCCGCGCCACAAAATATTGTTCTCTTTCGTCCCGGTGTTGTTGATGGTCGGGGGCCAGTCGAACAAACCGAGGTTTGGCTTGACCCAGTGAATGCCATCGCGACTTTCGGCGTAACACACGACTTCCGACTGAGCCTGCCTCAGCGGCGGCGGATCGATAATGTAGCGGTGGCCTCGGTAATACATCCGATAGAGGTCGCCGTCCTGAAACACGGTTGCGTACCCGCTGGCGTTGCCTTCCCAGGGCTTCTCGAAGGTGAGGGCGACTTCGCGTGGCGTCGGATGACGCAGCCTGAACTCGGCTCGGCCGTCCAGATGCTCGACCAGCGCCTGATCGACAAACAACTCCCGACGCGACCCAATGTCGATCGGTTCGGCAGCCGCAGAGACTGCGGCCCAAGGCAAAACTCCAAGGACGACGAACACGGTCAGCAACATACGCATGTTGTGCTTCCTGTCTGAGAGGATTCAAAACCAACCCAAGGCGTCGGCGAGGGCGAACGCTTCGGGTTGCTGGCATCGGACTGTATTCTGATCGTTAGCCTCGTCGAAATCGCGTCCGTCGAATGCTTTTTCCCGAACGAAGAAAGCCCCTGCTCATGCGATGTCGGATGATTCTGTGGCTCGTCGCGTTCACCCTCCTGTCCGAAGCGCAGGCTCAGGACGTCAAACGCAACATCCCCTACGCCGATCCGGCGCACGAGCGGCAAGTGCTCGATGTCTATTCGCCGCGTGATGCGAAAAACCTGCCCGTGGTCTTCTGGATACACGGAGGCGGCTGGCAGGCGGGTGACAAGACCAGCATTCAGCTCAAGCCGCAAGTCTTCGTGGAGAAGGGGTTCGTCTTTGTCTCCACCAACTACCGACTCCTGCCGAGCGTGGAGATGGAGACGATCATTCGCGATGTGGCGAAATCTCTGGGCTGGGTCCACCAGCACATCGCCGAGTATGGTGGCGATCCGAAACGAGTTTTTGTCATGGGCCATGCCGCCGGAGCACAGCTCGCCGCGTTGGTCAGTATCGACGATCGCTATTTGAAGGCCGAAGGCGTTCCGTTCAACGTCCTCAAAGGCTGCGTGCCCGTCGATGGCGACACCTACGATGTCCCAGCCATCATTGAGACGGCGGAGACGCGGCGTCGGGTACACGGTCAGCCGCAGGCGAAGTTTGGTCACCGCGAAAAATTCAGCAACACCCCTGAGAAACATCGCGATTTCTCCGCCGTCACGCATGTGGCCAAAGGCAAGAACATCCCTCCGTTCCTGATCCTCCACGTCGCCGACCATCCCGATAACGCCGCGCAGGCGCAACGTCTTGGAGCCGTGCTGAAGGACGCGGGCCTTCCCGTCACGGTCTTCGGTGCCAATGAGACCAACCACACCAAGATCAACGCCGACCTCGGCTTGCCCGACGATCCATCCACGAAGGTGTTGTTTGATTTCGTCGGTGAAGCTTTGAAGAAGTAAACATCGCTCGTGATGAGTTTTTCTACCCTATCAATCGCCAATCAGGCCGAGCCACCGATGTTTGGGAACCGACAACCTATCGATGTCCTTCTTCATCGCGAATCCTCAGCAACTTCGTATTGCACCTCGACACGGTCAGCGGGCTGAAGTGGACTGCCGACTATCCGTACTTCATCGAAACAGACGCTGCACAAGGCGGCCGGTTCGGAGGTGGTCTCGATCTTCGGAGCCGGCTGCGGCGGCGAAATCAATCACGTCAACCCAAGGAGACGACGAATGCAGAAAGAGTTCATTGCGCCCCAGAATCATCGGGGTGAAGCGTTGAAGTGGGTGCTCGCCGAGGCGGGGGCCGGGAGGCAGGATGTCGTCAAGCACAACATCTATTTCCAATGTGGCGGCGACGACGAGGCGGTCTCGAAGTTTTTGGATGAGATCGACCGAGTCCGGCTTGGATACTTCTCCGACCCTGGCCCGACGACGACCGAAACGCGAGTCGGCCTGGATCGCGAAGGGGCGTTGATTCAGATCGATGCGTGGGCGGTCGTCGGCGAACCGAGAGAACGCCTGATGCCAGACGGCCACTGGAGCTGGAGCAAGCCGCTGCCGTTTTCGCATGGGTGGAAAGTCGGCGACATGATCTTTGTTGGCGGACAGCGTTCGCTTGATGCGCACGGCAATGTGTTCCAGTTCATCCGAAAGGTGCTGGCCGAAGGAAGACTCGACGAGAGCGATGTCGCCAAGCTCTACATCTACTATCACGGAGACGGCGACTGGAATCAGGCCGCCGAGACGAGAGCGACCATCGACCGCGTGCAGCGCGAGTTCTATCCCCACCCCAGACCGGCAGTGACAGCGATTCGAGTCTCCGGCTTCGCGTTCGAAGACCTGCTGATCGAGATCGAAGCGTTCGCCATCTGTCGCGAATGAAGTGAACAACAGGAGAAGAAAAGTAGTCCGTGGGTCGATAAGCTGCTAAACCGTCAATGCAGCGTGTCCGTTTTTTTGCCTGAACTGCCACAAGGCTCCTACTCAAATGTCGCTGAAGAACTCCTTGACGAATTTGTCGGCCCCAGGTCTTGATCGGTCTCGCCGCAGACTATTGGCAACCGCGGCAGGGATTGGCGGTCTCTCGCTGCCGAGTTTCTTGCAGATGCACAGCCTCGCGGCGTCCGGCAGCGGCGCGGGGAATGGCAAAGCGAAGTCTTGTATCATCCTCTTTTGCTGGGGTGGAATGTCCCATTTGGATACGCTGGATTTGAAGCCCAATGCGCCTGTGGAAGTTCGTGGCGAGTTCTCGCCGATCCGTACCGTCGTGTCGGGGATCGAAGTTGGCGAGCACTTGCCGAAGCTAGCTCGACACACGGATAAGCTGGCCATGATTCGGTCGATCTCTCACGACGATGGGTTTCACGGCCGAGGCATGTATTGGAATCTGACCGGACACAAGCCGCCGCGAGTGGCCAACATCGCCCCGATGCGCGACGACTGGCCGTCGATCACTGCAGTGATTTCCAAGTTCCGCACGTCGCCGCGCGGAGTGCCGAACGCCATTCGGATGCCGTATCCGATGGTCGACAACGAGACGCTGCAAGCGGGCGAAGATGGTGGTTGGCTGGGAGTGAAGTACGACCCGATCGTCTTGCGTCCTGCCAGTGGCCAGCCCTACGAGGGAAGTTCCAAAACGCTGGGTGCCGAAGTTTTGAAGCTGCATGATGTCGATCAGAACCGACTGGCATCGCGCCGCGAATTGCTGTCGTCGTTGCAACTCGCCGAGCGGCCATCCAGCGACTACGAAAGCTTCAATCACTTTCATTCGCTCGCCAAAGACATCCTGGCCGGGACGGCGCTGCAGGAAGCCTACAACTTCGACATCGAAAGCCCCAAAGTTCGTGAGTCCTACGGAACGCACTTGGCTGGCCAGAGTATGCTGCTGGCTCGGCGAATGACGGAAGCGGGAGTGCCGGTGGTCCAAGTCTGTTGCGGCCCCGGTGATCTCGGCGGCGGGCGAGACACCTGGGACACGCACGGCAACAACTTCAATCATCTGAAGAATCGACTGCTGCCGGTGTTCGATCACTCGGCATCGGCGTTGTTGCAGGACTTGTCCGATCGAGGCACCCTCGACGAAACGCTGGTCGTGATTTTGACCGACTTCGGACGCACGCCGCGCATCAACGCCAACGCCGGCCGCGATCATTATCCGAACGTCTATTCCGTCGCCCTGGCCGGCGGGGGCATTCGAGGCGGACAAGTCTACGGCAGCAGCGACAGCAACGCGGCCTTCCCGAAGTCGCAACCCTGCACTCCGCCCGACATTCACGCCACGATCTTCCACGCGCTCGGCATCGACCCCAAAGCCGAACTCCGCGACATGCTCAACCGCCCGTTCCCCATCAGCGACGGCGAAGTTCTGGCTCTGTCGTAACGCCGAATCGGCAAATTCGTGAATGACTGATTTCTGATCGTGGAACTTCACGTTCGTTCTGTTTTCATTTCGTTTGTCCCCGTTCGTCTGTCATTCGAGAATAGTATCCAATGCCTTGTTGCATCCGAATGTTGATCTCGCTTGTCGTTCTCATCGCCGCTCAGAGTGCGCAAGCGGCCGACAACACACCTGCCGCAGGCCGATTTTCGATGGCATCGTTTGTTGCCGAGGTGACTCCGCAGATCGGGCATCCGTTGCAGGCGGGAGTTGGCGTGAAGCCAGTCGTGACGGTGGATGATCCGTTGCTCGCGCATGGCTTCGTGTTGCTGGGGGCGGGGAAGCCGGTTGTGTTGTGCTCGGTCGATTGGTGCGGGATTGGGAATGACGCGCATGATTGCTGGCGCGACGCGTTGGCAACTGCGGCGGGGACGACGCGCGAACGAATCTTCGTTTGCGCGATTCACCAGCACGATGCGCCGTTGGTCGATCTCGAAGCGGAACGATTGATCGCGGCTCAGAAGCTGGGGCGTGGAACGCTCGATCTGAAGTTTCATGAGGACGCCGTGTCGTCAGTCGCGAGTGCATTGAAGGGGTCGTTGGAGAAGGCACGGCGCGTCACGCATGTCGGAGTCGGGCAGGCCAAAGTCGAGCGAGTTGCTTCGACGCGGCGAATTCTCGGCGCGGATGGGAAAGTGGAATTCGTGCGGGGCAGCGCGAGCAAAGATCCGCGCGCGAAGATTGATCCCGAAGGTCTGATTGATCCGTTCTTGAAGACACTCAGCTTTTGGGATGGCGACTCACCGATCGCTTCCATCAGTGCGTATGCGACTCATCCGATGAGTTACTACGGGCAAGGACAAGTGTCGGCGGACTTCACCGGCATGGCTCGGCGACGGCGGCAGGCGGATCAGCCCGGCGTGCTGCACTTCTATGCCAATGGCTGTGGCGGGGATCTCGGCGCGGGCAAGTACAACGATGGTTCGCCGATGGCTCGTGAGGAATTGTCCGAGCGGCTCTATCAAGGTTGGAAGGCAGCTTGGGAACAGACTCGGAAGTATCCCCTGGAGCGAGTCGCCGTCCGTTCGATCCCATTGCGGTTGGCGCCGAAGGACTCGGCGGGATTCCGAGTGAGCGATTTAGACGCGATCGTCACGGGGGCCAACAAGAATTCGTTCGACGAGCGCGTGCGTGCGGCTTACGCACTGAGTTGGAGGAAGCGGTGCGATGCCGGACAAAAGCTGGATCTGCCTGTCGTCGATTTCGGGGCCACCCAGTTGTTGCTGCTGCCCGGCGAGCCGTTCGTGGAGTACCAACTCTTCGCGCAGCAACAACGGCCCGATTCGTTCGTCGTGACACTGGGCTACGGCGACTACGGCCCCGTTTACATCCCGACCGACCGCGCGTTCGCCGAAGGAGGCTACGAACCGGGGCAGTGGTCTTTCGTCGCGCCCGGCGTGGAGAAGTCGATGAAGGACGCGATCGCGCAGGGATTGAAGATCGAGCCGCCGTTGACTCTCGCCAATGACGGCAAGACGTCGTTCGTCGTCGTCATGTCCGCCGAGCCGTCGCTTGAAGAGCAGACCGCTGCACAATGGTTGTCCGAGACGTTGGAGCAAGTCACCGGCGCGAAGTTTCCAATTCGCGCGGCGGGCGCGAAGGCTGCAAATGATGCGACGGAGTACGAGATTCGTGTACTGACCGACTCGACGCTGAAGCCGGAAGAGTGGCTGATTCAAACGTCGGGCGATTCGTTGCTGCTGACTGGAGGCCGTCCACGCGGAGCCATCTATGCCGTCTGCGAGTTTCTCGAAACGCATGTCGGAGTGGAGCGGCTCGACCCGTTCACCGAGTTCGTTCCGAAGCAACCGACGCTGACGATCCCCGCGCTCAATCGGCGCGGACAACCGGCGTTCGAGCATCGCTATGTCTTCACTGGTTGGCCTTACACACACTCGCCTTCGCAGGGGGTAAATGGTGGTCGTTGGCGCATCTGGAACAAAGAGCACATCTACGCCGGACCCGCGACGGGTGATTATCCGCGCGCGGTGCCCGACGGCGTTCACACGTTCGGGCACTTCATCTCCGCGAAGGAGTTTGCCGCGACGCATCCCGAATACTTTTCGATGGATGCCGACGGCAAACGCATGACGAACGACATGGGCAATCGGCAGTTGTGGATTCAGCTGTGTGTGACGAACGAAGACGTGCGACGCATTACGCTGGAACGCGCGAAGAAAATGCTGCTCGATGATGACATCGAGGCGAAGAAGTCCGGTCGCGCACCGGCGCGGATGGTCGTGGTCTCTCAGAACGACAACACCACGAATCTGTGCTTGTGCCCGAACTGCAAAGCGATCAGCGACCGCGAGGGTTCCGAGAGCGGCGCGCTGCTGGATTTCGTCAATCATGTGGCCCGCGGACTGAAGGTCGACTTCCCGGACGTCACCGTGCAGACCGAAGCCTACAACTTCACGCTCGCGCCGCCTCGCACGATCCGCCCGGAAGCAAACGTCATGATTCGGTACTGCGACAACTACGGCCTGTCGGACATGACGCGACCGCTGACCGATCCGCGCAATGCGGAACGACTCAGGCTCCTGGACGGCTGGGCGAAGAAGGCGCAGCAGCTTGCCATCTGGGATTACTGGCGGACGTTCGACCCGCATCCACCGGGCCTGTTCGCTCCGTCAACGAACGTCCGCGCGATGCACCGAGACATCCAACTGTTTCTCGATCGAGGCGTCCGGTACGTCACGATCGAGAACGAAGACTTCATGGGAGCCGGGTTGAATGACTCTCCCACATCGAACGACTTGCAAAGCTTCATGCCGCTCCGCGCGTGGCTGGGGATGAAGCTGCTGGATGATCCGTCCCACGAACTGGAACCGCTGCTTGAGAGGTTCTGCAAAGGCTACTACGGAGCCGCCGCGCGACCGATGCGCGAGTTGCTGGAGATCATCGAAGAGCGGCAGTCAAAGATCGCCGCGAACTCATCCAACATGCGGAGGCATGTCTGGCTCGAAGCGCTGTGCGACGCGACCTTCTTCGCGAATGCGTATCGCTGCCTCGATTCCGCCGCCCTCGCCGCGAAGGACGATGCCACGTCGCTGATTCACGTTCGACGCGAACGGATCATCGTCGATTCCGCCTTCCTCTGGATCGAAGCCGCTGTGCGTCGCCAGGACTCAGTGGCATCGAGCCGCCTGCCGCCTCGAACGCTCGTGTTGCAACGGCATCGGTCGGACTGGACGGCGTATGTGGCCTCGGTCTTCGACAAGACCGGTCAAGAGACGATCGCACCGCTGATCGAACCCGGACTGCAACTGCTGGAAAAACTACAAACCGCCGACACCGACTCAACGCGCACGGCGATCGCGACCACCGAAGCCGAGATCACACACGACGGCCACCTCAGCGAGCCGGCCTGGCAACAAGCACGCTCGCTGCGTCTGCTGCCGCGCGACCCAAATGCACCGAACGACGACCACTCACAGTTTCGTTTCGCGTGGACTCCCGAGGCGCTGTACGTCGCGATCGAACAACCGACGGCGACTGCTGCCGCGATCTGGGAAGTGTCGTTAATGACGCCCGATCGGAAGGGAGTGCAAGTCGCGCTGCACGCTCAACCGTCCGGCAGCGTCGCGGCGTACTTCTACGCTTATCCCGCCACCGGCATGATCGCCGTCCCGGGCCGCAAGAGCTTGAGCAAGTTCGTCTCGATCAAAACCGCAACGCACGTCACCGCCGAGTTCCGCATCCCTTGGGCTGACCTCTCGACGGAAGCAAAATCGAACGACGAACTGCTGCTCAACATCGGCACGTTTCCGAAGCCCGACTCCCGCGTCTCCAGCCACGTCTCCAGCCCGTGGCTGATCGGAACCTCACCGACCTACAACCCGGCATACTACGGCACGATCCGCTTAGAGAAAAAGTAGCTCGGTTTGGGTCTACGCGGTGGGTGATAGGCGAATAGGGACTGACGAATTGGAATGGAGTTGATGATGGCGATCTCAAAGTCCAATTCGTCGTCGCCTTTCATTCGTTGGATTCCGCTTGCTCAGCGTTACTTCGTCAATTCCGTCGGGAGTTCCTGCAGCGGTGTCAGTTCGAGGATGTCGGTTTGATACCACTGGTTCTCGTTGAGCTTGCGAGTCGCTCGGTCGGCGAAGCGAAAACCCACGACGTGCGACGGATAAAAATGACCTTCGCCGGTTTCCTTCCACTCGCCGAAGACGTGCCGCGTGTCGGTGTAGTCGATGGCGAGCAGCCGTTGGTCTTTCTGGTCGAAGTACAGGTCGATCGGCTCTTTGACCGACTCGGTGACTCGCAGGCCGAACGCCGATCGATCGCCGATCTGGGCGTCGTCAATGCTGGCGACCTTCGACTTCGGCTCGAGCAGAATGCGCAGGCTCCACGCCCAGCACAGCACGCGGACTTTGTCTTTGTCGCGCGGTGCCGCTCCGACCCACCAGCGGTTTCCGACTTCGACAACCGACATGCGATTGCTCTTGTCGTCCGGTTTCAGCGGCGTCACCGTCGCGGTGATCAGCACTCGCTCACTGAAGCGAAACAGTTTCAAAAGCTTCTCTTCGCCGCCGGCCGCAGCCACAACTTCGTGAACTCGCTTGGCAGCATCGGCCTCGTCGGCAGGCAACGAACGGTTAGCGACCAACGAACTGGCGACAGCCACCGCGAGAAGAGTCATCCTGCAAAACGGAATTGCGAGCGATCTTTGTGGGCATTGCATCGGAACTGGTTCCTTGAGGGACGCGACGAACTCCGCCCACTCCATCGCGGGCGGTGGCTGACGGAATTCGTAGCGAGTTTGCTACGATCGCTCAACGGCATCAGAATGTCACATGCCCTGCAGCGAAGAGTCCAACGAATAGAAGGAGACGACGAATGAGAGACTGGCAATCAACGTGTCGTTTAATTCCTCATCTCCTTCTATTCGTTGGACTCCTCATCATCGAGTTCGTCGTCGGCGCCATGACGATGACATTCGCCGCCGACTCTTTGCGAGTCGGCGTGGCCGAGGTTGACATCACGCCGCCGGTCGGGTTTCCGATCGCGGGCTACTACCACGAACGGCTGGCCGACGGCACGATTGATCCGCTCAAGGCGAAGGCGATCGTGTTTCGAGACGCGAACACCGCAGCCGCGCTCGTCGTGTGTGACTTGATCGGCATCGCGACCGACCTATCACAAGCGGTTCGCCAACGAGCGTCCGAGAAGACTGGCATCCCGGCGTCGCACATCGTGATTTCGGCGACGCACTCGCACACCGCGCCCGATTACATGAAGGAGCTGTACCTGAAGCTCGGCAGCGAGGGGCAAGAACCGCTGCGAGCGGCGTACATCGACAAACTCATCAACGGTCCCGCCGAGGCGATCGCGAAAGCTCATGCCGCCGCGAAGCCCGCTGTGCTGGAATGCGGCTCGGGAACGCAGGCGACTCCCGTGTCGTTCAACCGCCGCTCGGTGATGCGCGACGGCAGCGTGAAGACGTGGCAGAGTCATGACAATCCCGAGGTCGTCCGCGCGGCGGGACCGATTGACCCGGAGATTGCGCTGTTGAACGTGCGCGATGAGGCCGGCAAGTCGCTCAGCATTGTCAGCAACTTTGCGTTGCACCTCGATACCGTTGGTGGGCTGAAGTGGAGCGCCGACTATCCGTTCTTCATCGAACAATCGCTGCGCAAGGCGGCTGGTTCGGAGGTGGTCTCGATCTTTGGGACCGGCTGCTGCGGGGACATCAATCACGTCAACTCGCGCAGCAAGGATCGGAACAAGGCCGACTTCATCGGCAACTCGATCGGCGAGTCGATTCAGAAACAGCTTGGCCAATTGAAGCGAGTCGAACGGACGAACCTCGTCGTCAAATCACGAGTCGTCCGCTTGCCGCTGCAAGATGCAACGAAGGAGGAGGTCGCCAACTCAATCAAAGTTCTCGATGCGGCCAATCGCAAAGAGAAAGTCGACTTCCTCGAACACGTCGTCGCGTACAAGAAGCTGATCCTCGACCAACTGCGGCACCACGAGCCGCACGCGAACACCGCCGAACACATCACATGGGGCCTCAGCCGCTCGCTGGCCGGCGTCGGCGAGACGCTGCCGGTCGATGTGACGGTGATGACGCTCGGCAGCGATGTCGCGATTGTCTGCCTCCCCGGCGAGGTCTTTGTCGAGCTGGGCCTGGCGATCAAACAAGGCTCACCGTTCCGCACGACGCTGGTCATCGAACTCTCGAACAGCGTCGAAACCATCTACGTCCCGCACCGCGCGGCCTACGCGGGAGGAAGTTACGAAGTCACGAACTCGAACCTGCAACCGGGTGGCGGTGAGATGCTCGTTGAAGCCGCGCTCGGCTTGCTGCGCGAAGCGGCGACGAATACGCAGCGCTCGCCGGAGGTTGGGACTCCGTCCCGACCACACTGACAACCAAGACAACTCACGCAACACTTCTGACAAACGCGCGACGGCGTCGTTCGCGACAGCTACGACAGATCGTCGAAGTCTGGATCGCATCGCGTGCCTACTCGGCATAGATGGCGAACAGCCGCGCGGCGTCGTTGTCGGGAAGATGAACTTGCACGGCGAACGGCTGGTTGAGCGGTATTTGTCCGTTGGCATCCTTCGCGGGACCAGGCCAGACGATTGGCTGTCGAGTACCGTCTGTCGTGATGCGGACGGATGTGCTTCCCGAATACCCAGCGATCGGCCGGTCATGTTCGTCGAGCAGTTCGACGGTGATCGGTGCCGCGTCCGAAACTCCGCTGCAATTGAGGAACAGCTTGCGGCCGCGCGGTGACGACTCGATCAAGCTGGTCACGCAATGGCCGGGGTCGCCGGCGTCGTGGCGCGAGAGGTAGCCGAATCCGTCCCGGCGGAGCGTCGCGAGGCCGATCTCTTGCGAGCGACATTTCTCTTCGCAGTCCTAGTGCGAGTACCAGATGTAAGTCTTCTCGCCGACGTGGCTCATGCCGCCGCGGCTGTCGTCGTAGGGCATGTGCGCGATGTACGCCACTTTGAATCGGCGCGACGGATCGGGATCGGCCGGATCGTGCATCACCGAAAGAAAAACGTTGACGAGCGTCATGGATTGGACCTCGCCCTCAATCAGGCAGATGTTGTTCTTTTTGTTCCCGCCGAGACCAGAGTCAGCTTGAGGTTGTGCTGCCACGCGATGTTCTGGTCATCGAACGCGAAGAAGACGGTTTCACGCGGAACTGCAGCCGGCTCGGCCGCGTGACTCCACAACACCGGGAACAGACAAAACGTAAACAACAGAATCAAGCAACGCGGCATGACTGGTCTCCTTGAATGAAACGGAGAGGAACTCGTAATACCATCTCGCCGCGATGGCAACCCTCCCAAGTCACCCGCGTGGAACGCCAACACTGAGACAACTATGAAAATCACCGACGTGAAAACGGTCCTGCTCACGGGCCCATGCACCAACGATCCGTTTCTCAGCGAGTGCCGCCGACATCGCAGCGCGGCGTTCATCGAGATTCATACCGATGTCGGACTGGTCGGACTCGGCGAGTCCTACAACGGCTACCGCTGTGCCGAGCTGTATCCGGCGGCGGTCAACTACTTCGCACCGATCTAGATTGGCCAGACGGTCGCTGATGTGCCGCGGCTCTGGCAGTGGATGTATCAGTGCGAGCACTTTTGGTGTCGCAGCGGTTTCGGCATCGGCGTGATCAACGGCATCGAGGCGGCGTTGTGGGACTTGAAGGGCCAGGCCGAGAACAAGCCGGTTTACGAACTACTCGGCGGTCTAAAGCACGAGTCGCTGCCGGCGTACGCCACCGGCGGGCCGAGCAATTATCCGAAGGAACGTCTGGCCGCGAAGATCGACCATTACCTCGGATTGGGCTTCCGTGGGTTCAAGCTCGCGACGGGCATCCTCACCGACAAAGGCTTCGAGCAACCGCTCACCGCACGCGAGGCGGCCGCTCTCGAAGCCGACAAGCTGCGGTTCATCCGTGATCGCTACGGCTCCGAAGTGATGGTCTGTCTCGACGGACACATGGGCAATCGGCCGGAAGGTGACGGCGAGTGGGATTTCGAAACAGCGGTCGCGGTTTGCGAGGCAGTCGAACCGTTCGACCTCTTCTTCTTCGAGGAGCCGCTGCACTACGACAACCCCAACGGCTACTCGGAACTGTGTCGCCGCACGAACGTGCCGATCGCTGGCGGCGAGTGCTTGACCGGTCTGCTCGAGTGGCGAGTCTTCATCGAGAAAGATTGCTTCGACATCGGACAGCCCGACGCGTCGTATTCCGGCGGACTGAAGCTGTGCGTTGATGTCGCGAAACTTTTCGAAGAGCGCGGCCGCAAGATCGCGACGCACTCATGGGGAGCGGGTGGCTCATTCATGCAGAACCTGCACGCCGGATTCGCTTGCTCGAATACAGCCATTCTGGAGATCGCTCCCGACTACGGCCCGCTGCACAGTGCGATCATCGGCGACAGTTTTCAAATGCGCGACGGCCATGTCCTGCCTCCGACGAAGCCGGGGCTGGGTATCACACTCACGGACGAGATCAAACGGCGGTTCCCGTATATTCCCGGCAGCGGTGAGTTCAACGACGTGCCGGGCAAGCGGCTCAGCGATTGGGAAGACAAAGTTGATGCCGAGTTGGCTCGACGCGCCAAGCCTTCGTAGCCACATTCGCCAGAACGTGGGTGAGCGTGCGAGAACCCCACGTTCTGGCGAACGTGGCTACGACGGACTCGGGTCTTGAACCTGTTTCAACGAAACGGACTCCTTCAACCATGACACACGTGATGATCGACGTCCGCGTGGACGAGGCATCGCTCGCACGATTGCGAGAGCGCCGTGACCTCAACCTCACCGAGACTGCTGTCGGAATAGAGGATGAGGAACAAGCGCGAGAACACGACCCAGCGATGCTCGCACAACAAGACATTTTGTTTTGCTCACAACTGCCGACAAATCACCGAGCCATGACTCGGCTGCGGATGGTTCAGATCAGCTCCGCCGGGTACGGGCAACTGCTCGGCCAAGACCTGCGGAGGCGCGGCGTGCGCGCGTGCAACGCGTCGGGTGTGTTCGATGTCGCGATCGCCGAGTGGAACGTAGCGATGATGATCAATCTGGCTCGCGACCTGCGGCAGATGATCCGCCATCAAGAGGCCGGTGAATGGGTGCGTGAGCCCCGTTTTCAACACGAGATTCGTGGCTCGACCGTCGGTCTCTGGGGCTACGGTGGACTGGCTCGGCAAACGGCACGGCTCTGCCATGCGCTGGGCCAAACTGTGTGGGTGCTGACGCGCGACGGCGTGAAGTCGCGCGAGAACACGTTCGTCGTCCCCGGCACCGGCGATGTCGAGGGCGTCCTGCCCGACCGCGTTTTCACGCAAGACCAGAAACACGAGTTCCTTTCCGGTCTGGATTTCCTGATCCTCGCCATGCCGTTGAATCCGAGCACTCGAGGTCTCATCGGGGACGACGAGCTACGAGCACTCCCGCGTCATTGCCTGCTGCTGAACCCCGCGCGCGGGCCGCTCATCAAAGAGGAATCGCTGCTGCGTGCTCTGCGAGAAGGCTGGATCGCCGGAACAGCCCTCGACACGCACTATCACTACCCGATGCCGCTGGACCATCCACTGTGGTCGCTGCCAAACGTGATCATGACTCCGCACATTTCCGGCTCGGCCCGCGGTCCGCATTACTTGCCACGGCTTTGGTCGATCTTCACGGAGAACGTCAACCGCTTCACCGCGGGGACACCGCTGTTGAACGAACTCTCCGCGCGGCAGTTGGAGCAATAACCTCGCATGGTGAACGCCGACAGACTCAACCAACTTCTTCAAAGTCGCCGCCCGGGGTTCAGCCTGGAGCAGCCGTTCTACGTTGACCCCACGATCTTCGAGCTCGATCTCGACCGCATCTACCGCCGGCATTGGCTCCTGGCCGGGCCGACGTGTCGGCTCGCCAAGAGTGGCGACTACTTCCGGTACGACAGCGCGAACGATTCGCTGGTCATTCTACGTGACAACGATGGCGAGGTGCGGGCCTTTCACAACGTCTGCCGGCATCGCGGTTCGCGAGTCTGCCTTGAGGAGCAAGGTCATGCGAAGCGACTCGTTTGTCCGTATCACCATTGGGCATATGGACTGGACGGAGCGTTGTGCTTGGCGCGGCATCTGCCAGAGGAGATCGACCAGACATCGTTGGGACTCCATCCGGTGCAGGTGCGAGTCGTCGCCGGATTGATTTTCGTTTGCCTCGCCGACGAACCGCCCGACTTCACGCACACGGCCGCTGACGTGACCGAGTTTCTAGCTCCGCACGGACTCGAACGGACGCGCGTCTGTCGGCGAACGGTCGAAGTCATCCGCGCGAATTGGAAGGTCGTCGCCGAGAACTTCTGGGAGTGTTACCACTGTGCCGCGACGCATCCGGAGTTCTGCGGCGTGATGTCGTACGCTCACGCGCAGAACAACGAACGGCTGCTGGCGGAACGTCGGCAGTTTGAGCGTGAGTGGGAAGAGACGACTCGGCAACGGGGCCACAAAGTCGGTCGCGTCGAGTTGTCGGATCGCGGGCTGCATCAAGG
>CAZPUJ010000735.1:0-3114 GCA_964589725.1 uncultured Planctomycetaceae bacterium
TAACACAGCCCGCATGATTCCGCCCTTTCGCGGCACTGGCGAGGTGCGCATGGATCCGGCGATTCAATTGGCGTTGTATTCGGCCGTGATCATCGCAGCGTCGATGGCCGGAGGCTGGGCTCCGTCGGCCATGCGGTTCACTCACCGGGGATTACACCTGCTGATGAGCCTCGTCGCCGGATTGATGCTGGGGGTCGGCATATTTCATCTACTGCCGCACGCCGCGGAGCAACTGCATTCGATCGACGACGCCGTGCTGTGGCTGATGATCGGGCTGCTTGGGATGTTCTTCCTGATTCGAGCGTTTCACTTTCACCAGCATGCGTCGATTGATCCTGAAGAAGGCGAACCCGCAAGTGACGCGGTCGAACAACGACTTCCTGTGGTCAGTTGTGGACACGATCATGATCACGGGCACCATCACACACCCGCGCATCGACTGAGCTGGACAGGCATCGGCTTCGGGTTGACGGTGCATACGCTGATCGACGGGATGGCGCTGGCTGCCAGCGTTCAAGCGGAGTCATCTCACGACGCGAGGCAAAACTGGTTCGTCGGCGTCGGCACGTTTCTGGCGATCGCGCTGCACAAGCCGCTCGACGCCATGTCGATCACCACGTTGATGGCGTCCGGTGGTTGGTCGAAGCGTGCGCGGTTCTTGGTTAATGCGGCGTTCGCCTCGATCTGTCCGATCGGTGTCATGCTGTTCTTTCTGGCCGGCCGCTTGCTAACGCCAGACGGCACGCTGCTGGGAGTCTGTTTGGCGTTTTCGGCCGGTGTTTTCTTATGCATCTCGCTGGGCGATCTCTTGCCGGAGATTCAGTTTCACGATCACGACCGTGTGAAATTGTCGGCGGCGTTGCTGACGGGTGTGGTCCTGGCTTGGGGCATTCGCTTCCTCGAGCCGACTCACGTTCACCCAAGCCATGAAGCCGGCAAGCCCGAGGCGCACTTCCATCAGCCCCAGCATTCGCATTGAGCGGCAATCCCACCGCAACGGGCTGGTCATCTCATCGGACGAAAACTGGGCGCTTGATGCTTTGAATCAGAACTCCGAAATCACCTCACTACGTGCGCGAGTGCCTAATGCTCGCCAGATCGACAAGTCGAGCGTGTTCTTGATCGTTCGCACGGAACCATCCGCCAGCAATCCGTGAACCATGCTGTCGTGGTAGCTGCGAGCTGTCATGACCGAATAGGTCGGCCGCGCCGGCAACGTCCCCTCGCGCGAAGAAGTATAGTCAACGTCTTGGCTGGGCGATCCGACGAGTACTTGCGTGTTCGGATTCAACGTCGTCGTGAAGCCCGATTGATTGGCTCGTCCATCGACCCACTCCGCATGTCCGGACGTTTGAATCGCAGACGACCCCGCCATCGCCGCGACCGCGGCCGCATTGTTGGGAGCGGCCACTCCCAGCGTGCTCGGATTCCCCGTATCGCGAACGTAGGGTTGAAATGCCTTCACCTCGGCCATCGCCAGCGTGAAGCTCGTTCCATCTCTGAGTGCGGCGGTGTTGAAGGAAGAATTCGGCGCGAACATCCCGTCGCCGATTTGACCGGTTGCGGGATCAAACACAAACCAAGTCCCCAGATTGACGCCGTAGTTCAGCGGGAAGTGAGTGACCGTCGGAGTATCTGGATACGGCCTCGCGTTGATTTCGCTGGGACAAATCAATAGAGGGATCTGCTTGGCACAGACAGGAATGTTGGGAGCCGTGTCGTAGTTCTTTCCGAAGTCGATCAACTTTTTCACATTCTCTTGATCGACGTACGGCAGCAACCGAGCTTGCGTCGACCAGCCCTTCACGGCGCTGACATATCCCGCGGGAATGCTGGCCGTATGTGGGAAAACTCGGTTCGAATCGTGGTAGTTGTGCAACGCAACACCCAATTGCTTGAGATTGTTCTTGCACTGGCTGCGTCGTGCCGCTTCCCGTGCCTGTTGCACGGCGGGCAACAGCAGCGCAATTAGGATCGCGATGATGGCGATGACAACCAGCAATTCGATGAGCGTGAAACCACGGCGAGAAATCGAAAAATTCGTCGATGGTGGCAGCGAGCGGATCACCATGGTGAACTCCTGAGGGCTGACTTTGGTGGGAACAACCGCAGATAGTGAGGTTGGCAGCCATTGTGATGAGACTGAGTCTCAGTAGCAGCAATGGGAATTTATGCGAGCAAAGGATTACTTGCAAGTGAGTCGGCCCAGTCACAATAGAACTGGGGTCGAGGTAGGTATTTCCCGGACTAGCCGTCATTCTGTTCTGATTGCGCATCTTGACACATCATGTGTCCTTGTTACCTTGGAAAACACACGAGCAGGCCGGTTAAATCTACCCAAATTACTCAGATTTACTATTTTAAAAATGAACGCGGTTTGATGTTTCCCGCGAAAGCCTCTTTTCGTCGGATGTCTCGTCTCATTCTCCGTCTTCGATCGTGTCGTCTCGTGTCCCGTCGTTGCGTCAAAGAGATTTCTTCTTCGAGGAATATTTCATGCACTTCAGGCCTTGGCTCCAAGGACTAAGTATTGTCCGATCACGCCGCGCACAGCGAGAACCGTTCGTCATCGGTCCAGCCTTGGTGGAAGTCGCCGAGCCGCGCTGTTTGCTGTCCGCGAATATCTCGCTGAATCCGACCACTGGAGTCGTGACGATCACGGGGACGCTGCTCGACGAACAGGCCGACGTGGCACTGACCACGACGGGCCAGATTCAAGTGACGTACAAACAGGGACTGCTGCAACAGCGCGAGATTTATGTCCCTTCGTCCGTAACCGGGATCACTTTCGGCGGCCAAGCGGGCAATGACAAATTCACGAATCGGACGTCGCTGCCCAGCACGGTGAGCGGTGGGCTGGGAAACGACAGTCTCTCTGGCGGCAGTGGCGTCGATCAGTTCTCAGGGGACGATGGCGCGGACTCGTTGGATGGTCTCGCGGGCAACGACATCCTTGAGGGGGGCTTAGGGAACGACACGGTCAAGGGGGGTGAAGGGGCCGATGCGCTGAATGGTTCGGCGGGGCTTGACAGCGTCTATGGCGGGAACGGCGCCGACACCATGTACGGCGGCGACGGTAACGATACTTACGTTGCCAACTCCGGCAACGATGTC
>CAZPUJ010000736.1:0-2771 GCA_964589725.1 uncultured Planctomycetaceae bacterium
TCAACTTGTCAGAATCAGACAAGGAGAACGCGATGACTTCGAACAATCCGTCGATTCGAAATCGATGCATCGGATACGCCCGTGTCAGCACCGACGATCAGGACCTGAGTCTGCAGATCGACGCACTGATCAGATTTGGAATCGACTCCGGTGATATCTTTACAGACAAGATTTCCGGTGCGAAGGAAGATCGTCCCGGCCTGTCGAAGTGCCTCAACACGCTGCAGGCGGGAGACACTCTGGTCGTCTGGCGGCTCGATCGTCTGGGACGCTCCATGCGTCATCTCATCACCCTGATCGAAGATCTGCGGGAAGAGAAAGTCGGATTCAAATCGATCAGTGATGGAGCCATTGACACGACGAGCGCCTCGGGCGAACTGATCTTCAATATCTTCTCCGCATTGGCCCAGTTCGAACGGCGGTTGATTCAGGAACGAACCAAGGCCGGCTTGGCCGCCGCGCGCGCACGGGGGAGAAAGGGTGGTCGTCCACCAATGTTACCCGATGAACCGAGAATCGTGCTGGCTCAGAAGCTCTGTGCTGACAAGTCGATATCGCTCGAAGACATCGGCCAGACCCTCAAAGTTTCTCGTTCAACGCTGTATCGCTACGTCCGCATTGCGAAGAAAGCGACAGACGTTTCTTGAGACTCCACGATGGCGGTATTGTGCTCGCGGGAGGGCACACGTAGACGGCTGATCTCTGTCGAGTCGACGAATTGTCTCACTAACTCGACCCATTGATGACAGATGGACTTCGTCCGAGATACTCATCCGTTTTTCGACGCACGATTTCCGTGCCGAGAACTCCATCCGTTTTTTGGGAATCGCGCTCGATTGGATGATGGCCGTTGAAATGGCTTCAAAGGCAGCGCATCAATGCAACGTTTTCTGAGACTGGTTGAAATGGCCGCACGCGCCCCGATTGGTGCTAGGTCGCACGCGAGATATCATTCCGGAGATTGGACGGGAAACAGGCAATGACGTCACGTGATTGGCCCACGAAACAGCGATGGCGTAACGAATGTCTTCGCGAGCGGCGTCAATCAGCCAAGACGTGCTAGGCCGCACGCGGTTCAGTTCTCTGTTCGGCGACACGAGGCTGGTGTTCCGATGCTCTCACCCAATGACTTCGTCGCTGCCTGGGGAAAGAAAGATCCTCTGATCCGCTTTCGCAAGAAAGCCTTGGAACCGCTAGCGCTTGCTGACGAGGATAAGGAGTTCCTTTCCCAGGCCGGTCTTCCAGATTCTGCGGCTCCGTTATTGAGTTTCACGGCTCCGAAGTCGGGAGAACTCCCAACAGTCGCGGACCAATGGAAACAGTCCGAGAAGTTTCGGCGTTACCGAGTCATCGGCTCCGACGGTTCGGGCAACCCCATTGCGATCGATGAGGAGCGCAAAGGAGAAGTGGTTTACCTGGACCACGACGACAAGTTTGCCCGCACATTCATGAACACAACCGTGCATCAGTTGGCGGAGTCGCTTCTCGTCTATCGGGACATGGTTCGCGACTTGGTTGCGACGCACGGCGAAGACGCGTTGCAGGACGGCGTGATGCCTCCGATGGCTCGCAAGCAGTTACACCAGCAGCTCAAGAAGATCGACCCGATGGCGATGAAGCCTAGCTGCTTTTGGGCGGAGGAAACCGGGACCACCGATGCGAGCGACGGCCTTCCCGCGCAATTGCTGCGAGACTTGAGTTCCGCCGACGCCTCGGTGCGACTCAAGGCATCAAAACAATTGGAAAACGAACTGCGGAAAGCAGCCACGAAACAGCGGCAAGAGCAGTTTGGCAACAAGGACGTGACGACGCCCCTCATTCTCGCGCTCGACGATCCGGACCCGAAGGTTGTACACAATGGCGTGGTCGCGCTTGCTCAAATCACCCGCCATTACTTCAAGGATGACCGGGCGTATGCCAAATTGCTCGGACTGGTGCATAGCAAACACCCGTTGACCACACGTTGGGTCATCGACGCACTCATCCACTTGCGCGGCGAAGCAAGTCTGGATGATGTTCTGCCGCTTTGCACGGACCCGTCACAAGAAGCCCGCGCCATGGTGTTCAACCACCTCTACTCCTGGCTGGTGGCAATGCGGACGGCGCCTTCGGGTTCCATTCGGCCTAAGAGTCAGGAGCGGTTGCAGGGAGCGGCCCTGCGCGCATTGAGCGATGACGATCGAATGGTGCGAGGGAATGCTGCCTCGCTTCTGGGAGCAGTCGGGGATTCAACTGTTCTCCCAGCACTTCGGGAAGCGCTCAAGAAGGAGTCCTATTGGCTCACCAAGCAGACTATCGCCAATGCGATTAAGGGGCTCGAAGGGCGGCAATGAAGGTCGCGCCGAACCAGCCGATCAAGCTGACCGGGCCGGCATAGTCGCATTCCGAATCGTGAAGTCACCGCGGCCGGCCTTGCAACTTATCTTGGTCGTCCTCCGCGTACTGGGTGCCGCCGTTGCATCAACTCGTGCGTATTTCGGGATTCGCAAAAAACCACCGTTTGATAACAGATTGCCTCGTCCGAGATTCTCATCCGTTTTTCGACGCACGATTTGCGTGCCGAGAACTCCAACCGTTTCTTGGGAATCGCGCTCGATTGGATGATGGCCGTTGAAATGGGTTCAAAGGCAGCGCATCAAAGCAACGTTTTCTGAGACTGGTTGACATGGCCTGCGGCGACCGCAGACCGGCCGTCCGCCGTCGCCAGCCAGTTCGACCGCGACTGTCCGCGAACCGCGTTCGCCATCAGGATCGCTTCCTGAAAGTCGAAG
>CAZPUJ010000737.1:0-7406 GCA_964589725.1 uncultured Planctomycetaceae bacterium
GGTCGAGACGATCGCTCCGTATTGCAGGAACATCGGGATCGGCGTGTAGAGAAAGTGGTGAATCCCTTGCAGCGGATAGAAGAACGCCAAGCCCCAGAAGCCGACCATCGACATGCCGTGACTCCAGATCGGTTTCCGCAGCAGGATCGGCACGAAGAAATACATCGAGCCCCAACCCAGCGGCGTCACGAACAAGCCGACGAGATCGTGAATGAACAATCCGCCGACCGCTCCCGCGCTGGTGCCGGTCACGAAGTACTGCGGCACGAAGTTGCCCATCGCGTAGGTCAGAAACGTCCACACGAACGCCGCGATGAAGTACCACAGCGTGACGTACATCGGTCCTTTCACTTTGAGAATCGGGGCCAGGAAATTGACCGCGACCAGGAACAATCCCAACTGCGCGACCGGGTCGATCCAGACGGGCGTCTCACCCCATTCCAGTCCTTGAGCCTCGCCGAGCAGCAGTCCGCCGGCCGTCGAGAGCACGACGATCTGCCAAGCCGAGAAAATGAAATACGACAGCGGACGGTTCAGCACCGGCCGCAACGTTAGTCGCGGCACGATCCAATGCAGGTTGCCGAGAAAGGCGTTCGCGATAAAGCCGTAGGCCACGGCATTCGTGTGGATCATTCGCCATCTCCCGGGCGAGAGCAGTTCGATGCCGTTCAGCGGATTGTGGCGAATCAACTGAAATGCCATCACGAATCCGCCCAGCATCGAAATGAACAAGTACGCGATCGCGGCCAGGAAATACCACGCGACGAGCCGTTCTTCGATCAGCTCTCGGTTCGGCGGAACATCGCGGGTGAGTGCGTCGTTGGTCATTGTCATGTGGTCTTTCGAATTTGTTGCCCGGTCCCCTCTCCCTCTGGGAGAGGGTTAGGGTGAGGGAGCCATGATGCGGTCGTCATTGCTCGCGAAGTCGAACTCAGGCTTTAGTTTGTTGGTTCGCATCAGTGAGTTCACTCCCTCTGATCCCGCACCCGGACTTCGGTAACCTTCTCCCAGAGGGAGAGGGGAGCAAGCGTCGGCATTAGCCGCCCGGTTGAATTGGTCCGTCGTCGGCCGACGATCGCAACTCGTCATTGGTTTCGGCGGGAGTGTGATACGGGAGGAACCTGGCGATCGGTGCGAGGAGCGCCATCGTCCAGCCGAAGACCAAATGCGTGGCGGCTGCGACCCACCACGGCAGATACTTGCCGCTGGTAATCCAGTCGCCGCCGAAGAGTCGCGGCTGCAGCCAGCTCAAGATGCCGTAGAAGCCGAACAACCAGATCAGCAGCGAAAGCCCCGTCGCGATCAACAGCCGATTGCGTGCGCTTCCGTTCGGCGCGAAGCGAGTCAACGCGACGTGGAACGGCATCCCAATCAGCATCCCGGTCCCCAAATACAAACAGCAACCGAAGGCGAGAATCATGCCGTCGCGCACCGTTGGGACATTGTTGGCCACATCCGCCAACGAGAGCGCATCGGCTCCCAAGGGGAATGTGAGATAGATGCGAATCAGTTCGAGCGGATGCTTGCCGGCGATTGGCGCGAGCACCACGTTCATCAGCAACGCAGCCGCCGCTCCCATCACACCCAGTAAGAATCCAGAGGTGACGTGATACGCCCAGTAATACGACGTCGGTTGCCAAGGCTGCTCGGCCGCAATGTCGCCGAGTTCTCGTTCGAGAGCCGCGACCTTGCGTTTGAGCTGTTCGAATTCTTCATGCTTGGCGGAGAAGTCCACGGGGCGTCCTTTGTCTGTAGGTCAGGCTTTCTAGCCTGACGCGAGCGTCAACCGATTCGCGATCCGTTCGCGATCCGAATGTCAGGTTGGAAAGCCTGACCTACTTGAACGGTGCAATGCTGCCGGCTTCCAAAATCTTGCCTCGACGCCGCTCACTGGACACATGCAACACATACGCGACGAGGTTCCAAATCGTTTCCGGTTCGGAAGCGAGCGCTTGCTGGAAGCCAGGCATCGGCGTGCCATTGACGCCCGCGAAAATACGGCGGTAGATGTCGAGCGGCTCCTGTCCTCCACGCAACATGCCGGAGGTCAGGTCCGCTGCTCGAGTCGGGTGGCCCCACGAATCTTTCAAGTCACCGCGCAGGTTGTCGGGAGTCTGCCCGCGACCATCTTCACCATGACACTTGGCGCAACCGCGAGTTAGAAACGCTTGCTTGCCGGCAACAATGTGGTCCGTTTTGAACTTCGGCTGTGGCGTCGCGGCGAGTACCAGCGCCTCGTCGGCTTGTTCCCACTTTGCCAAGATGTCGCTGACGGTCTCCGGCACAGCGTCGAGGTCCACTTCGTCATCCGCCTGAGCGGCGTAGACCAACTGTGTCTCCAGTTCGCCACGATGAGTCAGCGCGATCACCCAATCGACCGCCGCTTGCAGTTCTTTATCGGGAAGCAAATTGAATGCGGGCATCGATGTTCCAGGAATTCCCTTTCGAACCGTGCGAACCAAGTCCTCGCGGCGGGGTTTGTAACCATACGGCGTGGTCGTGAATTTGAAGACGCCTCGCCGATAATCTCGTGGCTTGGGCGACATCGAAGCCGCCGTCGGTCCCTGACCGTCACCGTTGACTCCGTGACATTGCACGCAACGTTTCAAATATACGCCGCGTCCCATCGCGAGTTTCGCGGTGTCGAACTTGTCATCGCCGAGCATCTTCGGCAAGTCCATCGTCCCACAGTGTTCCTCGAGCACGTTGACCACTTTGGTCTGAAGCGCGGGTGGCAACTCCTTGGCTTCTTTGCCGAGCGTCCAAATCCCAGGCTCGCGCCGTTGGCAACCAGCATTCAACAATACCAACGCACACAGACAGCAGGCCCAACGCCACACAATCAGTTCCTTCCTCGACGAGAAGTCTGGCAATCCGCGGTTTTCGCTCACCGATTCCGATCACGAGGGAACGTATTTGCGAACCGCGTGCCAGCGAAGCGGTCGATTTGTGGACAGATGCTGGGTCAGCCCAATCTAGTGCTGGGTCAGCCCAATCTAGCCAGTGATCACTGGGGTGATGAACGTCGCGACTTTATTCGATGGCATCTCTGACCTACACGACGTGTGCGAGCGGCCGCGCACTGTGCGGAACACTGCCAGACTGTGCGGTAACGCCCAAGTAACGGCTGCTGAACGTCAAACCGTTTCCAGGTGCCGACACGCCATAATAAATGTCCGCCGCCGACTCGATCTTCGAAAGCCGAATCGCCCAATGATCCGTCGACCATCACTTGGACGATGGTGGCCTGTGTTCGTGAGCGTGCGGGTACGGTTCCAGATGGACCAGGACATCGCGCAGGCTTTTGAATCGGGTGGTGAGTCGATCCTTGACCGCGTGGCCGATGCGATGGCCCTCCTCGACCGTGATTTGAGCATCGACTTGAATGTGGATGTCAGCGAAGTATTCAAGCCCGGACTTACGGACCAAGAGCTTCTCGACCGCACGCACCTGAGGCACCGCTGCGGCTGCCTGTCGGATTTCGCACACCAGTTGATGTTCGGCCTGCGAGTCCATCAATTCGCTGGAGCTGCTGCGGAACAATTTCGCGCCCGACCACACGATCGCCGCGACGACGACCAAGGCCGACACTTCATCGGCTCCGATCCAAGCGGGACCGCCCCAGCGCACGATGCCCAGTCCGATCAACACCGCCAACGAGCAGAACGCATCGCTGCGGTGATCCCAAGCATTGGCCATCAGGGCACTCGATCCCGTGCGACGGCTGACCGACAGCTTGTAGCGGTACATCCCTTCCTTGATGAGCACGTTGGCCGCGGCGATCCACAGCGTCCACACCGGCGGCAGTTCGTGAAGAACCGAGATCCGTTGCACGGATTCCCAACCGACCAATAACGCGGACACGATGACGAGCAATGCCAAGTTCGACCCGGCGATGGCTTCCGCGCGAGTGTGCCCGTAGGGATGCTCGTCATCCGCTGGTTGCTGAGCAAGTCGCAATGCAAACAGCACGGCCAGCGACGTCACGACATCGCCCAGCGAATTCACAGCATCGGCAATCAGAGCGAACGACTGGCCGATCAGGCCGCCGATCAGCTTCACGATTCCCAGGCACATATTGACGGCCAGCCCCAGACCGGCCGCTCGCATGGCTTCTCGGTAGACCGGGCGCATTGAAGTGTTGTCAGCCACGAATGCAATTCTCTTGGGCCAACCGGCATCGGGAGTAATATGATGCGGCTGTGTGAGATCAATTTCGGACACCGCCTTGGGCATCTCAAACCTTATCGGCATGACCGTGAACGTGGAAAGTGAGCGGATTCGCCTCACTGAGCCGTCGATGGGGCCAGCAAGCTCGCGCGGTTGTGTAGTCTCAGGCGGCTGAACCACTCGACGGCGGAGTCATCAGCTCGTTCGCATGGCTCGGGGTTCTTTCACTCGCTGAAGATTTGGGTTGGTAATCGGCGTGTTCGCTGCGGTATGGTTGCTGTGGTCGCGTCACGAACGCGAAGTTGACTGATCACGACCACCCAGATGACAACCGGCGATGCGTTGTCGGCGGCGAAAGCGAGGCGGATGTCTGCTTCCGAGGAAAAGAGTCCGCTCACCGAGACAAGGACGACGTTGCCACGCACAGTGCGGGTTCTGGGGCTGGTCAGCCTACTCAACGACATCGCCAGCGAAATGATCTTTCCGCTGCTGCCGACGTTCATCGTGACCGTCCTGGGAGGCAGTCGCACTTCGTTGGGGTTGATTGAAGGGGTGGCCGACTCGTTGGCGAGTTTGCTGAAATTGGCGGCTGGACACTGGTCCGATCAAACTGGCCGGCGGCGACGATTCATTCTGATCGGCTACTCATTCACCGCGTTGTTGCGACCCTGCCTAGGACTGATGACGGCGGTGTGGCAAGTTGGGTTGGCGAGGTTGCTCGATCGCTTCGGCAAGGGAGTGCGCAACGCTCCCCGAGACGCGCTGATCGCGGATGTCACGCCCGCTGATCAGCGAGGCCGAGCCTTCGGATTCCATCGGGCGATGGATCATGTTGGCGCGGCGATCGGGCCGCTGTTGGCAACGGCGTTCCTCTGGATGTGGCCCGGCCAATTGCGAGTCCTGTTCGGCTTGTCGGTGATTCCGGGCTTGGCCTTGCTCGCACTCCTGTGGTTCCACTTGCGCGAGACCGGCTCGCCGAACCCGTCCGCCAACCAGGAGCGACTGCGGCTGACTCTGACACCGTTTGACTCCCGGTTTCGCGGGTTCCTCGCCGCGCTCATCTTGTTCACGCTGGGGAATTCTAGCGACGCGTTCCTGCTGGTCCGCGCGGGGGAACTGGGAGTCCCGACGGTGCTGCTGCCGGTCTTGTGGTGTGTGTTTCACATCGCGAAGAGTGTGGGGAACTGGTGCTTGGGAGGTTGGGTGGATCGGCATGGACCGCGCCGGATGATTGTCTTGGGCTGGTTCTGGTATGCCGTCGTTTATCTGCTCTTCGCTGTCGCTACCGAGGTCTGGCACGCTTGGGCCTTGTTCCTGCTGTATGCGGTTTTCTACGCGTTGACCGAGCCTGCCGAGAAAACATTCGTGGCCAACCTGGTCGGTCCGGATCGCCGCGGCCTCGCCTTTGGCTGGTTCAACTTCGCGATCGGAATTGCCACTCTGCCAGCCAGCGTGCTCTTTGGATACCTCTACGACTCCGGCGGAAGTCTGACTGCCTTCGGCACAGGTGCGGGGCTGTCACTGGCCGCATCCGTGGTGCTGATGTGGACCACACGAGCTCGTCCGCCTGACTAACCTCAGTCATTTCAGGGCCGGCACTACGGCAGGAAGCTCGCTTGGTCGGCGAGTCTTCGCGGGAGGTATTCGTCGATCACATAGTTCAGTCCCCACTTGGCAAGGGCTTGTTGTTCGGCGCGCACGCCCATCGCGAGAAGCTGCTGGATGGCGGCGATCCATTCGGGATACGTGGCAAAGAAAGGATCGTTCTTGATGGCGTCGTGGGCCCGCTTGATGTCGGTCTTTGTGAGCGGATGAGTGGCGTCTTCGAGGCCGTAGTCCACGATGTCGCGCGGTGTGACACCCAGGAACCGTGCGCGTGGTACGGAGTAGAACTGATTGATGTGCGCGGCGTTGCCCGATCCGGCTTTGAGCGTCCGATCGATGTTGGCGAAGCCATACGGGTCGCAGTCCACGAAACAGTAAACCGGCAGGTTCGTGTCGTCGGTCAGACGGCGGATGAAGCGGCGAGTTGCGCGACTCGGAACGCCGCCCATCTCGACCAAGATGCAATTGGCTGTCTTCGAGAACCGATGATGGTTCAAGCGTTGGAACATGCGAACGGTGTTGGCGGTCAGCGTCCGCGTTTTCTGAATGTTGCCGAGTTCCAGAAACCCTTTGACCGGGTCGTAGCTCACGTTGCTCAGACTGCGGACGAGGATCTCGATGGTGGGCAGTTCGCCGCGGCGGATCGTGTCGCTGACCTAGCTCGCGAGACCGTCGATGAACGCTAGCGTTTGAGCGTCCAAGTCGGTTCACACGGGAGCATCGCCGTCGTGTTTCGGATTGCTGGTCGCCATCACAAGCTCCGTTGTGTTTGCAGGACGTTGTCCAACCGGTCGACCGCTTGCTGCCGCTCAGCGTCGTTCAGATCGAGAATCTGCTGGAAGGCGAGACCGATATGCGGCAGGTATTTCTCGATGTGCGAGCCGTACAGCAGTTTTCCGAAGATGCGTGCAATCTGCTCTTCGACAATTCCCGGCCCGTTGTCCTCCACGGCAATTTGGAGCACGCCGTCACCCTGATTCGACACCGCGACCCAGATCTCGGGAAGAATGCCGGCCTCCTCGCAGGCATCCAGCGCGTTGTCGACCGCCTCTTTGACCGTCGTCAGTGCGGCCTTCGACGGCGAATCAAATCCCAGCAGATGCCGATTCTTGAGAAAGAACTCGGACACCGAGATGTCGCGTTGCCGAGCCGCCATCTCGTGAACAATGTCAGTGGTGATAAGTTCGTGGTTCATGTCGTGTTGCTTGCAAAGCGAATCGCGCGCCTCACTCGTCCAACGAATCGAGAGAGACGACGAATGGGGGTCTTCGCACACTCGGCGCGCGGAGACGCACATCATTGGTGAGCGGTATCCGAGCAGTTCAGCGGGCGGTGAACAGGTCAGAACCGGTTCGTGGGCACAGTGGATGGTTCGCCCTCGTCGTGACGCCCGCTCGCGCTGGTGCTGACGGCGCGGTGTTTGCTCCCCTGAGACCGGGTGAATTCGATCTTGCTGAGGATTGGTTGGAGTGTTGTTTTTGGGGAAATCGCATCATGGTTCGCATTCGCTTTCACGGCCGAGGCGGTCACGGCATCAAGACGGCCGGACGGATCGTGGGGACGGCGGCGTTTCTGGCGGGCAATCAAGTGCAAGACTCGCCTGTCTATGGTGCCGAACGGCGCGGAGCGTC
>CAZPUJ010000738.1:0-10331 GCA_964589725.1 uncultured Planctomycetaceae bacterium
CGGTCGATTGGCAGGAAATTGAGCGGAGTATCGGTCATGTGAGATCCCCCATTTTTCGGCGAGCGGGGCGGCGTCAGCCTCCCGGTTCACTCCGACCCCGGCGAGCGGACGGGCGTCGGCCCCCCGGTCAATCCGACACTGACATCGTGCCACGACAGACCCGCTCAAACAACCGGGGGGCTGACGCCACCCCGCTCGCGATCGCGCGTTCTGTTGACGCCACCCCACTCGTCGAGTTTCACGCATGGGGCGCGATTCCGTTGCATCCGTCGTTCGCGATTCACCGGCCAGCTCACACTGGCCGCTCGCCAACAGACACGACCGAATCCCACACGACCCCGGCGAGCGGGGCGGCGTCCAATTCGAAACCGGCGAGCGGGGCGGCGTCAGCCCCCCGGTCTCATTGAATCGCGCGTTCGTCCCGGTTCCAAGCCAACCGGGGGGCTGACGCCACCCCGCTCGCCATCCTGCGCGCTGGTGGGGTTCGCGGAGGGGTCGGGGCATTCTCGTTTCAGCGGATAAATCACGATTGGCTTGTTGCGATCGGAGCTCAGACTCGAGTCGAGGCAGGTTCCATCCGCAGTGAAGATCGGCCCAATGCTCACGATTCCGCGTTGTGATGACTCAACTTCGACGGGTGCTGAACAGGCTCCGCTCACATCGATCTTGCCAGTGCAGATTTTCGCTGCACTATCGCGCCGCATGAAAAGGAACGCCTCTTGAGGCTTGCTCGCAGCTCCATCCGTCACACGCGCCATGGAACTCAGATTCTGCTCGTTGGAATCGATCCAGCAGAATGGGTTTGGCTCGCGTGATGAAACGCGCCCCGCAAATCTGCGTTTTCCATCGAGCGTCAGCAGTTCGAGATCCTGAAATTCTCCGGGCATGAGGGGACACACGCCTAAATCCGTGACGACACCTATCGGCAGTCGATCGTCCCCGGCGACTTTGATGTAGACGAGTGACGGCAAGAGCTTTTATTCAAGCCGCTTTTCGAGGCGTTCGGGAACCGTGAGAAGTTCGTTGGCGGGGTACACTCTCAGCCAATCGAATTCTCCGGACCCGGTGCCTGTTTGGCGAAACATCAGAGAGGGTTGCGCGTTCGGTAACAGGTCTCCGTTCAACCGCACGGGTTGGCAAACGGCAACGTCATTGACGTAAATTTCCAGTAACCGGCCGCGCAGAACGAGGAGCAACTCGTTCCACTCGCTTCCTTTCTTGATCGCTGAGTGCTCGATAGTCAGAGGTTCCGGGGTGCCAATCGACTCGCGGTAGCCGCGTCCGAGCAGTAGCTTTCCTTCTCCAGAAACTCCCACACGGAAGCTGCGCGTAATCGTCTGATTTTCGAGTGAGATTGACCAGTAGTTGGTCGCATTGCCAGATGACCGTCCACGAACCAGAATCGCCACATCTCCGCGTGCGACAGACTTGTTGTTCCATCGCCCGGCGCTTCCGTTGATGAAATACTTCCCGTCCCGGTAGCCTGAATCCGCGTGTCCTTTGACACCTTTGTAGGTTCCGAACCCATTCTTGGGATTGTCGAATTCGTCGAGATACAGTGGTTTCAAGTCCGACAGATCTGGTGCCGGAATCTTTCCGGTTCGCAACTCCTCTTCGGGCCAAGTCTCCGAAGGAGCGCGTGGAGTCGCAGCGCCAACTTGGCGGTCAGTTTGCACGGGTGACTGTGCGTTCCCCGGCAAAGGAATGGAACGTGGCGCGCTTTCGGCCGTCGTCTTGGCCGGCACCTCGCCCTTTTCCAGACGTTCCTTCGGGGTCGGTAAACCTTCAGCCGACCAAACCGTGACGCGTTCGAACTGCGCTTCGGCCTCCTTTCCGGAATGGAACGAGAGTTTCACCGTCACCGGTGTGAAATCTGCGGGCATCGTGACTGGATCGCAGACAGCCACCCCGTTGATATAGATCTCTACCTGGCGCCCTCGAACCACGGCAAGCAGCTTGTTCAACTCGTTCCCCTTGTTGATGGCGCCATGCGCAAAAACCGACGTGTACGGGCCATGATAGCCGTCCCAGCCCGGCCAGATTTCCAGCGTTCCGTCCGTCTGGACACACAGGCTGATCCCGACCATTTTTTCTGCGTTAAGCAAATGGAGTCCCCACTTTCGCGCAGACGCATCAGCACGGGCAGCGACTTCACAAGCGAACTCGTTGAGATCCTTGATCGGCGTGTCAAAAAGATAACCCCGGTAGACGCGTGGACCGAGAATGCGGATGGAGTACTTGCCCTTTTGATAGCCATATTCTCTCACCGGATTCTCTTTCTTTCCCTGCGGCCATCCGCTCTTCGGATCATCAAACTGGTCGTTGAACAGCACCTTCGCGTGCTCCAGGTTGGGAGCGGGGATGCGCCCTTCGCTCAATGCAGCGGCGGGCCAACGGATCAGAGGCTTTGGGTAGGACGGGCCTACGGACGGGATGACGCCCGTTCGCTGTATTTCGGCATACCACTGCGGATCGGGAGCGCCGACCACGCGCACGTTGTCGAACTTGCCGTGGGAATAGCCAAGCTTGAGGCAAGTCATCCGGCCGGTCTGCAGGAATTCAGGGGCGATTGTGCCTGAGCTAAGAACCTCGCCATTGAAGGCAAGCGAAACTTTGCCTCCCTCGGCAACGGCGTTCACACGATACGTCTTCGTTGGATCGAGCGGCCCGACGCGAGTGAATCCAAGCTTCTGGCCATCGGGTCGATTGACGCTCCCGGTTTTTGGCGCGTAATAAAAGCCGACGTGTTCTTCGCCAACGCTAAATCCCGCCACGCAGACCCAATAGCCTTCGCGCCATTGGACCAGATCGGAGAAAAAAACCGCACTGAGATCATGTTTTCCTTGCGCGTCGTAGTGAATCTCCCGACGGGGGCCTGCAAAAAACGCCCGGTGGTACAGTCGGGTATCGGAAGCGTTTTTCGAGGCGAGTTTTTTGCTCACCAGCCAGCCATCCTCGACAGCCCATTCGGATTGAGGTTCACGCACGATCCAGTCGTCAAGCTGCCTTGGATCCGAGAAATCGTAGATGAATTCGACCAGACCGCTGGATTGAACCGTCACCTTCGCTTTGAATGCCTTCTGAAGCGTGGCCTGCATTTCCTTGACCGCCGCGCTGCTTAACGCGACGGTGGTTAACGTTGCCGATGGGACAGCATCCAGGGACATGAACTCGATGTCCTTGAACTGCGTCGTGCCCCGACGGACATTGAATCCGGCAAGCCCCGTGACGGCAGGATGAGGCGTGGTAGCCTCTGCGACCAGCTTTCCGTTGACATAGCACCGAAGCTGGTTGCCTTTCGCACTGAACGCCAGTTCGAACTCACCGTCGGTAGGAGCCACTCTATTTCGCTCGATCAGATTCTCTCCGTCGCTTATGCCAACGTCCCCCTTATCGTTAACCCATGAAAGGCATGTCAACTTTTCGTCGGGGGATCGCAATGACAGCTTCATGGCACGGCTGCCGGAGATGCGCTTCACTTTGGCCCGAATGATTGCATCCTGCCCACGGAAAGCGGGGACGAGAATGTCGTTATCCGCCACAGACGTTACCTCGATCGCTCCATCGACGATCCGCGCGCCGGGATTTCCCTTCACGGCGGCAGCGAGGTCCGTCAGCTTCATCCAGTGCTCCGTTGCGATTGCGTCGTAGTCGTTCTTCTTAGAAGCAATGGAACCTGGTCCTTTTTCGGTCGCTGTTTCGATTCCCGCGCCCCACACCTTCACCGTCTTATCAAAGCTTGCCGACGCCAGCCGTTTCCCGTCCGGACTAAACGCCACGCTCTCGACCTGGCCGGTGTGCCCTTTCAACGTGAGCGTCTCCTGACCGCTCGTGGCGTCCCACACCTTCACCGTCTGATCCTCGCTGGCCGACGCCAGCCGTTTCCCGTCTGGGCTAAACGCCACACCAAAGACCCGGCGGGTGTGCCCTTTCAACGTGAGCGTCTCCTGGCCGCTCGTGGCGTCCCACACCTTCAGCGTCCAATCGTCGCTTGCCGACGCCAGCCGTTTCCCGTCCGCCCTAAACGCCACGCTCTTGACCCAGTCGGTGTGCCCTTTCAACGTGAGCGTCTCCTGGCCGGTCATGGCGTCCCACACCTTCACCGTGTTATCCCTGCCAGCCGACGCGAGCCGTTTCCCGTCCGCGCTAAACGCCAGGCTCGTGACCCTGTCGGTGTGCCCTTTCAACGTGAGCGTCTCCTGACCGCTCGTGGCGTCCCACACCTTCACCGTCCCATCGTTGCTGGACGACGCCAACCGTTTCCCGTCCGCGCTAAACGCCACGCTCGTGACCATGTTGGTGTGCCCTTGCAACGTGAGTGTCTCCTGACCGCTCATGGTGTCCCAAACCATCACCGTCCGATCGTGGCTGGCCGACGCCAGCCGTTTCCCGTCCGGGCTAAACGCCACGCTCGTGACCGGTTTGGTGTGCCCTTTCAACGTGAGCATCTCCTGACCGCTCGCGGCGTCCCACACCTTCGCCGCCTGATCCCAGCCTGCCGACGCCAGCCGTTTCCCGTCCGGGCTAAACGCCACGCTAATGACCCTGTCGGTGTGTCCGGTGAGAGTGAACAACTCATGGAAATCCGCCGGATCCCAGTCGGGGTCAGGTTTTGGTCGTAGGCGATGACGACCGACTTCCTGCTTCCCCAACCGGCTCACGATCTCAGACTTCACGAGTTCCACAGTGACCGCCGGGTTGTCGCCCTTCTTGAGCGTGAACTTGTCGGTGTAGAACTCGGCGTTGCCGGACTTGATGTGCAGGGTGTGGTCGCCGGGTTTGACTTTGTATTCGTGAGCGCCGTCGTTGACTTTGATCGTCTCATTTTGGAACGTGACTTCGACGTCGTCGGCGTGGACTTCGATTTTGACGAGGGCATCGCCGCTTCGGAACCAGATCGTGACTCCCAGCAAGAACGTAAAGCCGAGGCAGAGGCAGACGACTTGTGTTGGGAACGGGAGTTTGATCCAGCGCGAGTACCAAGACTTGGCGGAGATGAGGACGGTGGTCTTGAAGGACGGTGATTTCTTGCCGCGCTGTCGTTTGGGACCAGGAGTGGCATTTGGCGAGTCGGTGGCAGAGTCGGTGAAGATCGGGGACAAAACATCGTCTCCGCGCACAGTTTCCAGGCGAGCGGGGGGCGTCAGCCCCCCGACGGGTGAAGCACCGGGAAACATCGGGTCAATCACGTCGTTCGGATTGACCGGGGGGCTGACGCCCCCCGTTCGCCTGGGCTCGTCGTGCGCTGGCCTGGAGTCGTCGGACGTTCGCCGGTATTCGGCCAGCGCGTCCGCAAACTCGCCCATTGTGCGGTAGCGGTCGGCCTGTTGTTTGGCGATGGCTTTGAGGACGATCGCTTCCAAACGCGGGTCGAGGTCGGGGCGATATTTTGTCGGTGGGTCGGGAGGCGCGGTGAGGATTTTGGCGAAGAGGGCCGTCACTGGCGCGTCGGGCGGGACGTCGAACGGAAGATGTCCCGTCAGCAGTTCGTAGAGGATCACGCCCAAGCTGTAGACATCACTGTGCGGACCAATTTGATCAAGAGCGCCGTTGAGCTGTTCCAACGGCATGTACGCGGGCGTGCCGATGATCATGCCGGTTTGGGTCAGGTGTTGGTCATTCGCTCCCACTCGGCGGGCGAGGCCGAAATCGGTGACCTTCGGCTTGCCGTCGGAGGTCAGCATGATGTTCGCGGGCTTCAGGTCGCGGTGGATGATGTTCTGCTTGTGAGCCGCACCGACCGCGATCGCGATTTGACGCACCAGTTGAATCGCCAGCTTGTCGGTCAAGCTCTTCGATCCCACGAGCTTCGTCAGCGGCCGACCGTCGATGTACTCCATCGTCAGAAAGTGCCGGCCGTCGATCTGGCCCACATCGAACAGTTGGCAGATGTTCGCGTGCGAGAGTTTCGCAGCCGTCTTGGCCTCGCGCTCGAAGCGTTGGAGAATCTCGGCACTGGTCTGCGAGTTGAAGTGCGGCACCTTCAGCGCGACTTGGCGATCGAGTTGCGAGTCTTCGGCGAGATACACGGTCCCCATGCCACCGCCGCCGAGCTTTTTCAGGATGCGATAGCGACCGAAGTGTTCGGGGAGGTCGAGGTCGCTGAGAACCGGAGGGCTGACGCCGCCTCGCTCGCCGGCTTGTGTTGGGGCGAGATTGGGATGCGAGGACGCGTGTTGGCTCAGCACCTTGGACGTGTCGTGTTGGCTTGGTTCGTCAGGCGCGGCTTGACGCCGCATGGATTCGCGAGTCTGCGACTGTCGAATGAGTTGTTGCAGAGCGGCCGTTTGCCGCGGAAATCGCCGAGTGAAGTCGCCGAACCGAGGCTGCTCACCGTATTGCTGGCGAACCTCCCATTCAGCCAAGAGCAACTCCGGCGTGACCGTGTCGGCCGTGCCGAGTTCCGGGAACCGCGCGAGGTATTGTTCAACTTCGGTGTTGTGGCCCGACTGCCAACGTCGTTCGAGGTCGATCTTCACCAGCATGACAAGTGCTCGGCCACGCGCCTCTGGCGGCCAACCGGTCAGCTCCATCACGAACGTGTCGATCTTCCCCGCATCCCAGCCCCGATCAAACTTCAACAAGAGGGCCGCGATCAAATCCGCGTCAGACTCCGCAACGGAGACTGCCAACTTTCGTGAATCAGACATGGTCGCCTCGCGGTGTTCTGCCTCGCACGGCCATCCGTGAAACATTCTGGCGAGCGGGGTGGCGTCAGCCCCCCGGTGCATTCGCCGCAGGATCGGAGGGCTGACGCCACCCCGCTCGCCTGTCTGATCCATGGCCGTGCCAGGTCGAGTCAACGGCCATTTTGGGGCGATCGGAGTTGATTGAGCAAGCACAGTGGCACGAATATCACAGCGACGAGTCATCGTTCCACGGTTCCTTGAAAGACGACGCCACAATTGTGGCAGCGCGCCGCTCCGATCGAGACCGAGTTGCCGCAACGTCCACACTTGGCGGAACCGATCATCTTGCCGCTTTTGGTGTATTGGGGGCCCAGCACAATGCCAGCTGTCAATTCTTGTAGTTGGCTTTCCTGCGTCGCTCGGTGGGCCACTAACGTCTGGAGGTTGGAGCGAATACGATTCACATTGGCTTCGGCTTGCAACAACTTCTGTTTGGCCGAATTCAGCTCGTCGGTGACCCGGCGAATTCTGGCTTTGGCCGACACGAGTCGGTCGTCTTTCTCGACCGCCTTCTTATTCTTTTTGATCCGCGCGTCTAACTCCATCTCCGCGTCTTTCAATCGCTGTTTGAGCGTCATCGCCTCCTTGTCATCAGCCAGTTCGATGTCCTCACGGTCTCGCCGTTTCTGTTCCAAGGCCGCGGTCTGTTTCGCCTGCGTTTTTCGAACCTCTGGAGGCCTCGTGCCGCTGGACTTGCGCTGCTCCTTCGCGCTCGCTAACGACCGCAGGAGGCCTTGGTATTCGGCATTGTTTTGCTCAAGCGTTTTGACATTCCGGGCCGCTGTTACCTTCCACTGCGCTTTGAGTTCATCCACCTTGCTTCGAGCGGCTGTCGTTTCCGGCGAGTTTTTCGCAGCCTCTTCGGCCGCACGACGGGCGAGACTGAGTTCACGCAAACATTGCCGGCGCTCTACTTCCGCCCGTTGATGCTCGCGGCGAACTGGTTCGGCTTCATCGAGAGCCTGTTTCAGGGCATATTCCCCGGTCGCCAGCAGCCGATTGATCTCGGTGATCCGCTGCCTGATCTCGGCGGTGCCGGGCCGGTTTGCAGAGACCTGAGCCTCTGCGAGTTGAGATAAGAATGTGAAAAATGCGACGACGAACAACGAGTGATGTGGATTCAGAGCCATGAGGTTCTCCCGTTTTGAAAAACCTGTTGAGCAGGCAGCGAGGCCCGTCTACATCTCTAATGGCCGTCTCCCACCGCACTGTCTGGAGAATTCCGTCGAAAATTTTGAGCCGAGCAAGAATACAGGCGGGCAGGAATCGTTTTTTGGCGGCATGAGATCGCCTGCTTGGTTGTGGCCAATGGTCGCTGCTGGAAGAATGGCCGCCAGAATTTGCTCGAAAGGTGTGCCATGCAAATCCCTGAACTGCCCGAAACGAGCACCCCGTTGACGGAGCTGTATCGGCGACATCGTGGTGGTGAAGTGGAAGCGACGGAGCGGCTGTTTTTCTATTACGCGGAAAGACTCAGCCGGTTGGCTCAGCGATACCTCAGTCCGAAGCTAGCTCCGCGCGTGGACGGGGACGATGTCATGCAGTCGGCGTTGAAGAGCTTTTTGATGCGAGCCTCCGCCGGGCAGTTCCGTATCGACAATTCGCAAGACATGTGGAAGCTGCTCGTGACGATCACGGTGCGAAAAGCTCGACTGCAAGTGCGCGCTCACAATGCGGATGTTCGCGCCGTCGAACGCGAAGTACCGCAACCGTTGGACGGCGAATTGGCGATCGTCGATCAACTCACTGAAGAGCCGTCTGTCGCGGAGGCGCTGGCCTGTGCCGAGATCCTCGAACAATTGGTTCGCGATGATCCGCCGGAGTACGCGCGCGTCTTGGAACTGCGGCTGGCAGACTTTTCCCTGCGCGAAATCGCCGCCGAATTGGACCTGTCTAAGAATACCGTCGAGTCGATTCTGAACGTGCTGAAGTCTCGTTTGCAGCGCCGCTGGACGGACCTGTCGGTTGGAAAATGAAGGGGCCACCCACGATTTTTGGGCGGCAAGGTTTGGTTGTGCCGAGGAGATTGCCAGGGTGATGGCGCGGTGGCATCGGCGGCGGTGCGGGGAGTTTCGGTGCATTGAGATGACGCGAGTCGCACGGAAACAATCCCTGGCCGCTGGCCTTTGAACTCGGTGCGAGGCCTCAGGTTGGAAGCTCGGCCCCACGGGATTTCTTCACCGCCTCCTTGCGGACAGGTCTGCTGATATCTTCAATAGACCTCGCATGGTTGAGTCTGACACTCATCTGATGTGTAAGCGAGTGCCTGCTACCTCTGCCCTCGCTTACGCTTCGGGTTAGTGTGAAGCTTCCTCCGAATGTGTCCGATATGGCCGTGCGAGGTAGATCAGGTGGCTGATCACGGTTCCTTGTTTTCTCGGTTGCGAGTGATGAATCCAACAACGGCCAACACCGCAGAGCATCATCGGCCAGGCGCTGGACGCTGGCTGTTGGTCGTATTGTCATTCGTGGCGTTCGCGTGGTCGCTGCCGAGACCGCTTTTGCAAGACGAGGTCATCGAGTCCGGGCGCGAGACGGCACACGGGCGCCTTGCCTTTCGCACGGCTCGGCGATTGATTGAGCACGCGGGTAAAGGAGCCTTCGCGAACGAGACCGAACTCTCTGGCCCGCAGTTCGCCGACGGAGGTCAAACGCTCTACTTCGCGAGATCACGAGCGGGGCAGCGAGCTGACATCGTGCGGTCGCGGCGCGACGGCGAACGGTGGTCGCGAGCGGAACTCGCGAGAGAACTCAACAGCGTCGATGACGATCGTCACGTGACGATCTCGGCGGACGGCCGCTCGCTCGTGCTGGCGTCGAATCGATCGGGAGGTCGCGGTGGGTTTGACTTGTTTGTGTCGCAGGCCAAACAGAATCGTTGGAGTCGGCCGGACAACATCGGTTCGACGATCAATACGCCGGACGACGAACTCGACCCCGCGCTTGCGCCGGACGGCCGCATGCTGTTCTTCGTACGAAAGACAAGCGGAGCCTCAGCCGATGTCTTCGTGTCCCGTCGCGACGGCGATTCGGCCGAGTGGTCATTGCCGCAGCCTGTCGCGTCGATCAATTCGTCCGACAGCGACGACGTCAGTCCGAGCGTGTCGCCCGACGGACGTTGGTTGTACTTTGCCTCTAACCGTCCCGCACATCGCGGCGAGCAGACCCACTTCGACTTGTTTCGCGCTCCGATGAATGACAGTGTGGTCGGCACACCGCAGCGAGTACATGACGGCATCTGCTCGACCACGGACGAGCTTGATCCCGCCTTCGCGCCGGATGGCCAAACGCTGGTCTTCGCAAGCCGCCGCGAAGGAGCCAGTCAGCTTTATCTGTCTCGTGCCGACTTCGTGATCACTCGTCTGACCTGGAACGCCGAACATCTCGAGCGACTCGGCCGAGCCTGGTGGGCCGTGCCGATTTTCTGTGGCGTCATTTTTACGGGACTCGCGTGGCGGATGCTGCGCGGCCGAGCGACCGGTTTGGAACAAGCCAAGCCAGCACGTGCTCTGGAACAAGCAGCGCAACCCGCGAGCGTCGCTCCTCCGCCACAACGAAGCACTCCGCCGAAGAACCCGCTGGCAACTTGGCATGTCGCTGCGCCGACGGACGCGCCGACAGCGAAGCAGTCCTCGCGGCAAG
>CAZPUJ010000739.1:0-7820 GCA_964589725.1 uncultured Planctomycetaceae bacterium
AAACCGGAGCTGACCAAGTTCAGCGGGACTGATTACTCCGGCGAAGTCGTTTACAGCTTCGTCAATCGAGCGAGCAAGAAGTTGCTTGGCTCGCCGTGGCGGTTCGCGAAGCACGGCGACTGCGGTACGGAAGTCTCGGAATTGCTGCCTCACACCGCGCGCGTCGTCGATGATCTGTGTGTGATCCGGTCGATGCACAGCGGACACAACGGGCACGAGGTGTCGATCCGCTATTGGCAAGCGGGCATCCCGGCGGTCACCGGGCGGCCGACGCTCGGCGCGTGGCTGACCTACGCGCTGGGCTCCGAAAGTCAGAGCCTGCCGGCGTACATGGTGCTGAGCGATCCCGGCGGGCATCCCGTCGACGGCGTGTTGAATTGGTCGAACGGGTTCATGCCGCCACTGTTTCAAGGGACCGTGCTGCGTGCTCAGGAGCCGCGGATTCTCAATCTCGATGCGCCGCCGCATCTGAAGGGCAGCCTGCAAGCTCAGAACTTGAACCTGCTCGCCAAGCTAAATCGCCGGCATCTCGAACAGCATCCGGGCGAGGCGGATTTGGAAGCTCGCATCCAATCGTATGAGCTGGCCGCGCGCATGCAGATAGCGGCGAAGGAAGCACTCGACCTGTCGCAAGAAACCGAAGAGACCCAAAAACTTTACGGCCTCGATCACGATGAGACTCGCGAGTACGGCACTCGCTGTTTGATCGCTCGGCGACTGGTCGAGCGCGGCGTGCGATTCGTGCAACTGTTTCTCGCGGGACAACCGTGGGACAACCACACCGGCATTCGCCAGAACCTGCCAGCCATCTGCCGCAAGACCGATCAGCCAGCCGCCGCGCTCGTGACCGACCTCAAACGCCGCGGTCTGCTCGACAGCACGGTCGTGCATTGGGGCGGCGAAATTGGACGCCTGCCCGTCACCGAAGGCGACCAAGCGACCTGTGGCCGAGACCACAACGGCCAAGGTTTCTCGACGTGGCTGGCCGGAGGCGGCATCCGCGGTGGCATGACGTTTGGCGAAACCGACGAGTTCGGCCATCGAGCGGTGAAAGACATCGTCACTGCCAACGACTTCCAAGCGACTCTGCTTAACCGCTTCGGCCTCGACCACAGCCAGCTCAGCTACATCCATAACGGCCAAGAGCAGCAGCTCACGGCGAGGCGGCCGTGTCGCGTCGTGAACGAAATTTTAGCCTGACAAACGGTCGACAACTGGAACGGCCGGTCGTGACGACCCGGAAGTTTTTGACACGGCTGGGTAATTCTTCAATCTACGGAACCTGTAGCCCAGGCCCTTGTGGCCTGAGTGATGAGACTGCTGGTATTTTTCGGACGAATCCGATTTTTTTCGGACGAATCCGAATCAAACCGGCCACAAGAGCCGGGGCTACAGGATTTCCCAAGGCCGGCCGTGCAGTTTTTTGACATCAAACCTTGTTGATTTGTCCGATATGGAGAATAATCCTCGCGGAAGTTCGGCTGCGGCAGGGGTTATCGATCATCGATCCCGAGTGCGTTGTGCCGCCATCCCTCAAACCTCAGAAGGAGTCCGACGATGTTGACGATTCTTGGCGAGCGACAGCGGCATTGCGATGCGGTTTCTCGACGATCGTTTCTTCAGATCGGTGCTTTAGGTTTTGGCGGTCTGACGCTGGCGGATCTGTTGCGGATGGAAGCTCATGCGGCGGTGAAGCCGAGCAAGAAGTCGATCATTAACATCTTCTTGAGCGGCGGGCCGACGCATCTGGACACGTTCGATCTCAAGCCGAGCGCACCGTCCGAAATCCGAGGTGAGTTCCGGCCGATCGCCACCAACGTCCCCGGCTTCGAGATCACCGAACATCTGCCCAAGCTCGCGACATTGGCCAACAAGTTTTCGGTCATTCGCTCGCTCACCGGCGTCAGCGAGGAGCACACAAACACTCAATCCGACACGGGCTGGTCGGTAAACGCGTTGCGGACGATCGGCGGACGACCGAGCATCGGGGCGGTGATGTCGAAGCTGTTCGGTCCCGCTCAAGTGTCGCCGCAGGGCACCGCACCGACCTTCGTTGATCTGACACATACCTCGACCCCTGGATTCCTTGGCCAAGTGCATGGTGCTTTTGTACCGGACGGCATCGGCCGACAGAATCTCACACTCAACCAGCAGGTCAATCTGCAAAGACTCGATGACCGCAAGGCGTTGCTCAGCGGCCTCAACCGCGTCCGCGGGGGTGTCGACTCGCGCGGCATGATGAACGCGCTCGACAGCTTCACCGAACGAGCGGTCGGCCTGATCACGTCGGGCGAAATTGCCAAGGCTCTCGACCTGCGACACGAAGACCCGCGCATTCTGGCGAAGTACGGCATCGAAAAAGATCAGCAGAATCAACGCATGATTCTCGCGCGCCGGCTGATTCAGTCTGGCGCACGCTGCGTCACGTTTTCGTGGGGCGGCTGGGACACGCACGGAAACAATTTCGGACACCTCAAGACGCAGTTGCCGAGTCTCGATAATGGCTTGAGCTCGTTGATCGAAGACCTCGACGCCCACGGGCTACTCGACGACACGATCATCATGATGTCAGGCGAGTTTGGCCGCACGCCGCGGATCAACGGTGGAGCCGGCCGAGATCACTGGGCTCGTGCCGGCTTCTTCTTCCTCGGCGGCGGCGGCATGCGGCATGGCCAAGCGATCGGCTCGACCAACCGCTGGGGTGAAGTCCCTCAAGAACGCCCGATCCACCTGCAAAACGTCTTCACCACGGTCTACAAACTGCTGGGCATCGACGCCGAGACGACAACGCTCATCGATCCGAACGGCCGCCCGCAATACTTGACTGACGAGCGAAAGCTCATCCACGAATTGGTGTGAGATTTCCGGACAGCCCAAGTCAACCCAATTGGCAAACGCAAAAGGCCCGGCTTCTCTCAGAAGCCGGGCTTTTCGTTTGGGCTTACGAATCGGGAACGGCTGGGTCGGGCACGAGCACTTGAATCTCGTGGCCAACCACGCGCACGGCGAATGATTCCGTGCGAACTTTCGATTTGGGATTGTCCAGCCACGTCCCATCTTTCACACAGAAGCGCCACGCATGCCACGGGCACGTGACGGCGTTGTCCTCGACGTATCCGGTGGCCAGCGACGCGCCCATGTGCGGGCACACGTCGTTGAGCGCGGAATACTCGCCGTTCACGCAGAACACGGCGACCATCTTGCCGCCAACGCAATACGATCGCCCTTCACCTTCCGGGATATCACCGACGTGAGCCACTGTCTGAAAGTCAGGCATGGAAATCTCCGGTGCTGTTTCATTCCTCAAGGTTGATGAAGTACAGAATCATTGCGTTTCCAAGCGTCGGGCTGCGAGTCGCTTCTTCGTGAAATGCACGGCTGGCGAATTTGTGAATTTGGCCCGTAGCCACGCTCGCCAAGAGTCTGTTGATTTAGTCGCCCCTGAGCTTGCCTCGGGGGTTCAAGCGTTTCTGCACTACTCGAATTCATCGGGAAAAACGTAGTGCAGAAACGCGTAAACCGCCGAGGTGAACTCGGCGGCGGACTAATTCAACAAGCCCGCCAAGAGCGTGGGGAACCTCGCTCAAACGTGGTCTCCCCCACGCTCTTTGCGAGCGTGGCTACAGCTGCAGACTCAACACAAACGAAACTTCTAGCCAGCCGTGTCATGAAATGGCAAACCCATCGACAAATCGGTAGTGTGATGCGCTGATCCAAGACTGCTCGGAGTTCGCGATGAGCGGGTCTGACCACCTTTCGTCGTTGTCCCTGTCGGGTCGGATCGACGCGCTGTGCGACGAATTCGAAGTCGAATTCCGCGCGGGGCGGCGGCCGAAGATTCAGACGTATCTGGACCGTGTGCCGGTTGCCGAGCAAGCGGCGTTGCTGCGTGAGTTGATTGCGGTGGACATCGAGTGCCGGGTTCAACAAGGCGAGTCGCCCGCGCACGAGGACTATGGCCGGCTGGTTCGCGATGGAGCATCGGTGCTGACCGAGTTATTTCCGCCTGTCGAGAATATCAGAAACTTGGCTGACCAATCCACGGTGCTGCCGAATGAGCAGAGTTCCGTCTCGACCGATGCCGCTGCTGCTGAAGACAGTCCGGGACAGGTCAGTCCCAGCGAGGTGGTCACGATCATTGGACGCGCGGACTCCGACACAGATTCAAAAGGCACAGCACCCAGCGGACGATCCGCCGTCGCGCTCTCGATTCCCGGCTATGAGATTCTCTCTGAGCTGGGCCGTGGCGGAATGGGAGTCGTTTACAAAGCTCAGCAACATACGCCGAAGCGGATCGTCGCGCTGAAGATGGTGCTGGCTGCCGCTCATTCCGGGCCGGTCGAGCGAGCGCGGTTTCTGTCTGAAGCCGATGCGATTGCTCGGCTGCGACATCCGAATGTCGTGCAGGTCTATGAAGTCGGCCAGCACGACGGTCAGCCGTACTTCTCGCTGGAATACTGCGAGGGGGGAACGCTCGCCGAGAAACTCGCCGGCACGCCCCTGCCGCCGGAGGACGCGGCCCGCATGCTGCGTACGATCGCCGAAGCCCGTTCATGCCGCGCACCTGGCGGGAGTCGTGCATCGCGACCTGAAACCCGCCAACGTGCTGCTAACCGTAGGTCAGGCTTGAAAGCCTGACCTACATTCCCAAAGTCACCGACTTCGGACTCGCCAAACAATTAGGTAGCGACCTGACCGCCAGCGGCGCGGTAATGGGGACTCCCAGCTACATGCCGCCCGAGCAAGCGTCGGGCAAAGTCCATGAGATCGGCCCCGCCGCCGACATCTACTCGCTGGGAGCCATCCTGTATTGCCTGCTCACCGGCCGCCCGCCGTTCCAAGCCGCCAGTGCGCTGGACACGTTGCGGCAAGTCTTGGAACAAGAACCGGTCTCGCTGCGGCAACTCAACGCCGGCGTCCCGCTGGACCTGGAGACCATCGCGCTGAAGTGCCTGCAAAAAGACCCGCCCAAGCGCTACGCCACCGCCGCCGACGTCGCCGCCGACCTGCAACGCTTTCTCAGCGGCGAGCCAATCACCGCGCGGCCCGTGAGCAAGCCCGAACGCGCCTGGCGCTGGTGCCGACGAAATCCAATGCTGGCTGCGATGACCACAGCCATCGCCGCACTCTTGGTGATCGGCACCGTCGTTTCGAGTTACTTTGCGATTCGAGCCGGTGCGAACTCCAAGCGTGCCGATGAAAGGGCTACCGAAGCCACTCGGCAAACGAAGCTTGCGAAACGCCATCTCTACATCGCGCACATGAACTTGGCTCAGAGTGCTTGGGAACACGGCCACGTGGGAAAAACCGTGGAACTGGTCAATCGCTACGCGCCGCGATCGGGCAACGAAGCTCTTCGCGGTTTTGAATGGTACTACTGGGAACATTTGTGTCATTCGGCGCTGCACACATTGAAATGCGACGTCGAGATAAAGTGCGTGACATTCAGTCCCGATGGTCAGCGTCTGGCTGCGGTATTGGGGCATAGTACGTTGAAGGTTTGGGACGCGAGAAGCGGACGGGAAACGCTGACGTTGAAAGAACGCGTGGGAGAAATGACCAGTGCGCTGTTCAGTCCGGATGGCCAACGGTTGGCTTCGGCAAACAGAGAAACAGAGAAGGGACTGTGAAGGTGTGGAACGCAATCAGCGGCGAGACGACTCTCACGCTTAAAAGGCACACTCTGTCTGTCACTTGCCTTGTATTCAGCCCGGACGGACAGCGGATGGCGTCAGGAAGCGGGGATCGCACGGTTGAAGTCTGGAATGCGACGACCGGTCAGGAGAGACACGAGTTGAGAGGCCACGAGGGTGAAGTTACTAGCATTGCATTCAGTCCGGACGGTCAGCGGCTGGCATCGGCAAGCCAGGATGGGACGATCAAGATATGGACGACCACGAGCGGCCAGGAGTTGCTGACGTTGAAAGGTCACGACTACTCCGTCAATAGTGTGGCATTAAGTCCCGATGGCCGACTGCTCGCGTCGTCAGGTGACGACGGAACGGTGAGGGTTTGGGATTCGACGACCGGCAAGGAGACGCTCACGTTGAAAGGACACACGAATGTTGAAAACGCGGCGTTTAGTCCCGACGGGAAACGGCTGGCCTCTGCAAGCAAGGATGGGACCGTGAAGGTGTGGCACGCAATGAGCGGCAAGGAGATATTCACACTCAAAGGACACTCAAGTTGGGTCATGAGCGTGGCGTTCAGTCCGGACGGTCACCGGCTCGCCTCGGCGAGTGCGGATCACAAGGTGAAAATCTGGAAAGCGAGTGACGGCCAGGAGATTATTCTGGAAGGGGGCAGCATCGTGGGGAGGAGTGTGGCGTTTAGTCCGGATGGTGCGCGGTTAGCGACGACAAGCGGAGACGGGACGGTGAAATTATGGGACGCCACGAGCGGGAAAGAGTTGCTTACATTTAAGGCGAACACACGCCACGAGAGCACGACGGTGGCCTTCAGCCCGGACGGAACGCGATTGGCCACCACCAGCATCGGCGAGTTGACGGTGTGTGACACGGCAACTGGACAAGATCTGCTCACTCTGGAAGGACATAGATTTAAAGTCACAGGCATTGAGTTTAGTCCGGACGGCCTGCGCCTGGCCTCGGCAAGTGCTGATGGAACGGCGAAGCTGTGGGACGCACGTCCGTGGACGCCGGAGTTGCGAGCGGAGCGTGAGGCGTTGAGTCTGATCCACTTTCTGAGTACTCAAGGCAAACCGCAGTCCGAATGGCTCGCCGCCATTGCCGTCGATCCAACCATCACCGAACCCGTCCGCCAGCGAGCCCTCCAATTCGCCCGCGAGTGGAAGCCCTAGGATGGGGTTGGTGACGGGCAAAGTGGCGTGATATATTCGCGTCCTGACCGGTACCGATGAGTTTCGTGATGCGAGGCCCAAAAATGACTCAATTGATTCTGGAACCAAATCTCCGCTCGCGCTTCGGACAGACAGATTCCGAAGTCGAGTTGCGAGACGAACGAGGGGAGTTGGTCGGCTACTTCGTGCCGCCTCTGCTGCACCGCGAGTTAATTCTGGCTTGGTCGCGGACACACGTTTCGGACGACGAGTTAGAACTTGCTCGGCGCGGGCCGGCGGGGCGTCCTCTTGCGAAAATCCTCACGGACTTGGATCAGCAATGAAGTTCACGGTCGTCTGGAAGGCCACGGCCGAAGCGCAACTCGCCCAACTTTGGATGACGGCCACCGATCGCAAGGCGATCCGCGAAGCTGCCGACGCAATCGAATTTGTCCTTCGCTCCGATCCCGTCTCCTTTGGCGAATCTCGTGATTCTCAAACGCGAGTCGCGATCATCACCCCGCTGGTCGTCCACTTTGAAGTCCACGAAGACGACCGCCAAGTCATCGTCCTCACGTTGCACGCCATCCCGCCTTCTTGGCATGACCGTTCCAATTCCTGAACCCAATCTTTGCATGAGCGATGCAGATGTGAAACGCGCGCCGTAGACGCCGGAGTTGCGAGCGCAGCGTGAGGCGTTGAGTCTGATCCGCTTTCTGACTGACCAAGACCAATCCCAGTCCGAATGGCTCGCCGACATTGCCGCCGATCAAACCATCACCGAACCCGTCCGTCAGCGGGCCCTCCAATTCGCCCGCGAGTGGACGTGATTTGGGAGTGCGGTGGCTTGTCACCGCTTGCGCAGTGGACTTCGATCTCGCCGTGAAATTCACGCGATGAGTTCTTTGATCCCTGCATAAGCCGGATCGGCGATCGGTTGAGGGCGGCCACCGATGTCGAAGGAACCGGTCGAGTCCACGCCCAGGGCTTGCAGGTACGTGTGGAACAGGTGACCGGCGGT
>CAZPUJ010000740.1:0-8796 GCA_964589725.1 uncultured Planctomycetaceae bacterium
GATCGCATTCGCGGCGGTGCCGGCAATGACCAGGCGATTGGCGGCATCGGGATTGATTCGATCAACGGCGAGGAGGGTAACGACACGCTCATCGGCGGCAACGGCACGGACACACTGGTCGGCGACGGCGCCGACTCGCTCGACGGCGACGCGGGCGATGATTCGATTCGCGGAGATCAAGGGAATGACCTCCTCACCGGCGACCTCGGCAACGACACGGTGCGCGGCGGCGATGGCAACGACACGATCACCGGTGACGCCGGCAATGACTCGCTGTTGGGCGAAACGGCCAGTGATAACATCACCGGCGGCGACGGCGACGACACGCTCGACGGCGGGCGCAACAACGATGTGCTCAACGGCAACGCCGGCAACGACAAGATTCGCGGCGACCACGGCGACGATTCCATCGTGGCCGGATCGGGCAACGACACCGTCAACGGCGGCGACGGGAACGACGTGATCAGCGGCCAATCGGGTGCGGACCTGATCACTGGATCCGACGGCAACGATACGGTCAACGGCGGCACCGAGCGCGACACCATCACCGGCGGCGATGGCGACGATTCGCTCCTGGGCGACGGCGGCCAGGACATCATCCTGGGCGAGCAGGGTGACGATCTGATCAACGGCCAAGCCGATGGCGACACGCTGGCCGGCGGCCAAGGCGACGACACGCTCGTCGCCGCGGCGGCGGGCGAGATCGGCGAAAGCTTTGTTCTGCCATCGCCGATCCTGACGGCTCTGAGCGCCACGTAGCCGGCGGAAGTGGCAATGATTCGATCAACCGCGGCGAAACGCTCGCCGAATCGCCGCGATGCTGCCACCGCGCGGCAACAGGCGGCGGCGGCAGTCCCCAAAAAGTCCCATGCGGGCAAAATCGGCGCGATGCGGTTGCCGCGCGCCCCGCCCCTAATCCGGGAGTACCTTGACCCGGGGGGGCGTCCCGTCTCTGCGATCATTCGCCCGCAAACACTGGGACGCCACAAGAGCCACATCGGCCGTGGTGTCGAACGCGCCCGATGGCGACTCGCGCAACCCCCCCACCTGAAACCTGACAAGCCGCGCGCGCGGGGGGAACGCGGTTCCGGTGAGAATCATTTAACAGCGCGGACCCCCCCCGTCCCCCTTCGCAAGACGAGATTCCGTTGCGTCAGTTACTCGCACCGGGTCGCGTCGATTCCACCAACGCCCGAACCTCCGCTCGCTTTCACTCCGGCTACTCTCACCGCTTCCGCTTCTGGTCAAGCCAGTGGGAAGTCACCTTGGCACGACTGACGAGCCGTTACCATAGAATTCAACATGAGGAGTGGTCAGCATGCGACACATCAGCTTGCCAGAGTTTCGCCGCAATGCGGAGTCGGTTATTCGCCAATCTCAACAGGGGCAGCGAATGGTATTGACGCATCGCGGCAAGCCAGTCCTGCGACTGGAACCGATCAGCGACCGCGTCGTCGTGGCGGATGATCCCTTTTACTCACTCGGCCGACTGGCCTCTCGTGACGCGGCGCCGCTGACCAATGAAGAAATCGACGAAATCGTCTACGCCCCGTGAAACGTTCGTGGACACCAGCGGATTCTATGCGTTGTTGGTCGAACGTGATCCCGCTCACCAACGAGCGACCGCGATCTTGACGCGGGCGGCGAAAGCTCACGCCCGATTCGTGACCACGGACTACGTCCTCGATGAAACCGTGACGCTGATGAAAGCCCGCGGCTTGGGCCACCTGGTCGAGCCGCTGTTCGATGCCGTTTTCAATTCGTCCGCGTGCCGCGTTGAATGGATGGAACCCAGCCGATTTGAGACGACGCGCCGGTTCATCCTCAAACATCACGACTAGCCGTGGTCGTTCACCGACTGCTCCAGTTTTTGCATCATGCACGAACTGAAACTGCGCGAGGCCCTGACCACCGACAGCCACTTTCGCCACGCCGGCTATGAGCCCCTGCTGGTTTGAACGGGACTCGGCAAGAGCGCGTTATCGCGTCTCGAAACCGACCCCGACGCCAACCCAACGCTCGTCACCCTTGCCCGCTTCGCCGAAGCGTTGGGCCATCAACTCGTCCCGTCGTTTCACGAGCAGGCGCGACGCCGCGGGGTGATGTACGGTCTCAACGGCCAACGTCGTCGGCCTCCAACAACGTTCGGACTGCGACTCGGATTGAGGCCGGCCAGACTTCGCCATCGGGAAAATTAGCCAGCCGTGCGGTGGCACCCGACTTCAATTGACTCCCCGGACTCGGCCACGCATACTATGTCACACAAGGCATGTGTGGCAGTGTTGAGTTCGGAGGCGAATCATGCGGATTGAACGGGAGTTGATGCGGGGAGCGGGGCCGGTGGCCGTGCTCAAGTTGTTGGAGGCGGGCTCGAAATACGGTTACGAGTTGGTCGCGGCGTTGGCTGAGCATTCCGGGGGTGTGCTCGACATGGGGCAATCGACGCTGTATCCGATGCTCTACAACTTGGAGGCTCAGGGGTACGTCAAAGCGTCGTGGAAAGAAGGCGACACGGGACGTCAGCGGAAGTACTACTCGCTGACGGCGGACGGCAAGCGGCGATTGGCCGATGGCGTCGAGCAGTGGCGTGCGCTCGCGAACGCTTTCGTCGGCTTGGGCATTCTGCCGAGTAGTGGCGGCAAGAAATCATCTCGGCCAGCTTTGGGAGGGGCGTCGTCATGAGCGAACCACGCGATCCTCACAGGCGAACCTGGATGAAGTGGTGGCGGCTGTTGAACTCGACCCCGTGGCAGGACGCGATTCGCGGGCGTCTGACCGGGACGTTGCCCGCGTCTCGTGGAATTCGCCATTGGCTGCAACGCGAGTTTCAACGTTCGTCGGAGGGAGTCGAAGCGATCCTTGCCGAGTCAGGATTGCCGGAGCCGATTCAAGCGGCGGCACGGCGCATCGTCCGCGTCTCCCAAGTTGGTCGAAAGCGACGAGCGGAATTCGCAACGGAGTTGCTGCGTGGCTTAGCCGAAGGGTTCGTCGTCCCGCCTTTAGGCGGTGCGTTCCTCAACCAACCGCCTGAAGGCGGAACTACGAACTTGGCTTTTCCGCTGCCTGCGTTGGAGAGGTTGGGGGATGCGCGAGTTTGTCTGGCGCACTCGTTGCCGAGACCGATCAGTCAACTGATCGACGACGTCGTGCAGCGGACGCGACTTTGGCGGCGGGAGCGGATTGATTTGGCTTGTGAGCTGATCGCACATTTTGAAGACGGAGTGCAAGCGGGCCGCTCGGACACCGAACTGGTCGTCACATTCGGCGAGCCGCGTGCCGTGGCGCGGCTGATTCGGCGAGCCAAGCTGCGGCAGCGGCCGTGGGCTTGGCGAGCCTCTCGGCGAATGCTGCAAGCAGCCGGCGTGTGTTTGGCGATCCTCGTCGTCTGCTGGAGTTGGCTGTTGATCCGATTTGTGCTTGCAGAGCCCACGATCAAACGCGATTACGTCGGCGAATGGGATCAGCGGACACAGGCGATTGCCGAAGCTGACCGCGCGTGGCCGCTGTACCGTGCGGCGTTGAAGAGATTTCGCAAACCGAGCTTCCCAGACGCATCACCGCTCAAGGATTGGCAGGCACGCGAGAAATCTTTGGAAGCAGGAACTGGCTCGGAACACTGGCCGCTTTGGCTGGAACACCTGGAGACCAACCAACCGGCACTGGCATTGACGTTTCAAGGCACGGAGAAACGGCAGCTTGGTTTTGTGCATCGAGACGCGTCGAATCGTGAGTGGTTGGAGTCCCTTAGCCCCAGCGGCTTTGACCCACAGGGATTTAACCGCCAGCAAGAAAGCTCCAGAGGCATCCTGGTCGGAGTTCTGTTACCGCACATCCCAGAGTTGCGAAAACTTCAGGGATTGCTGTCCATCGAGGTCGAGCAGGCTCGCAGCGAACGTGATCGAGTTCGGTGGCTGCGAGCGTGGTCCGCGAACTTGTCTCTGGGTGAGCAACTGCCGTCCGACTGCGCCATTATTCAACTCATTGGTTTCTTCTATGCCGGCCAAAGTTGGAGTTGGCTGCGAACCGTCCTGGCGAACGATCCCGCGTTACTGACAGACGACGATCTGCGCCAACTGGCTCATCGGATCGCCGCGTTTCAGGGAGGCGGACGGCTGCGACTGAAATCGGATCGCGAATTCGGCGACGACCTGCTGCAACGGTTCTACACGGACAATGGCCACGGAGACGGCCGGCTGACGCAGGACTACTTCTATGTGTTGGAAGATGCTGAGCGGCAATTGTTCGGGAAGGTGGCGGCATCAAGCAAAGCCACGCGGGCGGAAAGGATTCTGAAATGGTCTGCTCGTTCCGGCGTCATCGCGTCGCGGGCGGAGATGCAGCACGCACAACAGCAGTATTACGATCTCGAAGAGTCGGAGTCCGCGAAGCCGCTGTGGGAGCAAGCTCTCGATGAGCCATCGCCGGGGCAGGAATTGATGCATCAGTGGAGTCGTTCACAGTGGCAACGCCTGCGACTGCAACCATTCCTGGACATCATGCAGCCGCTGATCTCGATCGAGAAAGAACCGAATCCGTTACGCCCGTGGCAATCGGCGAAGTTCGCCACACAGAACCGCGACGCGACGTTGGCCGCGATCGCGCTGACGGTCTATCAGCGCCGGCACGGACGGTGGCCGGAGCGATTGGAGCAACTCTTTCCTGATCAGTTGCCGGAAGTCCCGCTGGACCGCTTCGATGGCCAGCCGTTGCGATACCGAATTGTCGACGGTCAGCCGCTGCTGTACTCCGTTGGCCGCAATCGAATCGATGAACATGGCCAACTTCCCGCCGACAACCGCAATGCCCCCGAAGCCCGCGACGGCGACTGGCGACTGTGGCCCGTCAGAATCCCTCTCTAGCTCCGTGAGAGAGACTTATACCTCGCACGGACATGCGTGCGACATTCTGGCGAGCGGGGTGGCGTCAGCCCCCCGGTGCATTCGCCGCAGAACCGGGGGGCTGACGCCACCCCGCTCGCCTGTCTCATTCCTGGCCGCGCGAGGTGTAGGCTTCCTCCTTGGAGCGAACAGATTCCGCGTGAGTTTCGGCGAGGCGGAGCTGTGCTCGGAATGTGATGAGGTTCGGGTAGTCAGGATAAACCTTTTCGATCGATTTCAACAATCCGCGAGCGACGTCAAAGTGTCCTCGACGCAGCGCCAGTTCGAAGTCCACGCCGGTCATGGCGACGAACTCTGAAGTGTGCATCTTGAGAGACGTGCGCAACGGCTTCAACCAGTTGGCGGCCTCGTCGAAATTGTTGCGGCGGATCGCGAGGTGGGCCAAGTTCGAGCGGGCAATGATGTTCGTCTCGTCGAGAGTGAGCACATGTCGCAGCACGTTTTGAGCGTCGGCCCAGCGTTCTTGCGAGAGCAGCGCCGCAGCCAGGTTGTTGTGAGCCGACAAGAATGTCGGTTCGCGCGAGATTGTCTCTCGGAAGAATCGCTCGGCGGCGCGAAAGTCTCCGGCAGCGAGTGCCGCTCGGCCACGCTCCATCTGAGGAATGACACTGGTAGGAATCGAGACGCTTGGCTCTCCCGTGATTTCCAAACCGTGAGTTTCGATGTTGATCCACTTGCCTATCGAAAAGAAACGGATCGGCGCCGGGATCTCCGCGCCCACCTGACGGAGTTGCGTGATGGCGTCGAAGCGCGTGGCATCGCTCCCGCGGTCGCTGAGCGCGAACTCACGCAACGCACCGAGCGTTTCCGGAGTGCCGATGAGGCGAGCCAACTTGACGGCCGCTTTTCGAGCGTGTTCATCACCAATACGAAGCATGACCGGCACGGCTGTCAGCAGGCCGGGACAGGTTTCGCAGAATTGCCGAACGGCCGACCGATGCACGTCGTTGGACACGTTCTTGCCGAGTTTTTCGAGGGACCGCGCCAGGCGGTCGAGCAACGCGCGCGGAATCAAGTTTTCGACCGGGAACAGAAACGCTCCATTGCGTTCACCGACGGACCGCTGAAGGTCGGCGAGGTTGGCGGAAGCCCACGCGAAGCCCGGGCGCATTTTCAGAGCGGATCGCCAGTGAGACTCCGCCTCTGACGCGCGACCACGATGCGCCAGTGCGACGGCGATGGCGTGGTGCAGTTCGGCCGCATCCGGGGTTTCCCAATCTTTGGGATCGGCGTACGTCCGCGCGTCGTCTCCGGCTTGCAGAGCTTCGTCATAGCGTTCCAACAGGACGAATGCCGAAACCAGCTTGCTCCAAAAGTCGAAGCGTTCGGGCCGCAGCGATCGGATGCGGTCGGCGATCTGGTTCGCCTCGTCGCGGTGTCCCAACAGCAGAGAGAACCGCACGACGTTGAACTGTGCGATCAGATTGTCGGGCTGAATTTCGGCCGCTCGGCGCGAGGCGTTCCAAGCGTCGAGCAATCGGGCGGTGTGAAAGTACGCCTCGGCCAAATTGTTGAAGATGGCAGACAGGGGTGGATGCTGTTGCAGAGCCGCTTCGCCGAGCAGAATCACACGCTCGAACTCACCGCGCTGCATGGCCTGGAAGACACGCTCGTGAGCTTCCAACGCCTGCCGGCCACGCTCGTCGTTGTCGACTTTCATGGTCCGCAAGTTTTCGACGACTTGCCTCTCGCACATCGATAGTATGTCGCGTAGACCGGCGCTCTTCGGATGATTCGGCCAACGTCCCAGGAATCGTCGAACCGCTTGTGCCGCCAGCCCGGGCACGCCCGCCATTCCCAGACACCAACACCACTGCGCGATGACATCCGGATCATGGGGAGCCAATCGTGCCCCGCGTTCGGCTGTCGCCTCCATTTCGGCGACGCAGCCCAAGCGTTGATAAACCTGAACCAGCCGGCTGAGCACCTCCGAGTTGTTCGGCCAACGCTCGGCCAGTTCTTCGAGAATCCGCCGAGCCGTCTCGCCGCCAAGGTGCAACAAACGATCGTCCACATCATCGAGTGCGATTTGCAACTTTTCGGAAACGCGCTCCGTCTGCGACTTCTCCGTAATTCGCCGTTCTCTTTCTTTGCGTTTCGCCTGCTGCCGTTGCTCCTTCCGAGTGGCCATGCTTGTTCCTCCTGCTGGGTGGGTCAAAAACGTTCTGGGTGTCGGCGGACCAGCACGATGATAGTGACCGGCGATTCGCCGGCAAAGAAATGACATGCTGAAACGTCGTTTGTCAAATGCTTTGCCGACCAGAAGCGGAACATTTCGCCTTCGTTCCCGGCATACGGCTCACGACCGATTTTGTGGTCGGCAAACTTAAAATTACGTGCCGGGCGGCGCAGTTTCCAAATGTCAACGTCTCCCTAGAGTGCAAATTCTCTGACGGATCGTCACCACACCGTGGCAGCTTCCGTCGAGGGCATCATGCACCGGGATAAAAAGGTTGGATTGGCTTTAGCGATTCTGCTGGTCAGTTTCGTGGGAGCGTTCTTCTTTCGCCCCGAGTCTCCACGCACGATGGATAATTTGCCGGAGCTGCAGAATGCCAGGGGCCTCGACGACGAGATCGCTCGCCGAGACAAGCCGCCCCATCTGGACAGCGTGGAGGCGGACCGGAAATCGCGGACGAACGAGTCCCGTCGGTTGACTGATCGCTCGAACAAGGATCGGCCTGTGTGGGAACTGCCGGAGTTCTTTCGCAAGGACTCCGGTGGCAAGACCGCGTCGCGTTCGAAGGTCAACGCGTCAAAGGATCCGTTCGACCCGAATGAGGGGCCGGCGGAATCGGGAATCTCGCCGCTGGATCCTCCCGCCGATGTGCGCGCCGCAGCCGCACCCATCCGGTCGGGCAATACCGATTGGGAAATCGCCAGCAACGACGGTACGACAACCCGCCGAGTGGGCGATGACTCCAAGATTTCGACGGCGAAGCCACGCTTTCACGTGGTCACCGAGGGAGAGACGTTGTCTTCCATTGCCGGAAAACACCTCGGTTCACAGGCTCGCTTCCTGGACATTTATCAAGCCAACAAAGACCAATTGAACAGCCCGAACGATCTGAAAGTCGGGATGAAGCTGACGATTCCCGATCGAGACGGCGAGTCAAAGTCGACGCAGACCACTCGCGGCGCGGTCCAAGGACTGCCCATTACGGAAACGACGACGAAAGGATCGCGTCCGCACATCGCGTCGCCGGCCGGAAAAGTGATCGAAAAGCCGGTCGAGTCACCCGAGTCGCCGTCGAAAATCCCGGCCAACAAACCGAAGTTCAAACCGTCAAGAACAAGCCCCGCCATCCGACGCTCGGCCGATGACGAAGACCAGTTAGATGGCAAGACGCTGTCTCAATTGCCACCGGAAGACATTCTGGAAGTCGATGAAGGCATTCTGGCGGAACTCGAACGAGAAACCAACATGGTTCATTGACCTTCCTACTCATCCTTAAACCAATCCCTGGGAATCTCCAACGACCAGACTTCGCTGCTGAGCGGCTGCGCGTGGCCGCCGGCAATCCAGAGTTTGTCCTGGAACACGTAGACCGAATGCTCGTGTCGCTCCTTCCAGATCACATCGGACTTCAACTGCTTCCAGTCCTTGCCGTTCTTCGAAGACCAGGCGTCTCCCCAATTCTTTGAGGGGTTGTTCGACCAGCCGCCGATGACCCACATCCGGTCGCGATACACGGCGGACGAAAACCACAGTCGTGGATTCCACCCAGCCGCGTCGGCCAGCTTGGTCCAAGTCACACCGTCTTCCGACGACCAGACATCGTTGACCGCGTGATATTTCGGGACATAGTTGCCGCCGCCGAAGACGTACATCTTGTCGTTGAGCACGGCCGCTTGGTGATACGCTCGCGGCGACCAACCGGCATTCGCCGTCGCCAGC
>CAZPUJ010000741.1:0-13950 GCA_964589725.1 uncultured Planctomycetaceae bacterium
GTCGAGCGATTGAACAAAATCAAAGTCCCCATCGTTCCTCTCGGCACACAAGCCGAATTCCAGAAGCTACTCGACCTCCGAAGAAAAGTCCGAAGTGAAGCGGCGCAAGCGAGCCAGCGCACTGCCGCTCTGCTCCCTTCACTCCTCGACCGCATCTTTAACTCGTGAGCAAGCATGGCGGACCTCGACCAACTACGGAATCCCGACAACCTTCGCCGTGCGTGGCGCTGGCTGCGGTCGAATCCCGACGCCGCCTACAAGTCGTATTTCCGTTCTCTCTATCAGCGTTTCGCCATTGCTGAGGAAGCACTCCTCGATGATTTGGCCGACCGGTTGAGGCGTGGCATTTACGGGCCAGAGCCTTCCACGAAGCTCTTTCTCCCGAAGGCGTCAGGCATCCTTCGACCTTACTCGCTGCTGAGTGTCGAGGACCAGATTGTCTATCAAGCCGCGATGAATCTCATCGCGGAGAAGCTCCACCCGCGTGTCGTCCAGCGCTACAACAAAACTGTCTTCGGGCACCTTTACGCGGGGAAGACCTCGACGTGGTTTTACCGAAAGTGGACCGACGGCTACAAAGCCTTCAACCAGGCCACGAAACAGTCATTCACGGACGGCTACGTTTACACAGCGAGTTTCGACCTCACGGCCTGCTACGACAGTCTTGACCACCGTGTGCTGAAATACTTCCTCGCCAAACTGGGATTCGACCCGGATTTCTGCACCTCGCTCACGGAGTGGCTGGAGAAATGGACGGCGACGGGACGCAACATCTTCCATAACCACGGCATCCCGCAAGGCCCACTTTCCTCCGGGTTGCTGTCCGAGGTGGTGCTCTCGTATTTCGATGACCTGAAACTGAAGCGCACCGACTTCCGCTATCTCCGCTACGTGGACGACATTCGGCTGTTCGCCAAGGACGAGCACACGCTCCGACGGTTGCTGGTCAGGCTCGATGAGATGAGCAAGGACATCGGCCTTTTCCCTCAGAGCGGCAAAATCGGCATCCATCGAATCACGAACATCGATGACGAACTAAAGTCCGTATCGAACCCACCCGAGGCGGCGATCAAGCGGGGCGTTACCGACCAGAAGAAGCTGCTTGCACGAATCAAGGAGTTGACGCCCCGCTACCGAATCACCGACGTCACACGGTTCAAGTATCTACTCGCCCACGCCACGCCGTCCGCGCCGCTGACGGCCCGACTGTGGCGAATCTTGGAACATCACCCCGAGATTTACCGCAACGTTTGCAACTACCTGAGACGCTACGCGAAGTTGCCCCGTGTCGCTGGTGAGAAGCTGGTTGAGGTGATCAAGGCCAGCACCCTCTACCCATCAGTCACGGCCGAGTTCATTTCCGCAGCGGATGGTCGGCTCACAAATGGGCAAGATCGCGTCTTGGCATTGTTTCTCAAGAAGCAATGGGCACCGAAAGCGTTGCATGCGGACCTTCAAGTAGCAATTGGCCGTTTCCTAATACGAACCGGTGAGCTGTCCGCAGGTCAAGTCGCGTATGCGTGCCGTGTTGCTCCATCCTGGTGGGCTCGCACCGAATTGATCGAAGCAGCAGTCCCGGCATCGCTGGGCGCGACGACCATTCAGGCGATTGTGGATGCAGGAGTAAAAGATACGGGTTGTGATGCGGCGCTGGCGGCGGGTTGGAGGGGATTCGAGGTTGCACGCCTTCCGCCTGGCCATCGCAAGTCATGGAAGAAGTCGGCTGAGCTTCTGATGAAGGAACTCGGCATGATTCAACGATCAACCGCTGCCCACTGCGGCATCAACAACGCCTTGGCCAAGCTCGATCACAGAATTCCGGCATCAAACTGGAAGAAACTGTTTGGTGGCCGATATTCACAAGCGGAGCTTCAAGCAATCGAGACGGTTGCTGCGTCTGGCGTGAATATCTCAGGGTTCGTCAACTTCCTCGACGTGTTCGACGACCTTTTGATTGACGCTATTTACCGAGCGGACCCGGCCATCGGACATTACGCGCTCGGCCAGATCGGAAGCGTGCTCCATGCTCCCACAGGAAGGTTTGCCACGAAGTATCCAAAGACCTACGAGCTTGCAAAGGAAGTCCATGATCGCCGCTACGAGAGCATGGCCTCACACCCGTTGATCAAAGCAACCGGCAAGCCCACAAAACGAATCAGCTACAAGTTCCTCCCAACAGCAAAACGTCTTATCCGCGAAAGCATTGCCGAACTCCGGGCTGTCGGGCTTGTCTGAGCACGACGTTCCGCATCGTCGTCCGCGATATGGGGCTGCTCGGCTTCGACGCCCCCTGCCTGCACACGATGTACGCCGACAAACCGATGCGCGGCCACGGACTGATGCAGGCCATCGCTCGCGTGAACCGCGTCTTCCGTGACAAGCAGGGCGGGTTGATCGTCGATTACCTCGGACTGGCCGATCAGTTGAAGCAGGCGTTGGCGACCTACACCGAAAGCGGCGGCCAAGGCTCGCCCATCATCGACACGGCTCAAGCGGTCGCCGTGCTGTTGGAGAAGTACGAAGTCTGCTGCGACTTGATGCACGGCTTCGACTGGTCGAAATGGATGACCGGTACGTCGGCCGAACGGCTCGGCCTGTTGCCCGCCGGTCAGGAACACGTCTTGCAACAGGAAGACGGGAAGGCTCGATTCACCAAGGTCGTGACCGACATCTCCCGTGCCTTCGCCTTGTGTGCCGCTCACGATGAAGCGATCCGCCTGCGCGACGATATCGCCTTCTTCCAAGCTGTGCGATCGGCACTCGTAAAACCCTCCGGCGAACGGAAGACACAAGAAGACCTCGATCACGCCATCCGGCAACTCGTCTCGAAGGCCATCACCGCCGAAGACGAGATCATCGACGTGTTCACCGCGGCGGGCATCAAGCGACCGGACATCTCGATCCTGTCCGAAAAGTTCCTTGCCGAACTGCGCGGCCTGAAACACAAGAACGTTGCCGCCGAACTGCTCGCCAAGCTGCTCCAGGACGAACTCAAGCAACGCGGCCAGCGAAACGTCGTCCAGTCGCAAGCCTTCAGCGAGATGCTGCAAACGACGCAGCTTGAAGCGTAGCTCACTCGACGAATTCAAGTAGCATGCGGGTTGTCGAATGCTGTGGCGATCTCAGCGAAAATGCCAGACGCAGATTTGAGTTGTCCGCCATTTGAAAACGTAGAGTAGCCGGCTCGCCTGCTCGGGGTTCTAATTGAAAATCACAGGCGGGTCGCCTGTGCTACGGCGTCTTCAACAGACTCTGGAGAAGTCGCTGACTGCCAGCAAGCGTCCGACCATTGAATGAGGAAAACCGTGAATCTGTCATTTCGAAAAGCGATCGTGCCAGCCCTGACGTTGGTGGCGTTGGCCTTCATGACGAATGGTTCCACCTTCGCCGAGGAGGTCACACGCGTCTTCCTCTTCGCCGGTCAGTCCAACATGGTGGGATCGGATGCAAACGCCGAGCGCATTGACGACTACCCGAACTTCAAAGGTGTCGGCGAGCCTCAGAAAGACGTCCTCTGCTCGTACCTCTTGGGCAATGGCGATGAATCTTCCAAAGGGTGGGTTCCACTCAAGCCGCTGCGGTCGTTCGGGCCGGAAGTGACGTTTGCTCGACGAGTCCGGCAGCAGGTTCAATTCCCGATCGCCATCATCAAGTCGGCGGTGGGAGGGACGACCATCGCGTTTGATTGGAATCCCGATGCGCCGGACAAGGGGCAGAAGCTTTACCCGCGAACTCTCCAGCTCATTCGCGAGTCGCTGCAAGAGTTGGACAAGCGTGGCGTTTGCTATCGGCTCGAAGCGGTCATGTGGCATCAGGGTGAGAACGACATGCTCGACCGCAATCTCTACAAGCAATATGCCGACGGACTGACGAAGCTCGTCGCGCGGCTGCGAGCCGACCTGAAGGCTCCGGAGTTGAAGTGGTACATCGCCGAGGTCAGCGAAAAAGGGATCTGGGGAATGGATCACCGCAGCAACCTCGGCATCCTGCGTCAGCAACAAGAGCAAGTGCTGAAGGCCGATCCGCTCTTGCGCTGGGTGCCGACGTCGCATCTCGCGTTCGAGGTCATGGGGAGCGGACAGCCGCACTATCACTTCGGCACTCAGGGTCAGCTTCAGATGGGCGATGCGTTTGCGGCCGCATATCTCCGCGACATCGGGCAGCCGCTGGCATCAACCGATCGCCGCTTCAAGAACGAACTGCCGATCGCCAAGCCGGCCCGCGTGCGACTGTTCGTGCTGGCCGGGCAGCGCAACATGGAAGGCGAGGATTCGTTCGTCTCCGAAATCGCTCAGCAGCCGAGCTACGAGTCCTTGGGCAAGGATCAGAACAACGTCTTGTTTCGTTATTCGCTGGGCGGCGGAGTGAAGTCGTCAACCGGTTGGGAACCATTGGGTCCAGTGGACGATCTCGGCAACTTCGGACCCGAACTCAGCTTTGGTGCTCGATTGCGGAAGTCGCTGGATGCCAAAGAGGGAGTGGCCATCGTCAAGTTCACTCACAGCGGAGCCCAAGGCCCCGATTGGTTTCCCAACGGCTCGGCCGAGTCGCATCGCAATCTTTATCCGAAGCTCATCAGCTTCATCCGTTCGGCTCAGGATGACCTGAAGCAGCAAGGCTTCGAGAGCAGCCTCGAAGGCATTTTCTGGCACACGGGCGAGAACGACACCTACTTCGGGCCGTACTCACAGAACAACGCCAAATGGTTGAAGCAGTTGATCGATCGGGTCCGCGTCGATCTGAAGCAGCCCGATCTTCAGTGGTTCATCTCCGAGCAACACAAGAACGCTCCGTGGCGCAACATCGAACCGGTCAACGCCGCGTTGAACGAGCTGGCTCGGACCGATCCGTGGATCACGATCATCAAGACGTCCGAGTTGCCTCATGCTCGGCTGCATTTCGGAACCAAGGGAACGCTCTTGCTGGGCGACGGCATGGCCGACGCGTACCTGAAGAAACGGTAGGGCCAACGCATGAGTGGCCGATGAGGTTTGAGCCTCAAGACGTCGTCGGCAAGACTCGATAGCCTACGCGAAGTGGATTTTCCAAAGTAAACCGGACGCTAGCGGTCTACCAATTTTGAAATGACAGGTAGCCACGTTCGCCAGAACGTGGGATGCCCACACTCTGGCGAGTGCGGCTACTTGTTAAGACCAAATTGCCGGACGGTAGCGCGTTCCGGCTGATCGTGAATTCGGACACGCTTATTCATTCAACTTGAAAGGGAATACTTGATGTCGACTTCTGATGTCTTTCGTGGCTGCATGCCGGCGCTGATGACGCCGTGTTTTCCTGATCGCTCGGTGAACTACGAGGCACTCGTCCGCAAAGCGCGGGAATTGATCGACGTCGGGATGCGAGCCGTCGTGTATTGCGGGTCGATGGGGGACTGGCCGTTGCTCACCGATCAGCAGCGGCAAGAGGGGGTGCGGCGGCTTGTCGAGGCGGGAGTGCCGGTCGTTGTCGGCACCGGAGCCCAGAATCCTCGACTCGCGGCGGAATATGCGGCTCACGCCAAATCGGTCGGAGCGGCGGGGCTGATGCTGATCCCGCGTTTGCTGTCGCGAGGCAGTTCGGCGGCGGCTCAGCGGGCTCACTTCTCGGCGGTCTTGAAAGCGGGGGGCGATCTACCGGCGGTGATCTACAACAGCCCCTACTACGGTTTTCAGACGAAGGCCGAGTTGTTCATGCAGTTGCGGAGCGAGCATCGCAATCTGGTCGGCTTCAAAGAATTCGGCGGAGCGGAATCGCTGAGCTATGCGGCTGAATTCATCACGAGCGGCGATCTCGATCTCGCGTTGATGGTCGGCGTTGATACGCAGGTCTTTCACGGCTTCGTGCGTTGCGGAGCGGTCGGAGCCATCACGGGCATCGGCAACGCGCTGCCGAAGCCGGTGCTGCGACTAATCGCCTTGTGCGAGCAAGCTGCTGCCGGAGACGCCGCAGCACGACAACAAGCGCTGGAACTCGAAGAGGCGCTGCATGTGCTCTCGAAGTTCGATGAGGGGCCGGACTTGGTGCTCTTCTACAAGTACCTCCTGGTCTTGGAAGGCAACACCGAGTACGAGCTGCACTTCAACGAGTCGGATGCTCTCAGCCCGTCTCAGCGCGAGTTCGCACGGCAACAATGGCAACTCTTCAAGAATTGGTGGGGCACATGGCCGGCAGCAGGCAATTGAACGACGTTGGTTCCGGCATTCGCGTGGTGGATTCGCATACGGAAGGCGAGCCGACTCGCGTCGTGTTGAGCGGCGGGCCGGATCTTGGCGACGGACCGTTGCGCGAACGCTTGCAGCGATTCCGTGAGACGGCCGATGACTTTCGCTGCGCGGTGATTCTCGAGCCGCGCGGATCAGAGGCGTTGGTTGGAGCGTTGCTGTGCGAGCCGGTGGACGCGACCTGCGCGGCGGGCGTGATCTACTTCAACAATGCCGGTTACCTCGGCATGTGTGGACACGGGACGATCGGCGTCACCGTGACGCTGGTTCAACAGCCGGATGATCCCTTTCGCAACGGCATCGCCATCGGGAGTGCCTCGTGACCTCGACCGCAAAGCCCGACGTCATCGTTGTCGGATCAGGGATCATCGGCATCGCGTGCGCTCATTACCTGAGTGCGGCCGGTCTGCGAGTGACTGTGATCGATCAAGGGACGATCGGCGGCGCGTGCTCGCATGGCAACTGCGGTTACATCTGCCCCAGCCATGTGCTGCCGCTGACGGAACCGGGAGCGATCGGCACCGCTCTGAAATCGCTCTTCAATCCGCAAGCTCCTTTCCGAGTGAAGCCGCGTCTGAGTCCCGCCTTGCTGAAGTGGATGTGGCAATTCGCCAGGCGTTGCAATCACCGACAGATGCTGTCGGCCGGGCAGCATCTCAAAGCGATCCTGGATTCCTCGATGCAGGAATACAAACGCCTGATGCGCGACGAAGCCTTGCAGTGCGAATGGAAAAAAACCGGCCTGCTGTACGTCTTGCAGACCGAGCACGGCATGGAGGACTTCGCGAAGAACGATCGACTGCTGACCGAGCATTTCGGCGTGGCGGCCCGCCGAATCGAAGGGTGTGATCTCGCCGCGTTCGATCCGGCTTTGAAGCCCGGTCTGGCCGGAGCCTTTCATTACCCGAACGACACTTCGATCCGTCCAGACTTGCTCAATGCCAGTTGGTCGCAGCGGCTGCAGGAACGCGGAGTGACCTTCATCGAGCATTGCCAATTGCAGCGTTTCGAGAAGTCAAACGGTCGAGTCGTGCAACTCGCCACTTCGCAGGGGACTCTGTCAGCGGACCACATCGTGATCGCGACTGGTGCGTGGAGTTCTCGACTCTCGTCCGATCTCGAATGCCCGATCCCGATCGAGCAAGGCAAGGGCTACTCCGTGACGATGTCGCGGCCCGACCCGTGCCCGCGCTATCCGATGCTGTTTCCTGAGCACCGCGTCGGAGTCTCACCCTTCGAGCATGGCTACCGTTTAGGCTCGATGATGGAGTTCGCAGGCTTCGACACTTCCATCCCCGCGCGCCGCATCCAGCAGTTGCAAGACTCGGCCTCGCATTACCTCGCCTCAGGGTCGTCGGTCGGAGAACTTCAGACCTGGTACGGCTGGCGGCCCATGACCTGGGACAGCTTGCCCATCATCGGCCGCACCCTGCGACTCGAAAACGTCTACCTCGCCACCGGCCACAACATGCTGGGCATGAGCCTTGCCACCGCGACCGGCAAACTGATCGCCGAACTGATGTCCGGCCACTCGCCACACATTGACCCCACCGCATTTTCGCCGCAGCGATTCCAGTAGAGGCTGACAAGTGACCATCGATCATCAGCCGGAACTCACGAGCTCGCATTATTCATGGCTTCGTAGTCAATCTCGCCGGAAATTGGGATCGCGTTACGACATGCACCCAATCTCTGGCGAGATTGACGACGACACGCTGCCGTCAATGCATCAGAAGTCACGAATAATGCGAGCTAGCGCGTTCCGGCTGATCAAGGTGAGCGCCATTGGGCGACGGCTCGCAGAGTCATATCACGTCTGGCATGTCGCGACCTGAGAATCGAGTTTGTCAAGAACGGTTTCTCACGGAGACGAACTAGGCCGCTGACGGCGGAAACCTGGATAGGTCGCGCGCGATCCATTACGACAACGTCTTGACACATTTCCCTCGCTCACCGCTTGTGTCCGCGAAGAAACGACCGCATTCTGATGTTATTCTGGAGTGAGTCGCGAATCGTCGATCGATGATAGATCGCGCGCGGGCCTCCATCATCTGGGTGGTCAGCGTTGGCCGAACGAACAATGGCGAAGAAATTGACATCCAAGATTGCGAAGAAACCCAAAGCAGCGAGCGCCAAAAAGGCGCCCGCACGGGCTAAGATCATAACCATGACTCTGGAGGAAACCCTCCGACAACTTGAGTCGCTGGGCAACCAAGGTGTGCGGGCGCACAACGCTAAGAACGGCGCCGGCGACAAGCAGTTCGGCGTCAAACACGGCGACATCCGGGTGCTGGCGAAGAAGATCAAGGCCGACCACAAGTTGGCCATGTCTCTTTGGGAGACCGGGAACATCGATGCCCAGTACTTGGCAATCCTCCTGATCAAGCCAAAGGACCTGTCAGCCAAAGAGGTGGATCGGCTGGTGCGGTCTCTCACCTTTGCCTGGGTGGCGGAGTGGCTCGTCTCCTATGTCGTCAAGCAGCACCCCGACAAGGAGACTCTTCGCCAGGAATGGATGAACACGGGCGACCGCTGGGCCACACGCGCCGGCTGGAGCCTCACCGCCGAGCGGGTCGTGAAGAGTCCGGAAGGGCTTGACCTCCCGGGGTTGTTGGATCGCATCGAGTCCGAAATGGGGAACGCCGAACCCGTCGTGCAGTGGACGATGAACAGCACTCTTGCGGAAATCGGAATCCACTTCCCCAAGCTCCGCAAGCGGGCCATCGCCATTGGCGAGAAGCTGGGAATCTATCGGGACTATCCCGTTTCGAAGGGTTGCACGTCCCCCTTCGCCCCGATCTGGATCAGCTTCATGGTGAGCCGGCAAGGCTGAGCAAACACCGCCGGATCGCGGGATCACCCCAGATTACACCGGGTCGCGATTCGTTCGGTGATTCCCCACCAGCATCGGCGTGAAATCGACGGTCAGAGTTCGCTGCTGATCCACTATCGACACGGCCTCATGAACGGCGAGGGGATTCTGAATCGGACGTCGGTTTTCTATTATGCATCGTTCCTCAAGGGAGACATTTGGATCAAGAAATCGCCCGAATGGATCAAGTGGGCTCGAAAGGTGGTCGGCTGGTTCAAACGCCGGGCGACGGAAGAAGTCCCGGTTTATCGGTGCAACTATTCGATCCCTGCGACTCCGCTGGTGCGGGACGCCGTTGCGACCGGCTTGAAGGTCGTTTGAGAGAAATGTTTCAATGATCGCCAAACCAGTCGCCCAACCCGACCGGATTAGCTCAGTCGTTGGGCCAATCACACACATTTTACCCTCATGAGTGCAGCGATGAACTTCCCATTGAATTCTGTCGTCGTCTTCGTATTTCTTGGCCTGGCAGGAATCGGGGGGGCTGAAGAGCCCGATCGACCTGTTCAGCCTCCAGTCTCCTATGCGTTTCTGTTCGGCGAATCGATCCCCAAAAAACTTGAGCCCGGTGAGCAGGCAGGTTTCGGCATCAATGCGGAACGTGTCGAATGGTGGATCGGCGATCCTGCCAGCAACAAACTCCGCCGGCTCGATGACCCGAAGTCCGGACGATTGCGCGTTCGCCCCGTCGATCGAACGGTGATCCTGAAGCGGGACGACGCCAGCGTGACGCTGCTCGGCCCAGACGGCAGCGACCTGACTCTCTCGCTGAAAGACGGCCCGCTCGCCAAGACCGAGTTGAACGACCCGATCTTTCTGCGCACGACGTTTTCCTTCACACCGGACGGCAAAAGTGTCGTGTTCGTCAACAAAGCGGGGGACATCTGCCGCTTCGCCATCGGATCGAAGGAACTCATCGTTATCGACAACTCCGGCATTGATCCGTCAACGGGTATCAGCTTCAACCGCGACGGCTCCCGCATGCTCTATGACAAATATTTCCGCGCGAATGATTTCGTTCAGCCGGTCTTCAGCATTCACATCGCCAACTCGGACGGGACCGGTGAGAAGAAGTTGACCGAGTACAAAGACGGCGAGCAGCTTGGCAGCGGATTCCTGCCGGATGGACGTGTCGGAGTGGTCGGATCAACGATGATCCGAGCGTTCGACCCAGAGACAGGAAAAGCCGAAACGGTTGCGGGTCCGTGGAAGGACAAGATCGAGTTCCGGTCGTTCGGAGGATTCAACCCGGACGGTTCAACATTCCTCTACGACTTGGGAGGCCCGTACGAACTGCGACTGTTCGCGATGGACATCGCCAAATCGAAGGTCAGCACGGTCAAACGCCGCTACCTGGAATCGTTCCAGGAGATGGTCTGGGTTCAAGTGCTTCCGACGAAACAGTGACGGTTCGTGGACTGCCGAGTTGCTCAAGGCGGGCAACGTCACAGAGGCGGCTGATACGCTGATGAAGTAGATTTCGCGGCCGCTGGCCTGTGCCGCGAATAACCTCACGAAGAAACCCGACGCTGGAGTGCTTGATGACGATTTATGGAACTGCGTTGCTGGCGATCTGCAGGGTTTCCAAGTCACTTTGCGTCCTCGCAATCTTTATCAGCGCGACGCTGTGGACGTCGAACGCCAACGCTCAATCGCCGGTCGTGCGTGTCGACGGCTCGGCGGGCAAGTGGCAACTCCTGCGCGGCGGGCAGCCGTATTTGATTCGCGGAGTCGGCGGCGATGGCTCGTGGGAGTTGCTGGCGAAGCTCGGTGGAAACTCAGTGAGGACTTGGGGGCATGACCTGCTTGGCGAGCAACTTGATCAAGCTCACAAATTTGGCCTGACGGTTACGGCCGGGATTTGGCTCGGACAAGTGCGGCAGGGGTTCGATTGGGCCGATGCAGACAGCCTCATCAAGCAGCGTGAGACCATTCGCAACGCAGTCCTCAAAAACAAAGACCATCCCGCGCTGTTGATGTGGGCGCTCGGCAACGAGATGGAAGATCCCGTCGGCAAGAACGGAGCAGTCTGGTCTGAAATCAACAATCTCGCGCGGCTGGGTGCCGTCGATGCGCTGTCTGAATTCTGGACCGGCAAGTCCCCGATGAATCGCTGCCCGACGATTGAGTCGCTCACCGTTTCCGATCGCGAGTCGATCAGTGCAAAGCCCGGCGAGTCCGTGCGTTTGGCACTGAAGGCTTCCGACCCGGAACGCGACCCGGTCAAAGTCACCTGGGAACTCTTTGCTGACGAAGAGGAATACAGTAGCGGTGGTGACGTGGAAGCCGCAGCGAAGTTGCTGGCTCAGGCGATCGTGAAGTCCGACGCGAGCAGTGCCGAAGTCAAACTGCCGAGCGACGGTGGTCTCTACCGAGTCTTCGCCACCGTGCGTGACAATCACGGTGGAGCAGCCATCGCGAACGTCCCCGTGCGAGTCGACGCCCCGATCCGCATCGCGACTGGCAAGAAAGAATCACTGCCGCTGATCGTCTACGGCGAAGCCACCGACGCCGCGACCTTCGTCCCATCCGGTTGGATGGGCGACGCGAAGTCGATCAAGCTCGATCCACTGAGCAAGGCGAATCCGACATCTGGCACAACGAGCCTGCGTTGCGAGTTCACTGCAAACTCCGGCTGGGGTGGCGTCGCGTGGCAGCATCCCGCTCAAGACTGGGGGGACCAGCGCGGTGGCTTCGATCTGACGGGGGCCACACGCTTGGTCTTTCACGCACGAGGCGATGTCGGTGGCGAAGAAGTCACGTTCGGCTTAGGGCTTATCGGAAAAGAGAAGAAATACTTCGACACCGCCAAACGTTCGCTCGGCAAAATCAAGCTGACCCGCGATTGGCAACGCTTCGAGGTCAAACTGCACAACGTCACCGACTCCGAGAACCTGACACGTATCAAGACCGGTTTCGTTTGGACCGTCGCCAGTCCCGGCCATCCCGTCGTCTTCTACCTGGACGACATCCAGTGGGAGTAGCTGGGCGGATCTCGCTTCTTCGGCGGTCAGTCACCTCGTTCCCAGCCCATCAATACGATTTCGTATCCTCGACGAACCAACTTGAGGCATCCATGAGCTTCATTGACGAATCAATTGCATTTCGCAGGACGGGCACTGCGCGACGCTGCGCTACGGCGGTTGTCGCGTTCATCGCAATAGTTTCCACGTGTGTAGCGCAGACGCTTGATGAGGATCTCCGGCAAGTTCCGGCGGCGGACTTGGCCGCTTTTGCGAAGTCTGAAGGGGATGCGATTCGCGGCGCGGTCCTCTTCTTTCAGCAGCACATGGCTTGCTCGAAATGTCATGCGGTGGGGACATCTCCAGCGAATTCGCTGGGGCCGGACCTGACGGCGCTCGGTAAAGAGGTCTCGGATGAATCGCTGGTCGAGGCGGTGCTGCTGCCGTCGAAGGTCATCCGCAAAGGGTTTGAATCGGTGACGGTCATCACGGCCGAGGGAAAATCACTGGCGGCGTTATTGGTTGAACGGACGCAGGACAAGGTTGTCGTGCGTGACATTTCGCGCGGTGGCGAGCCGACAACCATCGCCGCGTCCGACATCGAGGAGGTCAAAATCAACGCGACGTCGATCATGCCGGCGAGGCAGGTCAACCAATTGAATAGCCGGCAGCAGTTTCTCGACCTGATCCGCTACTTGATCGAAATCCGTGACGGCGGCGCGGTCAAAGCCATGCAGCTTCAGCCCGCCGCCTCGCTGCTGACGTTTACCGTGCCAGAGTACGAGCAGCATTTGGATCACGCCGCACTCATCGCTGATTGGAACGATGATTCGCTCAAGCGGGGCGAGGCGGTTTATCAGCGGGTCTGTGCCAACTGCCACGGGACGAAGGACAAGCCGGGTTCGTTGCCGACGTCGCTCCGATTCGCGGAAGGGAAATTCAAGAACGGCAGCGATCCGCTCTCGATGTACCGCACGCTGACGCACGGCTTCGGGCTGATGGCTCCGCAGACCTGGATGGTTCCGTCGCAGAAATACGACGTCGTCCACTACGTCCGCGAGACGTACCTCAAACCACACAACCCGACGCAGTTCGTGGCGGTCGATCAGGCGTTGTTGTCGCGGCTGCCGAAGGGGGACACGCGCGGTCCGGAACCGAGCAAAATCGTTCCGTGGTCAGCGATGGACTACGGGCCGAGTCTGGCTCACACGTTTGAAGTGCCGGGGCAGGAGCACAACCTCGCGTACAAGGGCGTTGCTGTCCGGCTCGTTCCCGGTGCGGGTGGAGTCTCGCGTGGCCGGCATTGGATGATCTTCGACACCGACACGCTTCGCGCGGCGGCGGCGTGGAACGGGAACGTAGCAGCGTCGCTCGGCGACGCTGATTCCGAGTCGCCGAGCGACTCGGCTACGAACTTCATCGACTGGCAGGGGATTCAATTCAACGGCGCGCACGGCGTGCATCCGCGAGTTGTCGGGCAGATGGCATTCGCCAACTCGACTGGGCCAGGCTGGGCGAATCCGGCCAGCGGTGAGTTTCTCGATGACCTGCGTGTGAAAGGCCGCGACGGCAAACGCTACGGCCCGTTGCCGCGCGAGTGGGCCAAGTATCGCGGGCTGTATCACCACGGTCGGCAGGTTGTCTTCTCGTACTCGGTCGGCACGACCGAGGTGCTGGAGTCACCGCGGCTGCTGACTCGCGAGGCGTTGGTCGTGTCACCGCTTGTTAGCGAGCGACAGGACCGTAGCCACGCTCGCCAGGGCCTGTTGATTTAGTCGCCCCTGAGCTTGCCTCAGGGGTTCAAGCGTTTCTGCACTACTCGAATTCCTCGGGAAAAACGTAGTGCAGAAACGCGTGAACCGCCGAGGTGAACTCGGCGGCGGATTAATTCAACAGG
>CAZPUJ010000742.1:0-12408 GCA_964589725.1 uncultured Planctomycetaceae bacterium
GCCGAAGCCGAACGTCTCATCGAGCACCTCTTCGATCAACCGCTCACGCTCGGAGCGGTTCAGCAACGGGTTTTCCGTGTCGCACAAGTGCTCAACGACCAGTCGGATCTCGCGGCGCAGAGTGTCGCCCTGCAAATCGCCCAGCCGGGTCAGATCGAGCTTCTCGACCAACTTGCCGTGAATGCATCGCTTGAGTTCTTCGAAATCCTGCGCGGGCGAGTCACCGCTACGAGCTGGTCGTTGTCCGGTAAAGTTGGCTGGCGGCATGAGTCGCTCCGAGAACAATGGCTGGCTGAACGTCGTGATGAACTAACCATCCTGGCACACCGATGGCGACCGATGTTGCCAACACACCCCGAAAACGTAGCTCAGCTTTTTCAGGTGGGTCGCCGGTTGAGGCGATTCGTTGAGAAATTGACACACAGGTTGCCGCCGGACGACGGCGCTTCGCTTCGGTCCCGCGCGGAAATCGACGAAGGATGGCATTCGCAGACCGTGGGAGTGCGGCGATCAAGCCCGCATATCAAAGAGGTCACGATGTCCGACGTCAGCGTCTTGGCTCAGTTGCCGGCCCGTTTCGGCCGATACGCCGTCGACGGATTGAGCCTGACTGTCCGAGAAGGAGCGTTATGCGGATTCCTCGGACCGGGCCAACCGCTCGATCGCTGAATCGGCAACGTGAAATTGACGCTTGTCTCGAACCCAGCTATCTTCGCCCCGCTCTTATCAGGGCTTCGAGCCTCCCCGGTGCCGGGGGAGGAGCTGTTTCTAGCAAGGAATTGTGGATTGACGACCTCCGTGGATCAGGTTTCGGTTTCGTTCTTGAATTTAGGTCTGAGTGAACCAACGCTCGCCGCGCTGCGCAAGGTCGAGTTTGAAAAGCCCAGCCCCATTCAGGTGGCTTTCATTCCGCTGGCGATGATGGGCGTCGATTGCATCGGGCAAGCTCACACGGGGACGGGAAAGACGGCGGCGTTTGTGTTGCCGCTGCTCGAACGATTGAACTTCAACAGCATGGTCGTGCAAGCGCTGGTGCTGACGCCAACGCGCGAGCTCAGCGAGCAAATCTCCGTTGAGGCAAAACGGTTGTCGTATTCGTCAATGTGTCGCTCCACCTGTTTGGTCGGCGGCCGGCCAATTAAGTCGCAGATCAACGAACTGCAAAAGGGAGTTCACATTGCCATCGGCACGCCAGGGCGAGTCATCGATCTCATCCAGCGTGGGTGTCTCAATCTGGACGGCCTGAAAGTCGTTGTGTTGGACGAGGCGGACCGCATGTTGGACATCGGCTTCCGCCCGGACATCGAGAAAATTCTGCGACGCTGTCCGACGGAGCGACAGACGCTGTTACTCTCGGCCACGATGCCGCCGCCGGTCGAACGACTGGCCAATCGGTATATGAAGTCGCCACAGAAGGTCGATATGTCGGCCAACGGCGTGCTGGTCAAGACCATCGACCAGTATTACCTCACGGTCGATGTCGACCGAAAGTTCGAAGTGCTGCGGCGGCTGTTGATCGATCAGCGGCCACAGCAGGCACTGGTCTTTACCCGCACGAAACGCGGGGCGGATGCGCTGTATGGCCGTTTCCAGGGCCGTTTGCCGAACGTCGCGATTCTGCACGGCGACTTGCCGCAGACGCATCGCGATCGCGTGATGAAGGCGTTCCGCGCCGGCGAAGTCCGCATGCTGATCGCGACCGATGTCGTCGGCCGCGGCATCGACGTCAGCGGCATCTCGCACATCATCAATTACGATGTCCCTGAATACTGCGACGACTACGTGCATCGCGTCGGCCGCACCGGCCGATTGTCGTCGTCCGACGAACGTGGCTGCGCCTTCACGTTCGTGACGCGCGAGCAAGGGGACCAACTGACCAGCATCGAGGCGCGCATCAATCAGCTTCTGCCTGAATACCGCCTTGAAGGCTTCGAATCGGCTCGACCCAAGGCACCGAGGCCGCCCGTCTAACTGAGCCCAATGTGCCCAGCGGAAAAGCAGTGGGTCAGTTTGGGTGGCACGTCCCTGAGTCATCGAAGGGCGTGGCCATCGCGGTCGCGGTTTTCCACGCCCTTGCCAGGGCGTGCCACCCAAGCTGACCCACAACCAGCGCGGGTGCATTCTGGACGGGGCGGTGCCTGAACCCGGCCGGCTAAGTTTTCAGTTGCCATTCACCTTCGTGAGTGCCGGACGATTGCGGCTGCTCAATAACTCTGGCGCCCTCGGCACACCCCGTTTTGTACCAAGCAAGAAACTGGACTTGAGTCAATTTGCCCGTTGACCTAAGTTTTGTGCACATTTCATTCGGCAGTCGCAGTTCGCTGCGTCAAATCCCACCTTACGCCGAAATCCCACCTTACGCCGGATCGGGCACATCATGTTAGCTCTCGACCATCGACCTCGCCGCTTGTCGGCCTGGTGTTTCGCTGCATTGTCACTGTCACTTTCGTCGCCGCTGCTGGCCGCATCAGCCGTCAGCAACACACCCACGGTGATGCATCCGTCGGTCAGTGGGTCGGCATCGGCGGTGACCACGGTTCCCTCGGACGACGACGACGCGACTTCGGATTCGGCAAGTTCTGCGTGTAAGGAACGTCGCCACGACCGATCGATCGTCATACGCGGGCAGTCGCCCGCGGTGACGCCGTCCAATCCGCTGCTGCCGTTCGACCAAACTAGTGCGCCATGGATCGGCCCCCCCGGTGTCGTGTCCGGTCCGTCCCCAAGTTTCATTTCCGGTCCTCCGGCCGTGCCACCTCAGGCGCCTGGGGCCCTGCCGAAGGGACCGACGTACCAGCAACCCTTCGACGGCGGTGTGCCGGGCGGAACGATCTTGACGCAACCTTTCCCGAGCGGAACCTCCGGATACGGCATGCCGTACACGGGATTGGGCTTCCTGAATTCACCCCCCGTCTGGCAACCGTATGCCGCCGCCATGGGTAAGTTTGGCAACGACCGATCGAATGGTTTCGGTCAGTTGATGATACCGCTGTTCCAGGACGGCCAGTCGCTCCTGTTCGCCGACATCCGCGGCCGGCTCGACGACGACGACAACCGCGAGGGGAACTTCGGTGTCGGCCTGCGGATGATGATCGATCCGTTTTGGATCGTCGGCGCGTACGGCTTTTACGATTTGAAACGCACCGATGCCGGCAACACCTTCCAGCAGGGCACATTCGGCGTCGAGGCTCTCTCGGTTCCGTTCGAGGCCCGGCTCAACGGGTATATTCCCGAATCGGGGACCGAGCGAGCCAACAGTCTGAGCGACGCCCAACTGATCGGTAACACGATCTTTGTGCGGGGCGGGCAGGAGCGGGCCTATTACGGCCTCGACGGCGAAGTCGGGGTTCTACTTGCCGAAGACTGCGATGGCGTTGAACTCCGCGGGTTCGTCGGCGGGTATCACTTCAACACGTCGGCCAGCGGCTTCCCGGACGTCACCGGACCCCGCGGACGGCTCGAAGTTCGGGCTTACGACCTCACCTGGCTCGGCCCCGAATCGCGGCTCACCCTGGGAGTCGAAGTGCAGTGGGACAAAGTCCGCGACACGCAGGTGGCGGGGCTGGCGCGGGTCGAAATCCCGATCGGATTCTTTGGCGGAGCGCGGAAACTGTCACGGCTCGAGCGGCGAATGCTCGACCGCATCGTCCGCGACGACGATGTCGTCACGGTTGCCCAGCGCGGCCCAAGCGAAATCGGCATCGACCCGCTGACGGGTCGAGAATTAAGGAACGTGAACGTATTCAATGCGAACGTGTTCAATGAGAAGACGTACAAACTCGAGGACTTGCCGGGCTTGGTGGCAGCGGTCGGGGACAAGATCGTCATCGCCGACGGTGGGGCTGGAGAGATCAAAACGGTCTCCCCGATCCAAGTGCCGAACGGCCAGCTCTTCCGCGGCGGCGGTTTTGGAGCCATTACTAAGACAGGTGCCGTGGCAACATTCGGCACGCGGCCCACGATCGAAAACATAAACAACGTGGCCAGTACGATCAAGGTGGAGAACAACGCGACGGTGGCAGATCTGAACGTGATCGGCGGGAAAAATGGCATTTCCGGCAACGCATTGGAAAATGTAATGATCGTGGGTAACCACGTCGGCAAAGCCGCGCAGGAAGGCTTCCACTTCTCTGGCATCCTCAAGGGCAGCAAGGTCAGCGGGAACACCGCCTCAGGCAACGGCTACGATGGCTTCCGCTTTGGCAACCTCGACTCTAGTAGGGTCACCGGCAACACCGCGTCCCACAACGGTTTCGACGCAGAGGGTAACGTAAAGGAACTGGACGGCTCGGATGGCTTCCAATTCACTGCCACTCTATTAAATGAAAGCGAGGTCAGCGGGAACACCGCCTGGCGCAACAGCCGCGATGGCTTCCGCTTCAACCTCAACAACAGCACGGTCACGGTCAGCGAGAACACCGCCTTCGAAAACGATAAGGACGGATTTCACTTCGACGGCATCGCCACCAATAGCACGGTCAGCAAGAACATCGCCTCGGACAATAAGGGGGACGGCTTCGGCATCGATCACCTCGGTGACCGGAGCAAGTTCACTGACAACACCGCCTCGCGCAACACAAAAATCGGCTTCAACGTCCTCAGTCTCACCGCCGGCAGCATGTTTGAAAGGAACACCTCCTCGGATAACGACGACGACGGCTTCCAATTCGACCTCCTCGACGCCGGCAGCATGTTCACCGGGAACACAGCCACCAACAACCTGAATCGGGGCTACCGCAACACGACAAATAACGTAACGGACGCCAACAACACCGCCAACAATACCGGCACCGGCAACGGAAGCGGCAACACGTTCCCATAATCCCCGCCAGCACAACGGCCCGCTTCGACCGCGACGACGCGCTCCCTGGCGTCGCACATCACCACGTTCCAACTCGACGGTCCCGGGAACTTTCGCATCGAGGCCGGGACGAAATGACGAAAGACCCAATGACGAAGGAAATCCGAATGACGAAATGACTCTTCAACATCGAAAGGTTGGCCTCGGCCACCGTGTCGGCTTTTGAACTTCATCGTTCGGAGTTCGTCATTCTTTTCGTCATTGGGTACTTCGTCATTCGTGATTGCCGACTCCCGACTCGAAAAGCCAGGTTACGGATTCAGCAATCGACGCGGTACTTCCGCAGCTTTTCGAGATCGACCTCAATGCCCAATCCCGGCTTGCTCGGCACAGCGATGGTTCCTGACTGAATCTGGAACGGCTCGGTGATGATGTCGTCTTCGAGTCCATAGTACGTCGTGTCATTTGCCAGCGAATACGCCGGGCACGAAGCTGCGACGTGAAGCATAGCTGCGGTCTTCGGGCCAAGATCGTGTCCGCAGTGCATGATGCACGGCAAGCCGGCCGCTTCACAGACATGTCCGATCTTGACGCACGGCAGAATGCCGCCGGCAATGTGCGTGTCAGGCAGAATGAACTCGGCGGCCTCTTCCCGGATGATGGCCATCACGCTCGCCGGGTCAATGACACTTTCATTCAACGCGATCGGCACGCGAGTCTGACGCCTCAGCCACGTGGCGTCAGACAGCGGCTCGGCGGGAATCGGTTGTTCGAGGTATTCGAGGTGGTACTGCTCCAAATGCCGACAGAGTTCCGCGGCTTGTTGTGGCGAGTAGGCGCGATTCGGATCGATCCGCAGCTTCAACCGATCGCCAACGGCGTCGCGGATGCCGCGAACCATTTCCAAGTCCTCGGTCATGTCGGCCCCAGCTTTGGTTTTCAACGTGCCGAAGCCCATCTCGACGTACCAGCGAGCAAACTCGCCGGCTCGTTCATACGATTGGATGCCCATGCAAGCAGCGACTTCGACTCGCGGCCGAATCACGCCGCCGAGCAACGCGGCCACCGGCAGCCCGACCGCTTTGCCGCAGATGTCCCACAGCGCCAACTCGATGCCAGACTTCAACCGCGTTTCCAGCGGGCAGTCCCGATGAAATGCGGTCAGGTTCTGCGGGTCACGGCCGATCAACCACTCGCGAGCCTGCTGTTCCATCCGCCGCGCGCTGAGATTCGGCAGAAAGTTGACGTTGTGCTCCCCCCAACCGGTGACTCCTTGATCGGTATCGACTCGCACGACTCCGCTTTGCGTCGTCGAACTGCTACGGAGGTGCGACCGGTACGGAGCCAGCGGCGCAGTCTGCGGCACTTCCACAATGGTCACGAAGACGTCAGTGACACGCATGATGGCGTTCCTCCCCAAGCCGGCTTGAATCCTACCTCGGAACAGGTGCGCGGCCAAATGTAGCCATCACGCTCCGCGTGTTGAGCCTTTCTGCGTTAGACTCCGCGCTTGTCACTTAGGCGCGAGGTGTGCGCAATTCATTCCCTCTCCCCCGCCGCGAGGGAGAGGGAGAGGGGGACGAGCGCTCCACCCGCTCACACCCCCCCTCACCCCGGCCCTCTCCCCCGATGCGGGGGAGAGGGAGTAAGGTTGCGTTAGGAATCCGCCGTGTGTACGAGTCGCCCGGCGCGAATCGTGGCAATGACCTTCCAATGTCCGCCCTCGCGTTGCTGACTTTTCACGTCCATGAGCGGTTCGCCACTGTCGTACCATCGCAGTAATACGAGGTCGGCGCGGGATCCGATTTTCAGCGATCCAATCTCATCGGCGAAACCGAGAATTCGCGCGGGGGTTGACGTCACTGCGGCAAAGACGTCGCGCTCCGACATCCCCGCTGCCCGCAGCTTCGACATGACGAGCGGCAGATCATGGACGGGAGCCTGACCGATGTGACCACGTTGCAGATCGGTCGAAATCGTGTCGGGAGCAAAGCCGTCCTGCACGGCGGCCTCGGCCACATGGAAGTCGAACGAGCCGCAGCCATGGCCGACATCAAACAAGATGCCGCGGTCACGGGCGTCGCAAATCGCGGGAAGCACATAGCCGTGCTGGACAATGCAGTGCGGCGTGCTCCGAAAGCAATAGGTGACGACATCTCCGGGCCGCAACAATTCCAACTGGTCTTCAAGCGGCCAGTCTTCCTGGCGACGCAGGCCGAAGAGAATCGGTAACCCTGTCGCTTCGGCCGCGAGCAGGCCGCGGCGAAGCACTTCGCGAGGGTCGGTCCGCCCGCAGCAGCGGTGACTCGTGTTGACGGCGATCCCCCAGATGTGTCGGCGAAAGCGTTCGACGGCAGCGACGCAGGCCGTGACGTCAATTGTGTCGAGCCGCTCGAAACAGCCACCCGGTCCCACTTCACCGGTTGCCGAAAGGTTGATCGCCAGCAGGACGTGCGTCTCCGAACGCTCGATGGTTTCGCGAACGTACGCATCGATCGTGTTCGCCCCGGCGTCGCCTTGGGAAAGCACTGTGGTCGTGCCGCGGGCCAGAACATGCCGATCGGGATCGACTCCGAAGACCGAGCCGGAGCAAGCCGGATGAGCATGGAGATCGATCAACCCTGGCAGCAGCACGCTATCGAGAAAGTCGAGAACACGGGGACCGTCCCGGATCACGTCAGCACCGACTGCGAAAATCCTGTCGCCACGAACTGCCAATACACCGGGCGAGTCAAGTCCGGTGACAGGACAGACGACGCGCCCGGCCCGAATCAACAGGTCATAGCAATTCTGCATGTCGTCAAATTTCTCGCGATTCGGGTTCGCCGATCATTCCACGATTCACTCTCAGGGCTTGCGCACGTCGAGGCACACGATTTCATTGTCGTCTCGCAAATACAACATCCCTTGAGCCAAGGCTGGGGCCTGCCGTGTTGCGCCGAGGATTGTCTCTCGCCCGATTTCGTCGTAGCGTTCAGGCGACGCCCGCGCGACCACCAGTTCGCCTTTGATCGTCGTGATGAACAACTTGCCGTCGGCGGCGATAAGGTTCCCTTTGCCGAAGCGAGCTTGTTGCCATTTCCGTTCTCCCGTAGTCGCATCGATGCACGTCAGATGTGTGATCGGGCCGGCGCCACCGACGTTGTCCATGCCGTATAGGAATCCGTCCAACAGCATCGAGGTTTGCCACTCGTTGCGGAGGACACTCTTAGTGCCAAACGAACTCCAGACCTCGCTGACCTCGAACGTGTCGGACTTCGGCTTCAAGGCAAGCAGCACGCTGCCATGATCTTCGCCTGACGAGAGAAAGACGTCCCCTTTGATTTCGAGCGGCGTCGTGATGTTGCAGTCGAAGTTGGTTTTGAACGGGTAACGCCACAGCAATGTGCCTTTCGCGGGATCAACGCCAAGGGCCGAGTTGCCGGTGAACGCCACGATTTGCTTGCGGCCTCCGACGTTCAACAGCGCTGGTGACGAATACCCCGCCGGATCTTTGCCGGCGGTCCAAAGTTCTTTCCCAGACTTCGTCTCAAAGGCCACGAGCGTCCCCTTGGCCGCACCGGCCGTGACGATGACCTGCTCACCCACCACCAGCGGAGAGCAAGCCATGCCGTACTCGGCTTCTTTACCGGAGAGTTCCTTGAGGACGTTGTGCGACCAGAGTTGTTTGCCGTCTTGGAACTTGTGCGCCGACAAGATCCCTTCGCCGGTGAAGACTAAGACGTGATCGCCAGCGATGGACGGCGTCGCGCGCGGGCCGTTCCCCATCGCGTTGCGATATTCAGGAGCCAACGGTGCTTGCCAGATTGCCTCGCCGGTCTTCGCATCCAGCGAGATCAACCACTGCTCTCCTTCGCGCTGTACCAGCGTCAACACTCGGCCCCGGCTGACCGCCAGCCCCGACATGCCGACTCCGCCCGGCACTCGCCACACTTCTTTCGGCCCTTGTTCCGGCCAGCGGTCGAGCAGCCCGGTTTCGCTCGACAGGCCATTTCGCTGTGGGCCGAGGATCTGCGGCCATTCCCCCTTCGCGTCCGCTTGAGCGCTGAGCGGTGCAGCGTTGATCGTCAGCACGAATGCAACGGCGACTCCGAACAACTGACTTTTTCGATGGCCCAACAGGCTGCGCGCGACAGACATGGCGACTCCTCGGTTTGGCGTTGAAATGCGAATCGCGTTTCCGTCCGTGAAACGCGAGTGACACTTTACCGAACCGAGGGAGAATTTCCGCCCCTCGCCCCTGCCCTATCGATTTCGACTCCAGGTCAACGCCAGCGGGGCAATCGCCAACGGTGCCACGACCAGCGCCGCAAAACATATCTCCATAACGCCCAACATGAGCGGCCGAGCGGGATGCATCACCCCGTCGAGCACGATCAACCCACTGAGCACCGCCCACACACTGAACGCACTGGCGACTGTCGGCGATCCAATCAGTCCTCGACGCCGGGCCACAACGAATGCCCAGACCGTTCCCAGCGCGATCGCCACTCCGAGGGCAACCCCAACTCCGCGTTCAAACGGCAGTTGAGCCTCTTTCGGCAACGCATGCCTCGAATACATCGTGGAGCCCAACGTGAGTGCGAATAGCCCGCAGACCAATTGAACCAGTAGCCAGGAGCGTCCGGTCATGGCCACCGAAGCCAGAACTGAAACGACCGTCCAGCAGCCCAGTAACATCGCCGGGAAATACCACCAACCCATGTTCCGCAGAACTTCGACATCCGGAATCCCTCCCTTCGCAAGGAGAATCGCCGAGAGAATCACACACGGCATCGCCCAAATCCCCCACGCGATCAACGTGCTCTTCGCCAAGACCTTGAGAATCACCCGTGACATCTCGGCGGTGGCCAACGGACGTGTCGCGAGGAAATGTCCCATCTTGAACGATGTGTCGCTGGTACCGAAGTTACCCAGAAACAAGCCGACAAACGCAACGAACGACAGCGCCTGACCGCCACCGACAAAGAGCTCGTACAATTGCCGCAGATCGCTTATGGAGATGGCCCAGATGCCCAAACCAATCGTCATCCCGAACAGGACGATCACAGGCAAGGCCCAGCCCTTGTTCCGCCACTCGAGCCAAAAATGCGCCGCCGCGGGAGTTTCGAACGGAGGTCCGATGTCAGACGGCGGATCGAACACGCGACCGAACCAGGCGACGATGCCCAACGACGGCAGCGACTCGCCGCAGCGACGACGAGCGACTCCCATCACAGCAGCGTAATACGAAAGTCCCGCGAACGTCAACAACGCCAAGACCTCTCCGGGAGTGACCTCGATCCACAGATGAGTCGGCATCGAGAACATCGGCCCGACCCGCGACTTGAGCCAGAGTCCAAACAAAACGCCAACCGCAACGACCGCAATTGGCTGCCACGCCGATTTCTCTGTCGACCAAAACACGGCCTGGATGGCCGCGACTCCCACGGCCGCGAACAGAGCTGGTCCCCACAGCGGCCAGTTCAGACCGAACATCGCATTCAGACAGGCCGTGCCCGCGAGACTTTCGAGGGCCATGAGCACCATCGCCAGCAACATCTGCCAAGCCACGATCGACGACGTGGGGATCGGCAAAGCAAACAGCCGCGATGGCTGTCCCGGAGCGTCCAGCATCGCTGTCCCGAATGTAAACATATTGATCTGCACCAGGATGAAGTGCATCACAAGCATGCTGGGATCACCAGGATCGACTCCTCCGTCGAGTCGCAGCGCGCCGAGCAGAAACACCGGCAGTAGATTCGCCCCCAGCGCGAACGCCAACAGTTTCCAACGTCCACCCGTCAGCATCTCCCACGTCATTGCCACGGGAACGGATCGCATGATGGTTGCTCCTCGCCCTCGCTCGTAGTGACCGCATTCATGCGGTCGATTTCCAATCTCACGTCGTGACGTCTAACTCCGACCCGATCAATCGGGTCACGACAAGCTTCAACTGAGAATCCGCGACACGAAGATCTCATCCAGCGTCAGCGCGTCATCGCCGACAACCGTGGCACCAATCGCTTCGGCCGCGCGGTGCAATTGACCGCTTTCGCCGCTGCAAATGTACGTCCACTCGGCACCCTGCCCCTCGAACGAGAGTGTTCCCACCAGCGACGGCGGCCGATCGAACGTCTGACCAAACCGCAGCGTCACGCGCCGATGCGTCTCTTTGATTTCGTCCATCGGGGCGGTGAGCAGGATTCGCCCCTGATGAATGATGGCAACTCGATCCGCGACCCGCTCGACTTCGTCCAACAGATGCGACGAGAAGAGAACCGTCCGCCCCTCGTCGGCGATCGTGCGGATGATCGCACCCAAGATGTCGCGCCGCACGACGGGATCAAGGCCCGACGACGGCTCATCCAAGACGAGCAATTCCGGACGATGTGTGAGAGCGACCAACAGCCCCGCTCGTGCTCGCTGTCCTCGCGACAGATTCTTGATCCGCGCGTTGCTGTCGAGATCGAACGCCTCGCGTAGTTCTTCGGCGTACGCTTCGTCCCAATTCGGAAAGAACGCCTGCGTGTACCGCATCAGTTCACCGACGCGCATCCAGTTCGGCAGGTCGCGATCTTCGGACAGATAACCGATGCGGCCCAACGTGCCAACCGGATTCTGCACCGGGTCGAGGCCGAACACCTGCACGGTTCCCGATTGCGCCTTGAGCATCCCCAGGATGTGTTTGATGAGCGTCGTCTTGCCGGCTCCGTTGCCGCCGATCAAACCGAACACGCCGCCGCGCGGGACTGTCAACGAAATGTCGTCGAGTGCCGTCTTGTTGCCGAACTGCCGCGTGACCCGGCGAATTTCCACGATCGGCGGAGCGGAAGAGGGGAACGGCTCGTGCATGAGATCAGTCCTCTTTGTGAGTGGATTGCATGGTCGCGTGGCGTTGCTGCACAAGCTTGACGACGTCATCCAAAGCCACATCCATGTGCTGCGCTTCGGCCAACAACGTGTCGATGCGCCCGGTCAGAATCCTGACTCGTTCTCGGCGAGCCAACGGCGAGCCTTGGTCGGAAACGTACGTCCCAGCGGTGCGGCGCTTTTCCACGATCCCGACCGCTTCCAGCTCGCGGTACGCGCGCGCCACCGTGTTGGGATTGACGAGCAGCCGCTCGGCCAACACACGAATCGCCGGTAGTTCTTCTCCCGCGGCCAATCGCCCAGAAGCGACCAGATATTTGATCTGGTTGACGATCTGCTGATAGATCGGCACGCCGTCATTGGGGGGTAATGTGGATTTGCACGGCTCGCGTCCCTTGTCCAGACGACTGATCACCACCGACTCTATTGTATTAGTTAAATAATACAATTGGTAGCGAGCTTGTCAACCTTAAAGACAGAGGGCCTCTCCGTGTCACTAATCTCCCGTCGCAGAATCAGCGGCGTCAACGTCCGAGCGGCGAAAACAATTGCTCGGGTGGGTCGAGCGGTAGCTCAATGCCGAGGCTTACGCGAGTGCCGGCGCGGCGAAAAGGGGACGCAGCTCTTTAATTGCTTTCAAGTGAGCCAGTGGGGGTCTGAGAACTGGCCAGGTGATTGGTGCAACAGACTCCCGTGGCGAAGCAGTAATCGGCAACCCAATTGGCATGAAGAGCGTGCTGGCAACGGTGTATAGT
>CAZPUJ010000743.1:0-18967 GCA_964589725.1 uncultured Planctomycetaceae bacterium
ATCAAGCAATTGGCGTTGGATCGGCACAGCGTGGTGTCCGCGGACAATTTTCCACCGGACGTTAACTACACCGCTTGGCTGCCGCAGGATGCTGATCCTGCCACCAGCCGACCGCTCGTCCAACCGTACGAATGGATGCCAGGGGATCCGTTCGAACTGCCGTCGGGTCGGGCGCGAATTGTGAGCGACGAATTGTTGCAATTGCCCGAGAACGTCGATTCCCGCATCAAAAGACGGGCGTCCGTTTTGTTCGCCGATTGCAAATCGTCGCGGGACAAGATTGACGCGGTGCGGCGGTATTTCGCCGATAACTTTCGCTATCAATTGGGGATCACTGTGCCGCATCGCCGGGATCCGCTGACGTACTTCCTCTTCGAGCAACCGGCGGCGCACTGCGAATTCTTTGCGACCGGAACCGCCGTGCTGCTGCGACTAGGGGGAGTCCATTGTCGCTACGTGACCGGGTTTGCCGGTGGCGAATACAATGCGCTCGGTGGCTACTGGATCGTGCGGCAGGGCGACGCGCACGCCTGGGTCGAAGTCTACTTGCCCGACGAGGGCTGGATCATCGTCGATACCACTCCGTCCGAAGGCATCCCGTCCGCGAGCGATTCGTTTAGCGTTTGGCACATGTGGGACGAAATCAACTTGCGTGGGCAAATGATTCGAACGCAATTGGCCAACGGTAGTCTGTCTGGAATGCTGATCGCGCTGAAACTATTCGCTCTGACACTCGTCACCACGGTGCCCGGTTGGCTATTGACCAGCGGCATTCTGTTTTTGTTCGCGAGGCAGATTCGCTGGCGACCTCGACTACTGCGCCAGTCCCGCATCCCCGCAACATTGACCGAATTGCATCGGCTGCTGGAACAACTCGATCGTCGCTTGCGCCGCTTGCGGCTCGAACGAGCCGCGCACGAAACGTTGCATCAATTCGCCAACCGGCTGCGGACCGAAGCCAACTCGCGCCCGTCGCTAAGTCGAGCGGTGGGGTGGTATCAGCGATACGCGGCGACACGCTACGGCGAATTTCCGAATGACAAGAGCCGTGCCGAACTCCGTGACGAACTGCAATCCATCTGCGACGAACTTGCAAAGCTGCCCCGTGCATTTGCACTCAGTTCCATGAACGACGAATGAATCCAATCCGTTGCCTGCGAGTGACTGTTCCGGTCGTCTTGTCTACTTCAGCAAACTCTCCTCGACGACCGCCCGCGCCTTGTCGAAGAAGGGCTGCCAGATGATCTCCGGCCGGCCATCTCGCAAGCAGTCGCGAACTTTTTGCAGCGTGTTTCGCGACATGTGCGGGCAGCGGTTGCAAGCACAAGTCTCGCCGCTGGAGGTCATGAGGCCGGGGACTGGAATGTAGGTGTGCTGCGGTGCGATCTTTTGCAATGGGTGAATCATGTTGGCTTCGGTAGCGACCAGAAACGTCTGCGGTTGGGCGAGCGACGAGACGTGCTTGCGCATCGCCTCGGTCCCACCGATGAAGTCGGCATGTTCGAGAATGTTCACCGGGCATTCCGGGTGAGCGATGATGCGGCTGCCGGGATTGTTTCGTTTCGCACGCAGCATGTCTTGCACGCTGAAGACTTCGTGAACCATACATGCACCCGGCCAGAGGATCATCTTACGTCCCGTGACCTCCGACAGATACCGGCCGAGATGTTGATCGGGCACGAAGAGAATTTCTTTATCTGGCGGGACGCGGTCAATGATCTCGCGCGCGTTGCCGCTGGTGACGATCCAATTGACCAGACTCTTCACCGCCGCCGAAGTATTGATGTACGCGACCGTCTGAAAGTCATGTCCTTCGTCCCGAAGTTTTTCTTGAAACGCAGCCAACTGCTCTGGCTGGCAACTGTCGGACAGCGAGCAACCGGCCAGCATGTCCGGCAGCAAGACGCGCTTCGACGGATTGAGCATCTTCGCCGTTTCGGCCATGAAGTGGACGCCGCTAAAGACGATTGTCGAGGTCGTGACTTTCGTGGCATCTCGAGCGAGCTTCAAGCTGTCGCCCGTAAAATCCGCGACGTCTTGAATATCGCCGTCGACGTAATAGTGCGCGAGGATCGTCGCGTCCTTCTCCGTCTTCAGTCGCTCAATCTCGTCGATCAGATCGAGAGGGTCTTCCTCGACGGCCGGTACGGTTCCAAGAATGGGCAGAGTCGAATGCGTGATGAATCTCTGAATGGTCTCTGAGTGAGGATTCTGTTTGTCTGGTTCCCTCTCCCCCGATGCGGGGGCGAGGGAGTAAGGTTGCGGGCGAAGCCCACGTTACGGAGAGTGGTCGCCAGGGTCCACGAAGCCACGTTGCATCACGACTCGAATTGTGTCCCTTTGAGCGACAATCTTCACCGACGATTATACGCTGCGTGCTCCCATAGGCCATCACGCAACCGACCCGTTCAGTGTCTCGCAAACACAAAGGCACTCTCCGCATGACCACTTCGCTGCACGACCTGCTCGATACGAACGACTCCAAACTGTTCGATGTCCGAACCACCGGCAGCGGTCCGGTGGGACGATTACCGATCACCGAGCAAATGCTGCTCGATGCTCCCAGCGGCGACTTGTTTGGCCTGACGCAGAACGCGGGAATGGGTTGGGATCCGGCTCAACTCGGGCGGCCGCAGTTCTTGATCGTCAGTACGCAAGGCGGCATCCGCGACGAAAACGGCAAGCCGATCGCTTTAGGCTATCACACGGGACATTGGGAGGTCGGCTTGCTGATGCGGGCGGCGGCAGAAGAATTGAATCGGTTAGAGAAACTGCCGTTCGCAGCGTATGTCAGCGACCCGTGCGACGGGCGGACTCAGGGGACTGTCGGCATGATGGACAGTCTCGCATATCGCAACGACGCGGCGATCGTCCTCAAGCGATTGATCCGATCGTTGCCGACTCGGCGCGGCGTCATCGGCATCGCGACGTGTGACAAAGGTCTACCCGCGACGATGATGGCCCTGGCGGCTCAGCACAACTTGCCGTGTGTGATCGTTCCGGGCGGAGTCACCTTGCCGACGAAAGATTCGGAAGACGCCGGCAAGGTGCAGTCGTTGGGGGCGAGATACGCTCACGGCGAGATCACGCTCGAATACGCGCAAGACATGGGTTGTCGAGCGTGCGGCAGCCCGGGCGGCGGCTGTCAGTTTTTGGGCACGGCCGCGACATCGCAAGTCGTGGCCGAAGCGCTCGGAATCGCGTTGCCGCACACGGCGCTCATGCCTTCCGGCCAAGCGATCTGGCTAGACGCGGCGCGACGCTCCGCGCAAGCGGTCGTCGCGCTCGAAGTGGCCGGGCTGACGATGAAGCACATCCTCACCGACGACGCGATACACAACGCGATGGTCGTGCATGCGGCGTGCGGCGGCTCGACGAATCTCTTGCTGCACATCCCGGCGATCGCCTTTTCCGCCGGTTTGAAACGGCCGACAGTCGATGACTGGAACCGAATCAATCGGCAAGTGCCGCGTTTGGTCGACGTGCTGCCGAATGGGCCGAAGGGTCATCCGACGGTGCAATTCTTCCTCGCTGGCGGAGTGCCCGAAGTGATGCTGCACCTGCGAGCGTTGGGCCTGCTCAACCTGACCGCGCTCACCGCGACGGGCCGGCCGCTGAGCGAAGTGCTTGATTGGTGGGAGCAGTCGGAGCGGCGTTCTCGCTTGCGGTCGCTGTTGAAAGAAAAAGACAACATCAATCCCGACGACGTGATCATGTCGCCCGAGCAAGCTCATGCACGCGGCCTCACGAGCACGGTGACTTTTCCGATCGGCAACATCGCGCCGGAAGGCTCGGTCATCAAGAGCACGGCGATTGATCCGAGCGTGGTCGATGCCGACGGCGTGTACCGCAAGCTTGGCCCCGCGAAAGTGTTCACTTCGGAACGCGAGGCGATCGCGGCGGTGAAAGGACGCGGCTCGAAGACGATCGAAGCCGGAGACGTGCTGGTCCTGATGTGCCGCGGCCCGCTCGGTGCCGGCATGGAAGAAACGTATCAACTGACGTCGGCCCTCAAGTTTCTCTCGTTCGGCAAGCAAGTAGCCTTGATCACCGACGCGCGCTTTTCCGGCGTCTCCACCGGCGCGTGCATCGGCCACGTGGGCCCCGAAGCTCTGGCTGACGGCCCGATTGGCAAGCTCCGCGACGGCGACTTGATCGAGATCATCATCGACCGGAATAAGCTCATAGGAAGCCTAAACTTCGTCGGTGAGAACGGGCGACGCTTCGCGTCCGACGAAGGAGCACGCATCCTCGCTAGCCGCCAACCGTCGATGCCGCTGACGCCCGACCCGCAACTTCCCGACGACACGCGCTGGTGGGCACTGCTGCAACAGCTCGGCGGCGGCACTTGGGGCGGCTGCGTTTACGACGTTGAAGCATTGGCTCGTGCGCTTAAAGGCGAGCGGGGGGCGTTAGCCCCCTGATGGGCGTGATGGCCACAGGACTCTGGTTATGAAACGCCAAGCCGATGGCACGACAGGCAATCGTAAGATGAAACGACGGACGCGAAGAGAACAACCATCGCATCAGGGGGCTGACGCCCCCCGCTCGCATTTGAGGGACGCCAGATGGCACTCGAAATGGATCGCCATTGGTTCTTCACCTGGACGACTTACGGGACGTGGCTTCCGGGCGACGAACGTGGCTTTGTCAGCAATGTCCGAGTGGAATCTGATCGTCCCGAAATTCGGCACAACATCCCAACGGCTCCGCACGACTCAAATATGCCGGGTCTGGTCGAATCATCACGTGGCACGCTGCGCGGGCCGCCGATCTTCCTGATTCAAAAGCAGGCGGAAGCTCTGTTGGCACAATTCCACGAGACAGCCAGCATTCGCAATTGGCAATTGATTGCGGTGGCCGTCATGGCGGCTCATGTTCATGTTGTGGTCGGTGTTCCGGGTGACCCAGATCCGAGCGATATTCTTGGTGACTGGAAGAGCTACGGCAGCCGGACGCTCAATCGGCGTTGGGGCAAGCCGAAGAGCGAAACGTGGTGGACCGAGTCCGGCTCAAAGCGAAAGCTGTCCGACGAGCCAGCCATTCTTTCGGCCGTTGCGTATGTTCGGGATCAAGAGAATCCGTTGGTGCTGTGGATTCATTTCGACTTCTTGCGCGAGATCGGACCACGACGTGTGCCGTGATTCATGGCGAGCGGGGGGCGTCAGCCCCCTGATGGATGGGATTGGCGTCAACATTCCATCGCGCACCGGCGGGATCAAACATGTCACGAAGCAACGCGGTGCGTGCGAGAAGGAATGCGAGCGGCGGGAAGGAATGCGAGCGGCGGGGAGGAATGCGAGTGGCGGGACCGACGCATCAGGGGCCTAACGGCCCCCGCTCGCCATGATTCGATACAGGTGCGACTTCGACCGCAGGATCAGCGACTTGCCGGCCACGGCCGGCGAGGCGTTGAAGCCGTCGCCGAGTTTGTTTTCGGCGACGAGTTCAAACTTGCGGTCCGCCTTGAAGACCGGAATGTCGCCCTCTTGAGAGAAGCAATAAATCAATCCATCCGCGTATAACGGCGAAGACCAATACGCGCCGGAAAGGCGTTCGTTCCAGATCACATCGCCCGTTTTCGCGTCCAAGCACGCCGCGACGCCGGTGTCGTTCATCGAGAACAGCAGGTCGCCGAGCAGCAAGTGTGACGGCCGTTTGGGAACCATCTTGTTGGTCTTCCAGACGATGTTCTTAGAGATATCCCCTTCGCCATCAGGTCGCACGGCGACGAGCGGGTTCGGGCCGTCCGCCGAGTTGATGTACAGCAGGCCGTTGCCGAATAGCGGTCGCCCGGCGGCGTTCATGCCGCCGTGAAAGACCGTCCAAATCGGCTCGCCGGTCTTCGGTTCGTAGGCGATCGTGGCGTAGGCGAACGGGCTGACGAGCAGTTCGCGTCCGCCAGCCTCGACGAGCAACGGCGTCGAATACGCCTTCTTCGCGTCGCCGTCGGTCGTCTTGTAATCGATGCCGCGATCTTTCTTCCAAACCGTCCTGCCGGTCATTTTGTCGAGCGCGGCGATGTACTGCAGGTCGTAGCCGTCGAACGTCAAATAGAGCAGGTTGCCATACACAACGGGCGACGAACCCGGCCCGCGATAGTGGTCGCATTCCAAGTCGCGACGTTCCCAGATTCGCTGGCCAGTCTTCGTGTCGAGGCACGCGGTGCCGTAGCTGCCGAAGTGAATGTAGACGCGCCCCTCTTCGATGAACGGCGTCGGCGACGCGAACGTGTTGGTCGGGTGTGTGATCTGCAGTTCTGAAACCTCAAACAGTTTCAAATCGTGAATGACCTTGCCCGTCTCGAGATCCACGCAGACGGCGGACAGGTCGATCGGCTTGTCGAGCTTCACCCTTTCCTTGGTGTTGCCCAGAATGTCCGGCGCGTTCGTCAACCAAATCTGCTGGCCCCACACCACCGGCGACGACCACGCGCGCCCCGGGATCGGCGTCTTCCAGACGATCTCCGGAGAACCTTCGCTGAACGTTGCCGGCAGACCTTTGGCCGTCGACGTGCCATCGCCGCGCGGACCGCGGAATTGATTCCAGTTCCCGTCTTCAGCCATGACGGAGCAGCACAGACAAAGAACGAATACAGGCACAGTCAGACGCATCGGAAAACCTCGTGAGGGGAGTTGGTCGTTAAAGCGCGTTCAACGGACAGGCGACAACTTAGTCGGTGTGAGACGACGAACAAAGCGACAAGAGAATTACTGGTCGGCCCGCCAGTCGATCAATCTCAACTGAACCGACTCATAGCCGTTGTAGCTGTTGATCATGGGGGCAAAACAGACGGAGATCGGGCCATTGGTGGCCGTCAGTTCGTCGGCCCATTCAGCTTGGCCGAAACTGATCGCTCGCAAGACGGTGCCGTAATGCTTGAGCCGCAGCGACAGATGCTGTTCGCCTTCGCCGACTTTACGCGGCGGTTCGGCCAGTTCGCAGCGGGCCGCGGCGAAGATCGGGCGCGGGTTGTCTCGACCAAACGGGCCGAGGCGATCGAGCATCGTGACGGCCTGATGCGTGAGGTCGGCCAAGCGCACTTCCGCATCGATCGCCAGTTCCAGGTCCGTTTGCTTGACCTCGTGCGTGCGCGAGACGACGCCGCAGAATTCGTCGCGGAAAGTGTCGATGTGATCGGCTTCAATCTTTAATCCGGCGGCGGCTTGATGTCCGCCGAACGACTTCAGGTGATGACCGCACGCCGACAGGCCCGCATGTAAGTCGAAACGCGCGAATGTGCGTCCGGAACCTTGTCCGATGTTGTCTTGCCGACCGAGCGCGATCAGGATCGCCGGCTTTTGAAAATGCTCGACGACTTTGCTGGCCACGATGCCGATCACGCCAGCGTGCCATTCGGGATGAGACAAAACTAGCGCGGGAGCGTCCTGCCACGACAGGTTCTCGGCGACCAGTTCCTTCGCTTGTTTGAACATTTTCCGTTCGACGGTCTTCCGGTTGTCATTCAGTTCGTCGAGGTATCGCGCCAGCGCGACCGCTCTTTCGGCGTTATCGGTCGTCAGCAGTTCGACCGCGAGCCGGGCTTGGCCAAGTCGTCCGGCCGCATTGATCCGCGGAGCAATCGCGAAGCCGATGTCCTCGGCACTCAGTTCCTTCTTCTCGGTCAACTTGCAGACTTGGAACAACGCCTTCAGACCCGGACTGCATCGCTCGCGCAGACTGCTCAAGCCGTGCCGCACAAGGACGCGGTTTTCATCGACCAGCGGTACGACGTCCGCCACGGTGCCGATCGCCGTCAGGCCGACCGCGCCGAGCAGGAAATCGCGCATCGGCGGCGAGGCTTTCTTGCCGTCGCCCAGTCGCTGACAAATACCCCACGCCAACTTGAACGCGACACCCGCTCCACACAGTTGGCCGAACGGGTACGTCGAACCTGGCAGCCGCGGATGCACGAGACACGCGGCGTCAGGAAGCTTCGAACCCATCTCGTGGTGATCGGTGATGATCAATTCGAGGCCGAGTTCTCGCGCCAGCGCCGCCTCGTTGACGCTGCCAATACCGCAATCGACGGTGACGACCAAGCGTTGCGGGTCTTCTTCGTGAAGCTGCCGCAAGGCGTCGCAGTTCAGTCCGTAACCCTCTTCCAGCCGATGCGGGATGTAGTAATCGACCGTCGCTCCGGCCAGACGCAGGCAGTGCCACAACAAGCTGGTGGCCGTGACACCGTCCACGTCGTAATCGCCGTAGATCGTGATCCGCCGCTGCGAGCGAATCGCTTCGACCACTCGATCGGCCGCAGTCGCGAGGTTTGGCATCAAATCCGGTTCGTGCAGGTCGATCAACTTCGCCTGCAAAAACGTCGCAGCCGACGCTCCCGATGTGTGTCCGCGCGCGACCAGCACTTGCGCCACTAACGCCGGAATCCGCAATTCGCGCGACAAGTCCCTCACGACTGCCGTGTCATGCGGAGCAAACCGCCAATGTTTTGGCATTGCACTGACTCCCTGCGCAAACGGACTCCTGATGGCACCAAGAACAGACGGCATTACAGAATGCCCAATGAAAAGAGGCAAGTGGTGCGCGAGGTTCCGCTGTCGTCCCGCTCCAGTCTTTACGGAGTCGCCCGGACTCAGTACTCAGTACTCAGTACTCACCGTCAGACCCTGATCCCTAAACGCGGGCGATGCCGGCAACCTAACTCCCTCTCCCCCGCATCGGGGGAGAGGGCTGGGGTGAGGGGGTTCAGACGCGATGGAACCGCTCGCCCCTTGACCCTCTCCCCCGCGGCGGGGGAGAGGGGACAAGATGCGCGCACGGCGCGCATCATTCATGATCGAAGACTCTAACGAAGCCCTAGCCATGCCACACCGCTTTTGGCATCAACCGTATGTCGCTTGGGAAACCCCGCCGATTCCGACGACGGTGGCGGCCGTGCGTCCGGACCAAGTGCCGGAGGTGGCTGTCGGGCAAACGCTGCGTCGCCTGCGAGTCAGCCATATCTTTCTCGTGCATGGGACGTTTGTCGGGACCGATCCGTTTGGCGTGGCGGAGCGGATCGACGAATTGACGGAGTCGGTCCCGCCGATGCTGCGCCCGGTGTTGAAGGCAATCGCGATCGAGTCGTGGGGAAAAGTTTTGCGGACGATCAATCATAAACTCGCCGACCGCGCGATGGGCGAGACCGGCAGCTTCCGCGACGACTACCTCCAGGATTTTCGCGCCTTGCTTGGCGACGACAAACCGAAGGTCGAGCGTTTCGATTGGTCCAGCGGCAACGATCACGTCGCGCGGGCCGAGGCGGTGATTCAGCTCTTTAATCGCTTGACCGATTTGCCGATCGACGCGGCTCGCGAACGACTGCTGTTGTGGGGACACAGCCACGCCGGCAGCGTCTTCGCATTGCTGACCAGCCTGTTGGCGAACGACCGCGAATCGGTCGAGCAGTTCTTCGAAGCGGCCGGAAAATTCGCCGATGCGCGAGCGGACTGGGAACGAACGCGCGAGCGACTGGCCGCCGCGCCGTCGCCGCATCCGCTCGCGAAGGGACTCGTCCTGGTGACGTTCGGCGCGCCGGTCCGATACGGCTGGGACCGCGCGGGGTACGCGAAGCTGTTGCACATCGTGCATCATCGGCCTGTGAAGGGATTGCCGGAGTTTCAAGCTCAACCCGCGTTGCCGCAGACGACCGACGAGATTTTCAACGCCAAGCACGGCGATTGGGTACAGGCGTTCGGAATCGCGGGGACCGACTTGCTGCCGCTGGATCGCGAAAAACGTGAGCTGCATCGCGCACTCGGCGAATTGTTCGAGACAGGGCTGATCGAGCCCGAACTCTCGGGCGAAAAGACAATCCTTCAACATCTGCCGGAGGCGGTACAGCAACGAGTCGGCGAAAAGCTCAAAGACATTTTGATCTTGCTGGAACGCTGGAAGTGCGGACCGCGAGTCCACAACGAAGGGGATGCCGTGTGGCTGTTCGACTACGGTGAAGACGAGACCGCGAAGCTCGGCCACGGGGTTTACACGAAGCGTGCTTGGCTGCCGTTTCACGCCGCGCGCATCGCCGAGTGGCTGCTGACAGCGACGGAGCGATGATGAGGGAGTCCGACTCAAACTCCGTCGGACGGATTGCCAATCCATCCGAGAAAGATGCCGCCATGCAGGCGGATTCGGACGGATCGACCGTCCGTCCGACCGATCAAACTCATTCCGTCGCGCCCTATCTCTGGATGCTTGGCGGTGCGTTCGCGTTTTCCCTGATGACCACGCTGGCGCATTTTCTGCGTGATCGATTCTCGTGGCAGGCGATCGCGATCGGCCGGTCGAGCGTGCCGTTCGTGCTGACGGCTCTGTCGGCGTGGTGGGCCAGTGGCCGATTGGTCGTGCTGGGGCCACGTGCGTTGTGGTTGCGAAGTTTGGCGGGCAGCACCAGCTTGGTGCTGGCGTTCTTTTCGTTTACGCGTCTCCCGGTGGCAGACGCCTTGACCCTGACGAACCTGTTTCCCATTTGGGTGGCACTGCTGTCGTGGCCGATGCTGCGTCAGCGTCCTCCAGCGTTCGTATGGGGCTGCGTGGTGTGTGCGGTCTGTGGAGTCGCACTCATCCAGCAACCGCATTTGGCGAACGGCAACTTCGCTTCGTTGGCCGCGCTGGTGGCGTCGATCACCAGCGCGCTGGCGATGATTGGTCTGCATCGAGTGCAAGGCCTGGACACGCGCGCCATTGTGTGGCACTTCTCGGGGACCGCGCTGATTTTCGCCGTGGTCGCGCGCTGGCTGCTGGTCGGCACAATTCCCGGAGAGGTTCAACCGGCAACTCCGATCGATTGGTTGTTCTTGCTGGGTGTCGGCACGACCGCCACGATCGGACAGTACTGCCTGACGAAGGCTTTCACATTAGGTGTGCCCTCGAAGGTCTCGGTGATCGGCCTCTCGCAGGTCGGTTTCGCGCTGGTGTTGGAGATACTCTTCGAACGCCGTGACTACAACGCCGTGACGTTGACTGGCATGTTGCTCGTACTGGCCCCGACCGCTTGGCTGCTGCTCCGTTTCCGAGCAGCCGCCACCGAATCGGCATCGATCTCCGAAGCGGGCTGAACCAACCTGGACAATTTTGGTGATTCGACTGCCGAAAACCGAAGTTGACCTTCGTCACGAGTCGGCGATACGTTCCCACTCCTTTCTCAAAGTCCGCCATGATTCCTGTCTCGTTCCTTGGGTGAAGGCATCCGTCATGAGCCTCCGATCTGTCTGCCGGTCGGCGTTCGTTTTTTCTGGGCTTGTCGTGTCTTCGTTGGCGGCTGTTCCGCACCTGTCGGCCGAAGGTCAACCACTTCCGACGATCACGCCACGAACCGTGTTTGGCTCCAAGCCCCCGTCTGAACCCAGCCGCAAACTGCTGTTGCTGGACAACGGCAAGGTCATTCAGGGTCTGATTCAGGAAGGGCCGACGGGGTATGTCGTCATCAAGCCGGAAGGGAAGTTGGTGTTCGCGTTTGATCAGGTGCGATTCGAAGCGGAGGATTTACAGGACGCGTATCGGCAACTGCGAAACACGTTGCCGGATCATTCGGCGTCGGCACATGTCGAGTTGGCTCGCTGGTGCGTGACCTATGGACTGATGGACGAAGCTCGCAAAGAGGCGCGCGAGGCGCTACGTCGCGAGCCTGGTTCGCGCATCGCTCGCAACATACTCGAAAAGATTGATCAGCAGTTGTTCAAGACGAATGACCTGCCGGTGGTGAAAAAGACGAACGGCGGGTATTCGATGCTTGGCGACGCCAAGCCGCTGATGACGGTGGAGGCATTGGGTGGGTTGCCGCGCGAGGTCGCGTCTGACTTCGTTCTGAAGTTACAGCCACTACTGGTCAATCGCTGCGCCACCGGCGGCTGTCATGGACCGGGATCGGGAAACGGGTTCGAGCTGCAGCGGGTGAAGATCGGCCAGGGAAGCTCCAAGTCGTCTTCGGAACGAAATCTCGCGGCGGTGCTGGCACTCATTGATCGCGAACAACCTGGGAAGAGTCCGCTTCTGACAAAACTTCGCGGCGACACGAAGTCGGCCGGCCTCAAGCCGCCACACGGTGGGTTGTCGTCCGGACAAATGCAAATTGTGCGATCGTGGATCGACTCGCAAGCGAAGAATTCGGAGGAGACGGCGGTGGCGAAATCGGGTTCTGGTTCCACGGCTCCGCGTGAGAACTCTCGCCTCAACAAGCCACGTCCTGGCCGAAAGACGTCCGATATTCCAGGCCCGCAAACCGACGCCGACACGCCGATCGCTGATGCACCGCCAAGCCAAGACAATGATCGCGGCGCGAGCGAGATCACGCGTGAACGAAACGCCCAGAAGGTCGATTCAAAGACCGAATCGTCGGACGGCGACGACGGCGACGAAAACTTCTTCCGGCAACTGTTGCGTGAACGCAAGCCGGACGCGTTTGATCCCGAGCAGTTCAACGGCAAGTAGTCGCATCACCGAGTGGCCTGGCGACTTCGCTCAGCAGCAGCAGTGGCGAATCAGCTTCTCGTACAAATCAGCGCCGCGGTCGAGTTGCTCCAATGCGATCCACTCGTCCCACGTGTGGGCTTGACCAATGTGTCCCGGTCCCAGCACGGCGAGTTGTTTTAACTCGGTGAACATGGCTCCGTCCGTGCCATACGCCACGGTCGTGGCTTTCGGCCGATCGGCAAGTTGCAACAGTTCTTGAATGAACTCGGATTGCGGATCGACATACAGCGGCATCGCCTGGCTGCGCGTTTCGAATCGCAGCCCGCATCGCTGCGCCGCCTGACGAGCGCGTTCCAGCAGCATGTACGGGTCTTGCCCCGGCATCGGGCGAAAATAGACGGTGCAGACGCTCTGCGGCGCCGTGATATTGCAGGCGTGCGTGTGGTCGTTGATGCCGATGTTCCAACTGATCGTCGGCGGGTCGAACTCGGCGTGTTGCCACGCGGGATCGGCGTTGGTCTCGTCGTGAATCGCTTTCATCTCGACCAGGAACGGAATCATCGCCAGGTTGGCGTTCAGTCCCTCGCGTGTGCTGGAGTGCGCGGCCTTGCCGAGCGACGTGACCACGAAACCAAACGTCCCTTTGTGAGCATGTACGACTTCCAAATTTGTTGGCTCACCGATGATCCCTTTGGTGCCCTGAGCGATCATCTCGCGAAAAAATCGCGACCGCTGTGCGACTTCGCGAGCACCGCCGTAGCCGATCTCTTCGTCCGCCGTGCAGGTGACGTAGACCGGTTGCTCCAAAGTCGCCGCGCGCACACGTTCGACCGCCGCCAGCATACAGGCGACTGAGCCTTTCATGTCGCAACTTCCTCGACCGTACAGCCGGCCGTCTTTCACTGTTGGCTGAAACGGGCCGTGTTCACTACTGAACCACGGATCGGCCGGCACGACGTCGGTGTGACCGAAATAGGCCAATCCGCCAAGACCGCTGCCCAGTTTGCCGACGACGCACGCTTTGCGAACTCCGCGAGCGTCATCGTAGTCTAGCCGTTCGATCTCAAATCCCAGCCGGCCGAGCGCGGCTTGCACGAAGCTCGTCACTTCGACATTCGATTTCGAACTGACCGAATCAAAGGCCACCAATTCGCGAGCGTATTGCAAAGCGTTCATCGGGGATTCCCTGTGTCTTTCGTGCGGATTTCGAGTTTTCATCCCAGGTGTTTCGCGAACCGCATGAGGTTATCCGGCATCTCTTCGCCAAGCGACCCTGCGGCACACTCGTCCGCTCGACCAGCGGATTGTGCCGGTCTGCATTCAGCCGACATCCACGAGATCGCCCACTTTCCGTTACGACCGGGAGATTGCGCCCAAGTTCTCTGATCGGCACGTCCGATACTCTTGGTACATTCCGTCGTGTCGTTCACGACGGGGCGCCCGATCCATTTTGACGGGCGATTGACGAGTCAGTCGCATCGGCAGGAAGAGGACTATGCGTCGCCGCTTCGCAGTCTGCGTGCTGGGGGTGTGGAGCCTGTTCGCGTCCGCGACGGCACAGGCTCAACCGGCACCGGGGACCATTCCCCCGCCGAGGATTTACGCGCCAGCTCCCTACGACGCATCAAACAACTGGCCCGCTTGGGGTGTCCCGGCCTATGACTTCCCGGATGACGGGCATATTTACTCCAATCAACAATACGGTCCCGGACCGGATCGGTTCATCACCGAGCGACTGCCTCAAGACAAAGGCTGGGATTACGAGGACACGCCCGTTGATCGCTTCCTCTCGGCGCTGGGAAAGTCGACCTATCTACGGCTGGAGTACATGCAGTGGAACTTTCAAGATCCGGGCAATCAGTTGCTGGGATCTTCGGTCGCGGGCCAGATTGATCCGTCGCAACCATTCCGGACGACGATCAACGGATTGCCAGGAACGGCCCGAGTTCCCACGACGGAGCCATTGCACTTCCGAGACGTCCAAGGCATCCGCGGCACGATCGGCGTGCCCACCAGCATCGGGAATTTCGAGGCAAGTTTCTTTGCGTTTGATCGAGTTCATGCGGACTTCTTCGAGACCGTTGCTGAACCACTGGTTCTTAACCCAAGCGCGCAGATCCAATTAGCAACCAGTACGCGGCTCAATGGCCAGATTTCCACAAACCTGTTTCTGTACGACGCCTCGTTTCGGATCTTTCACAACAGCCAGATTTTTGGTGGTGAGGCGAACTGGATCGGGAAGTCACCCTACGAAGAAGGCTTGATCGTGCGGCCTTTGGCCGGCTTCCGCTACCTTGACATTCAGGAGCGGCTGTTCCAGCAAGGCACGTTCGATCAGCAAGGCGTTTTGGTTCCGCCGCTCGTCAGCGACATTGATTCGACGGTGTCCAACCAGATTTATGCTCCGCAAATTGGCCTGCGGTTGGAGTTCGCTCAACGTTGGTTCACGCTGGGCTTCGAACCCAAAGTCGGTTTTGGTGTGAACACGTTCGACGCGACCGTCGGCACCAACCAACTGCGAAGCCAGGGTGACCCCGCAGTGACCACGCGAGAAAGTGGTACGAAGTTCTCACCGGTGGGCGATTTTTCGGTGTATGGAAAGTTTCACGTGCGAGACAACTTCTCGCTGACGGGAAGTTATCAGATCATGGTCGCGTCCGGCATCTCGAGACCGGCGACGAACATCTTCTATAATGACAATGGATCGAGCCAGCCGGCGGCAATTGTCGTCAATCCCAGCTTCGATAACATGGTCTGGCAAGGCATCACGATCGGCGGCGAGCTGCGCTTCCGTTGATCGTTTCACCGAGGCGTCGCCATGCAGAAACAAGACGACGCTTTCGGCTGGGGTCCGTTCGCGCTCGTCAACGCCGGACTCACGCCAACCAGCGGTCGATGACTTGGCCGCCCACGTCGGTCAGGCGGAAGTCGCGGCCTTGATAGCGGTGCGTCAGCTTGAGGTGATCGAGGCCGAACAGGTGCAGTAGCGTGGCGTGGAAGTCGTTCACGTGGACTGGATCGTTAGCGACGCCCCAGCCGATCTCGTCGGAAGCTCCATAAATCTGACCACCCTTTATTCCACCGCCGCACATCCACAGCGTGAACGAGAAGGGATGATGGTCTCGGCCAGAGGGCGGAGTCCCCGGTGTGCGGTTCTCGCCCAACGGCGTGCGGCCGAATTCGGCGCCCCAGACGACCAGCGTGCTGTCGAACAGGCCTCGCTGCTTGAGATCTTTGATGAGCGCGGCGATCGGCTGATCGACGACCCAAGCGTTGTAGCGTAGATCGCCTTCAAGATTACTGTGCTGATCCCAAGCCTCGTAAATGATGTTGACGAAGCGCACGCCGCGCTCGACCATGCGCCGTGCGAGCAGACAATTACGCGGGAATGTGAGATGCGCTTCCAGCACATTGCCGCGCCCGGTCGCCTGCGGATGTTGAGGCCGGTCGATGCCGTAAGCGTCCAGCGTCGTTTTGGTCTCGCCAGTCATGTCGATCAACTCCGGCGCGGCGGACTGCATCCGAAACGCGAGTTCGTAACTGGCGATGCGGCTGGCGATTTCGGGATCATGAATCTCGGCGTAGCGGCTTTCGTTGAGCGCCTTCAGCGTGTCCAGTCCGCGACGCTGTAACTCGGTCGGCAAGCCGCTGGGGTTCGACAAGTTCAACACCGCCTCGCCCTGATTGCGGAACAAGACTCCGGCGTAATGCGACGGCAAGAAGCCGTTCGACCACAGCGACGCTCCGCCGCTGGAGCCGCGACCACTGGTCAACACCACGTAGCCGGGCAAGTTCTGCGACTCGCTGCCCAAGCCGTAGGTCAGCCAAGAACCGATCGACGGCAACCCGAAAGTCGCTCGGCCGCAGCTCAGCAGCAATTGGCCGGGATGATGATTGAACTGCTCCGAGAACATCGACCGGATCATCAAAATGTCGTCGGCACACGTCGCAATGTTCGGCACGAACTCCGAGAAGTCCATGCCGCACTCGCCATGCTTCGTCCACCTGCGCGGCGAGCCCATCAGGACCGCGCCTTCTTTCTTGATGAACGCGAACCGAACTTTCTCGAGCATCTCCTTCGGCAACGGCTGGCCATCCAACTCATTGAGCTTCGGCTTCGGATCGTACAAATCGAGATGCGAGGGTGCGGCCGCCTGAAACAGGAAGATGCAGTTTTTCGCCTGGGGAGCAAACGCCGGCGGCTTGATCGCCAGCGGATTGGCGGCCGCGGGCGTGTTCGCCGCCATCAACCCGTCGTTGGTGAGCATCGCGCCCAACGCGGCACTGCCCAGCCCGCAGGCTGAGGAGGTCAAAAAGTCGCGACGAGTACGATCAAGGTAATCGTGAGGCAAAGGCATGACTGGGCCTCAAAAAAGGACGCAGCAACGGATCATTCTACCGGAAAGAGATGTTGCTGGTGATTGTAAGACGGCTGATCGACTGATTCATTGGAGATCACGGCTTTCTTGCCACGGATGAAACACGGAATGAACACGGATCAGGCGGGAGGCGGGAGTTCGTTTTCTTCTTTTGGCCTTCTTCTTGTGGCCACTCACTTCTCGCCTGTTCTATTTCCTGATCCGTGTTCATTCCGTGTTTTGTCCGTGGCCCAAACTTTTCCCATCAGTACACGAACCGTTGGAACTCGACCTGCGTGCGGCCGAAGTTAATGAGCATGCCGACTTGAATGCCGGTAGCTTTGAGTTCGTTGAGCAGTTGGGCCTCATCAGACTTCTGATACTCCTTGGCCACTTTGAGTTCGACGATCACGCAGTCGTTTACAAACAGATCGGCTTCGAAGTCGCCAACGTCAACGCCTTTGAACAACACGCGGATCGGTTCTTCGAGCTTGCAGGTCTGGCCGCGCCTAATGAGTTCGACCTGCATGGCCTTTTGATAAACGCTCTCCAGAAATCCGTAGCCCAGGATTCCATATACCTCAAAGGCCGCGCCGATGATCTGCTCGGTGACTTCGCCATGCAGCAGCGGCATGAGGATGCCTTTCTTTGCCACGGATGAAACACGGAAAGAACACGGATCAGGACAGGAGGGAAGGCCTTTTGGGCCACGGATGAAACACGGACGGAACACGGATTAGGACAAACGGAATGAGGGAGAATTGAAATACTCACTTCCAGCAAAGTGTCTGTCCTGCTTCTCAACCAAATTCTTAACTCGAACTCAGACAATTCTGTTTCGAATGATCAGGTTCGCGGCTCCTCTCTTCGTTACTTCATTCCCTGCCTGATCCGTGTTCAATCCGTGTTTCCTCCGTGGCTAAAACTATTTCTTCTTCAGCGTCGTCAGGTACTCGACCACGTCGGACATCTCGTCGATGCTCAGCGTCTTGCCGAGGTCGTTGGGCATCAGCGAGACCTTTTGCTTCACGATCTCGTCGATGTCTTTCCGAGGGATCGTCTTCGTGATCGCTTCGGGATTGCGGAGGGTCACGGCGTCGGCGGTTTCGCTGATCATCAGGCCGGTGAAGACCGTGCCGTCGTTCAAGGCGGCGGTGTAGCTCTCGTAGTTGTGGCTGATGCCGGCGCTGGGGTAGATGATCGATTCCCACATCGCTTGGCGGCTGAGTTTCGTGCCGATCTCACTGAGGTTCGGGCCGACGTCTTTGCCTTGGTTGTTGACGATGTGGCAGGTGTTGCACTTGGTTTCTTTGGCGGCGAACAGTTTGGCTCCATTGCCGGAGTTGCCTGTTCGCTTGGCGAGTTCGCTCAGCGGCGGTAGCGGTTTGGCGTCTTTGCCAGCCGGCGGCGGGAAGAGTTTTGCTACGACGGCTCGTTGAGCGTCGTCGAGCGGTGCGGTGGAAAACGCGGCGGCCAGCGCGGGGGCGAACGTTTCGTCGAACACTTGCGACCCTTCCACGAGTTGCAGGATTCTCGTGGCTCCCGCCTTGGTGCGAGTCGCTCCCTTGATGGCTTGGCGGCGGAGGTCGGCGGGGTAGTCCGGAGTGGTGACGATCGGCAGCAGCAGCGGGACGGCCTTGGCATCGCCGGAGTTGCTCAGCGCGGTGGCCAAGGCCACGACACCTTTCGCCACATCGGGACGGTCTTTCGGCGCGGGGAACAGCAACATCTTCGCCATGAGTTGCTGCTGGTCTTTGCCCAGCAGCACGCGGATGGCATCAATGCCGATTTGGTCATCGGGCTTTTCGACGGCCAGCGCGAGCAAATCGGAAAAGCGGTCGGTGACGTTGAACTTCTCGACCAGCGTGAGGAACTGCGGCTGGCCTTTCAGCGAATCGAGGACGCGGTTCAGCGCGGCCTTTTGGGCTTCGTTCTTCGAGACATCAAAGCCCTTCAGACGGTGGAGAGCCTCGGCCGAGACCAGGGCCACCTTCTGCTCGTCGCCGCTGCTGCCGAACGCTAGCTGCACCAGTGCGTCTTCCTTCGCTTGGCTCGCGGGGAGGAAGTCGAACGCGCGGAGGTAACGCGGACACTCGTCGGCCGTCGTGTTCGGATCGGTGACGATCTTCGCAAGTAGTTCGGGAGTTTGCTTCGCGCGCGATCGCCAAACGATGTCCCGATAAGCGGCAATGTTTGGA
>CAZPUJ010000744.1:0-13687 GCA_964589725.1 uncultured Planctomycetaceae bacterium
CCGGCTCAGAAGAAGATCGAGCTTGCTCTGTTCGACCTCGAATCCGACCGAGCCGAAACCACCAACATCGCCGACACGCACGCCGACGTTGTCGCACGTTTGACCACGTTGGCGGAGAAAGCGCGCGCGGACCTCGGTGACACCGCGACGAAGCAAATCGGCAGCGGCGTACGTAAGCCCGGAATGGTCGAACCGTAAGTCGGCGGATACTCCGCCCCGCCGCTCGAAATCACGAAATACGCTCCGTATTCTGTCGAACTGTGCTGCCAACGTCATGATGGCATGGTCGCCGTTCGATGCGAAGTGACTTCGCAGGAAAGAGATGTCTGGAATCGAAGAGAGACTCGCGATGCAGTCGATGATTCCTGTCAAACGTCCGCTGCCGATTATCCACGTCTTCGTCAGCTCCACGTTCAGCGATCTGAAGCACGAACGGAACGCACTGCACGCGAAGGTCTGACCCGAGTTGGAGCGCTATTGCCAACAGCGGGGGGTTCACGTTTCAGGCGATCGATCTGCGCTGGGGTGTTCCCGCGGAAGCCGGTCTCGATCACCGCACGATGCGCATCTGCTTCGAGGAAGTCCGTCGTTCGCAGCACACGTCCCCCGAGCCGAATTTCCTGATCTTGCTCGGCAACCGCTACGGCTGGCGTCCGCTGCCGGAGGTCATCTCGGTCGCCGAGTTCCAGCGACTGGAAACGGCCGCCTCCGAAGTGGCGACAGCGGCGGCCAACGATCCGATAATCGACGTCCGACTCCGACGTGCGTCCGAAGTCCTCAAACAGTGGTATCTGCTCGACGAGAACGCCAAGCCGTTCGGAGAGCAGAGCCTGGCTGGTGAGTACGTTCTCCGCTCACGGAAAACCAGCCTCGACGGCGTGGACTACGGCAAGCAACCCGATGCCACCGGGAAGCTGCGGGACACGGCCGCTTGGGTCGATGTGCAATTCGTTTTGTGGTCGATCATCAACGAAAAACGCGCGTTTCCCGCAGCGGACCTCGCCGAACGATTCCAGACTCTGCACGAGACCTCGCCGGGGACGGTCCCGTCGAGCGTTCGCTTTCAGGCGTCGGCGACGGAGCCGGAAATCTGGCAAGGTGCCTTGCAGGTGGAGAATGCGGATCGGCACGTCATCGCGGCTGTTCGAGAGATCGACGCTCTCGATGCGTTTCCCGACACGCCAGGGCGAGGAGATTTGATACTGCGAGCGGCTGAGAATGGCACAAACCCCACCGAGCTTGCCTCGGTGGAAAATGGCCTTTGCACTACGAGCGATCTCACTGAAACAGCGTTCAGCGTAGTGCAAGAGCCCAAAAACCACCGAGGCAAGCTCGGTGGGGTTTGCGTCAGTTTCCCCGGCGCGGGGTATATCGACCCGAAAGACGACGGAACCCCGGACAACGACGCTCGGCAAGCACTGGCCGATCTGAAAGCCGAGCTGGAACGCCGTCTGAGCAGATCGCCGATCATCCGCTCGACGTGCCAATGGGCCATCGACCAGGGCAACAACCCCACCGGTGACGTCACGACATCCCATCTCGATGACTTCTGTCGCGAGATCCTGGATCAGTTCAAAAAGATCATCATCAAGGAGATCAACGACCATTGGGAATGCGACCTGTCGGCGGACAATGCCACGTTCGCCCAGGTGCGCGGGTCGCAACAGGAACTGAACCTCGAATGTGCCGACCATCTGCGATTCGCCGGTGAGCGGGCACCGGAGAAGACGTTCGTCGGTCGGGAATCCGAACTGCAACGGATTCGCGACTACCTCCACAGCGAGACGAACCAGCCGTTCGTGGTGCATGGCCCGTCCGGCAGCGGCAAGACGGCTCTGCTCGGCAAGATCATCCAGGAGGTGACGCCGTCGCGAAGTGCCGACGGCACACGCGCGAAGACTGGACCGATCGTGCTCACCCACCAGATTCGACTCGCATTCCGATCGCCCCGTGGACTCGTCTGCGCTCCGATCTCGCAGCCTACCTGACGGAACGTTCTGCTCCCGGCACCGCCGTCATGCACTTCTACCACCGTCAGGTCGAACAGGCAGTGCGAACACGATATCTGCGAACTCCTGAAATTGAGACGAGTCGGCATCGTCAACTGGCGAACTATTTTGATGACCGCTGGAACCGTCCCGATGCACACGCGCTGATGGAGCTCCCGCATCTCCGGTTGCTGTGCCAAGATCACGATGATTTGTTGCGCCGTCTGATGGACCTGCAGTTCCCCATGCGGAAAACTCATGCAAGATATGTGAGCGATTTGGTCTAGGATTATGACAATCTGCGTGCAAGGATCTTGGGAGAGACGCGAGACTCACTTGCTCCCTGGTATGTCTTCATTCGCGGCAACGCTTCGTTCTTGGGCGCGTATCCGGCGGCGTTCTTCCAACAGGCGTACAACGAAGCCAGCGATGGCCCGGTCTCGCAAGCTGCACAGCAGCGTTGGGATGCGGCCCGCAAGGCAAGCGTGGAGCATCAGCCCCCTGTGTCCTCAACTTCTCCCCGCGCCCTCGTCCCGACCGCGTTCCTCGAATGGCTCAACCGCCCGTCCGCCTGGGAACCGCCCGCCTGCCTGATGACACTCCCGGGGCATACAAATTCCGTCACCAGCGTGGCGCTCTCCGCGGATGGTCAGACGATCGTCTCCGTTTCATTGGACTACAGCGTCAAGATCTGGGACGCGCGGTCCGGGGAATGCCATGCACTCCGTGGTCATACTGGTTACGTCGACAGCGTGGCGCTCTCGGCAGATGGCCAGACGATCGTCGCCGTCTCCGGCTCAGGTGATGAAAACAGCATAAAAATCTGGGACGCAGGGTCTGGGGAATGCCGAGCGACTTTCCCGCGTGATTCCGCGGAAGCCCAAGCCGCTTGGAAAACTGTTGGTCGGAACGACAAGTCACACCAACTCTCGACCGCGGAGGGTCTGTTGCACTTTCCCCTCCCCACCACGTTACCGGCCGCGCGGCCTTCCACTTCAAGCCAGCCCTCGCCCACCGCTGTGAGTGAACTCGTCTTTCCCGGCCTGTTCACTCGCGCACACGGCCCACTCGCCGACGAAACGCTGCTGGCCTTCACCGCGAATGGCGAAGCGTACTGGTTCCGCTTCCGCCGCCGCGATCAAGAATGAACGTCGTCCGCCGGGGTGGGCGGGGGAGTCCTGATTCAAGACGCGAACTTTGTTGGACGCGCCACTGCATGGGCGCTTTGGGACAAGCAGTTCTCTTGGTTGCTGGACGTTGGAACGCGAATCGACGGTCGAAGACACTGCTTGCGGTCGGCATTGTCGTCTCGACTGAAAACGACGCTGCTCCCGCCGGCCGCAAGCCGTGACACGATTTGATCGCACGCATCGAGTTCACGCACAAAAGTCGCCTTCATCGCTCCGCGTAAAGAGAGCCGAGCGTGCGATGGACTGGGAGAGCTTTTCGTTGTCGTTTTGCAGTGCGTCGGTCTCGTGGAAGACTCTCGTCGGAATGGCGTTTTGTGCGATGGACCGTTTGAGGGTGGTCTCACGTCGAGAGTTCGCTCGGCTGTCTTCACGCGGAGCGGTGAAGGCGACTTTGGAAGGGAGAAGCGAGCCTGTCTCAAGTCGCTTACGTCGAGGTAACAGCCAAGGCGAAGTCCCCTCACCCTAACCCTCTCCCCCGCGGCGGGGGCGAGGGGACATATTGCGCGTACGCAGCGCGTCATTGACGAGCAAAGATGCTCAATGATCACGACCAAAGACTCTCAATGAGCGTGTGTGACGCGATGACCTCTTGGTGGCGTCTACTTTGGCAATTGCTCCTGCAACTGGCGCGTCTGGTTGGTCACATCGGTGAAGCGCGAAGGCCATTCCGTCTTCTGGAGCTTGTCGATCGACATCCGAGCCGCGTCCCAGCTCTTTTGATGGAGTTGGGCTTCGGTCAGCTTGAGTAGCCCCGTTGGTTCGAGGCGACGTAGCTCGGCGACTTGTTGCCAGTGCGGGATGGCTTCGTCCCAACGGTTTTGCTTCTGTCGAAGTTCGGCCATTGCGACGTGGCTTTCGGCTTCGTTCGGGCTGGATTCGATGATCGACGTCGCGGCCCGTTCGGCCTCAGTCTCATTGTCTTTCAGGCGGTCGGCGAGTTGTTGGTACAGAGCCAACTCGTGGCGATTGAGGTCGATCAGCTTGAGAAGTTGCTTCGTCGCGTCGGGGCCGTTCTGCGTCGCGTCGTAGCAGGCGATGAGAGATTGATGAGTCTCTTTGTCGTTGGGTTGGAGTTCGCTCGCCAGTTGAAAGTGCGCGATCGCCTTGGCGTACTCGTTGCGAGACTGATAGGTTTGGCCGACTGCCTTGCGCAGGATCGGGCTGTCCTGACCCGTTTTCGCCGCCTCGGCATCGAGATGTCCAACGTAAGTGTCGAGATCTTTGGAATTCGCGAGCACTTGATTGAGATTCCCAATGGCCGAGCTTCGATGATCGTCGCGCGGTCCCCAGCAGACGACCGCGGAGGAAGCGGCGTCGACCGCCTCTTTCGTGCTCCCCAACGCGGACTGGGCCAGAGCGAGGTGCTGATACAGATCCGACAGCGTCCCGTCACCAAGTCCACTACCGGGATTACTCCGCTGGTGCAGAGCAATCGCCTCGGTGAAGTAACCGGCCGCCCGCTCGTTCAAGTTGCAGGACAAACAACCGCGAGCGAACTGCGTGACGTTGCCTTCAGTCCAGCGGCCGCCTGCGTGGAATTGACCGTCCGTTTGTTGGACGAGTTCGGCAAGCTGTTCCGGCCGCTGCGAGTGGTAGTACGCCACCATCAGCAGCGTGCGATAGTGGATGTTGTCGCGCCGATCACGGATCAGCGGTTCGAGCAACGGGATCGACTCGACCCAGCGGTTCTGCAAGTGCAACCAATTCACGAGTTGCACTTGAGCCGCCTCGTCCAGCAAGCCGTTCTTGTGAGCCAGCAGCAGAATCTCGATCGCTCGTGCGGCGCGATCGAGTCCACTCCACAAATAGTTCGCAACCGCGACGGCCCGCCGACCGGACGTACGTCGTTCGGCGAGGACTTCCTCGGCGGCCTTCGCGAAGTCGGCTCCCTTCTCCATCCAGAAGTAGCTCTGATGCTTGTGGTACAGGGCATGGTTGCGGCCCTCGCCCGTACACAGTTCGCGCTGCAACTCCGCGATCGCCAGCTTGAGCACTCGCGGCTCCAACTCCTGGATGTCGAGCTTCGCCTGCGCCGATTCGTGGCGGCGGCGAGCCAGCTCATTACCGAAGGTGTTCCACGAGTTGTTCCACGAGAACTCCAGGCGTTGCGGGTATTGCTCCATCCGCTCGACGACGTACTGCAAGGCGAACTTCGGGCCGAGCACCTCGCCGATGAGGTGCATCGGAGTTGTCACCGTGTTGGAGTACTGCGCCTGCTGACGTTTGAGGAGCAGGGGCAGTTCTTCGAACGCGAATTTCCGCACGGCCTCGGCCGTCGCTGGAAGCTGATGACGCCGAGCGATGTCAAACGTCGTCACCAGCCGTGCGACGAGGTTATACCGCACGTTCTCATCGAGAGCCGCCGCGAGATCTTTCCGTGTCAAGGCGACAATCGAACCGAACAACTTCGCACGGCCCTTCCCCAGCGACACGGCTCCGTCGTGTTCGAGGGCGTGGTTGTAGAGCGACATCAGCCGATCGTTGAGCCATTTCCGTTGCTCGTCGTTCTCCGGATTCGCGAGGTATCGTCGCAAGACGTTTTCGCCCACATCATGGTGACTCGATCCCTCCAGCATCGCGACATACCGGCCGAGCAACTCGTTATCGAGATGTGGCCATGTGCCGTTGTTCGCTTGCGTGTAGTGGGTGACCACGATTTCCATCTCGATCAGAGCGAGGTGTGGCTGCGAGTAACTCCAGAACATCAGGTTGCACAGGTCGGTCGTGATCGCCAGGTGGTCTCGCGAGTTGAGCGGCGCGAGACGTTGCAACTCGCGCAATTCGCGAAGTTGTTCCGCCTTGAGCTTCTCGTTTGGCAGCCCACCGAGCTGATACAGAAAGGTCGACATCATCCGCGGCTCGCCAGCGGACCACTCGCGCTGGAATGCTCGCTGGAGCGCGGCCACGCAAGCGTCAACGTGCGGACCGGCTTGATTGAGAACTTCCGACGACTTGCGCTCGACGACCGCTTCCAACAGATCGAGTGCGCGCAGGTCGGTCGTGGTCAGTGCATTTGCCTTGGCGAGCGGGGCGGCGTCAGCCCCCCGGTCATTTACGTTCAACGGAGCCAACCGGGGGGCTGACGCCACCCCGCTCGCCCGAAGCTGTTTGATCCGCGCCAAGATCTCATCCGCCGCCGCTTCGTTCCGCAGTTCGCCCAGCGCGGCGCTCTGCAATGTCTGCACGAACTGATAAACCTGCTGCGGCGACCGGCCGAGGACCGCATCCGGTAGCATCCGCAGCAGCCGAAAGTCGCGGCACGCGCCGTACAGATTGCTGTGCTGCCAGAGGTAGTTCTCCGGCTGAGCCGACTTTTCAAACAAGGCTTGGACGACGAACAACGTGTTCTCGTCGAGTTCACTGGGCAGCTTGGCGTCGTGTCGCGTCCAGCGGTTGGTGACCTGATACAGCAGGTTGCTCAGGTCGCCTTCGGGCATCTGTTTGAACGCTTCGATGCGCGACCGTTCGTAAGCCTCGCGGCGGTTCGAGACAAGATACCAATCGGCCAACATCCGATAGTCCGCCGCCGAAAGCAGCTTGTCCTTCTCGCACGCCTCGAAGAGTTGAATCGCTTCGTCGAGCTTGCCCCGTTCGGCGACCAGCCGAGCCAGCATCTGCCGCCACGGAGCGGTCGAGACATCGCTGCGAATCCACTCGCGCAGCTCGCGATCCAAGTCGTCCGGCCGGTCCAGTGCGATGAGCATCTGGAACTTCGTGATTCGCCAAAAGTAGCCGTCTCGCTCCGCGAGACGATTGCCGACCGCGGAGTTGGCATCTGCTGATTCTTCAACATTCTTCTTAGAATCCGCGACGTTCAAAATTCGGCTCTCCTGTCGCGGAGCGACAGGGCTACTTTGCGCGATCCCGGCGTCGATGAATTTGAGAACGCGGCGGATCGTCGCGGGAGCGGCGTTGCGCCGCGCGGCCAGATTCATCACGCTCGTGAAGACTCGTTGTTTGAGCAGGCTATCGAGGAACCGCTGCCGTGCGACTGGTCCGGTGACGATTTCGTCGTCATTGGCCTCGCCGTCGGTCTTCGGCGGCACTTCGCCGAGGATTTGCCAGCAGCTTTCTTCGACCTGCGCCAGATTTTGATCGAGTTGCACGTCGAGCCACAGTTGCTCGATGCGCAGCCAGTCGCCCAAACCGTGGGCCAGGTTTTCAACCTGTCCGTCCGGAAACAGGTTGAAAACCTGCTCCACGAGCCGCGCGGCGACTCCGGCGCGAGCCGCCTTGCGGAGCGCGGCCTTCTTCGCCGCCAGCTCTTTGCGAGTCAGCTTATTCTGCTCGCCTTGATCGCCGAGTTGCGATTCGGCCAGCGCTTGCCGATTCGCGAGCATCGCATCGACCAGCCGATGCAGAGCCGGAATCTGCACGGCCAGCCGATCCACCGGCTCGGCCGCGTCGGACAATTCGTGCAGCCGAGCGAACGCTTCCTGTTCGATCTCGTCCGACCACTTCACCGTCAACAACGTCTCGAACAGCGACGAAACGTACGTCGACTTGAAGTCGGGATGCGCGACGGCCAAGCGTTCGCGCAGGAATGGCAAGAGTTCGGTGTCGGCAAAGCGGCTGGAATAGATCGTTCGCAGCGACTCGCCGAGCAGATGCTTCTCATCTTTGTCCTGCGACGCGACCCAGCGCGGTTTTAGTTCGGCGGCGATCTTCTTCCAAATGTCGGTTGGGATTTCCGAGGCATCCAACTGTTTGCGTCCGCCGAGCGGCTCCTTCAATTCGATCCGGCCCGACAACGTCCAGCCGAGCAGCGAGTTGATTTGAGCCGGTGTCAGATTCGCCAAGTCGGTTTGCAGCAGCGACAGGAACTCGCCACGCAGGCGGTCGGCGACGTCGCTCTGCAAGAAGTAGTGGTTGCCGATGCCGCGCGTGCCGATGTCCGAGTGATGTTTGTGCCGTAGGAAGAAGCGGATGGTCTCGGCGAGTTGCTCAAACCAGCGTCCGTCCACTCGCTGGTACGACAGATGGTACGCGCTGCCGTTCGCGAATTGGATCGCCGTTTCCAGCCGAGCACGTTGATCCGGCGCGAGCGGCCCGTCGATGCGGGCGTCGCGGAACCACTGTTCGGCCAGCGTGTTGGCCGCATCGAGCTGATCGTTGAAGACGAGCGCCGACAGATGTTGCGCGTAGGCCGAGTTGTACGACGACGACTCCGGCTTCCGCGCGATCCATGCGGCGGTGAACTTCAGCAAGTCGGCCCAACGTCCCTGACTGCGATACAACTCGCAGACGGCCGTGCGGAGCGTTTCATCCTCGTGGATTTCACGTTCGATGGGCCGGTCGAGTTCTTTTTGCAACCACGCGAACGCCGCATCAACTTGCCCGGCTCGCGCGAGCCGATTGGCGAAGTCAGTCTGCCAGTGCAGATGCCACGGCGATTTCTCGACCATGCTTCGCCGCAGAGTCAGAGTGTCTTCGTGGCGGCTCAGTGCGTCGTAGCATTGTGCGAGACGCTCTTGCCACTGCGGGAGGACGTCGAGTTCCGCTGGCTGTCGCTCGTAGACCGGCTTCAGGATGTCGACGAACTCCATGAACTCCGTCCAACCCATCAGCGAGTACGCCTGACCGAACACGAACTCGGTGAGGAACACTTCGTCTTGGTGCGGCTTCGCGGTGAGTTGCTCGGCTTCGGTCAGCAGCCGCTGCCGAGCTTCTTCATTGCGGCGGATCGTGGCCAGCAGAATCGTCCGCAGCCAACGCACGCCCGGTTTGTCGGCCAACGATAATTTCTCGACGGCCTCGACCTGCTTCCACATCTCATCCCACTGCTGCAACGTCGCGTTGTGCAGGATCATCGCCAGCCGGTCGTCGAAGTTCGCCGAGCCATCGGCCACCTTCTGCCGTGCGACCTTCAGCTTCACGAACGGCAGACGCAGGAACTGCACGGTCGGCTTCGCGGCCAACTCGGTGGCGATGCGCTGGCTGAATTGGTCTTTGCCGTGAGCCTGAATGTCGAACGTGGTCTCGGAGGTCGTGCGTCCCTTGGCGTCGGTCGTCGTGGACTTCTTGGCCCACCAAGTGCCGGCCACTTCGATGAAGTCGGCGTAGCTGATCGCGCCGCCCGATTTACCGTCGTCGAACCAGTCGTGTTTGACGAGCACATGCATTGCTGTGTCGATCGTGTAGTGCTCGACGTGAGTTGAGTTCTTCACCGTCAGAATCAGTTTCGAGAGGTTCTCACCGGCCGGTTCGACTCGCGCCGTGAAGGCGTGATACGTCTCGTGCAGCGGCGACAGCGAGAAGTCGGCCAAGCCCAGCGGCGGCGATTTCAGTTCTTGATCTACCGACGCGCGGACTTGGCCCAGCAAGAACGCCAACGAGTAGACGCCCCGCTCTTTCGCATCGCAGAACTGAATCACCGTTTGATCGTTGAGATCCAACGGCCGCGTCAGCCAACCGCTCGGCGAGTACAATACCAGATCGCTGTTCCGCGACGCGCGGCGCTTCCAACGCACATCGAAGCCGTCGGACACGCGCCGCAGTTCGATGCCGCGGTCCAGCTTGAGCAGCGATTCCGTTCGCAGCAGGCTCTTCGACAAAGCAATCGCTTCGGGCGGCCAGGTTTCCGGCTGCTTCACCGGCGCGGCCTTGCCCGGCGCGGCAGCGAGTGCTGGGAACAGCGTGTTGACCCAACTCGTGTAATCCGGCTGCTGGGAGTAGTGGCGACCGCCAAAGCCACCGCCGCCAAAGCCACCGCCGCCAAAGTCACGCCTGGAAAGCTCGCTGCGACTTCGGTAGAGCATCGGCATGGAGAACCCGAACACTTCCGATTTCTCGGCGACGTCCAAGCTCAGCGGCTCCCCAGCCATTGCCCCGCGCGATTTTGCCATCATCGGAGCGACAGCGGCCGACTCGAACAATTCACCTCGCTCGAAGTCTTGCTCCAAACCCTCCGAATCGAAAGAGAGTCCTTTCAGACTCTTGCGCTCTTTTTGGTCGTCTCGCAGGCCGAGGCTCAGAGCTTCGACATTGTCGTTGACCGAGAAGTTGAAGACCGAGAGCTTGGCGTTGTCCTGCGCAATCTCTCCGAGGGACTCGTTACGCATCAGAGAGTTTTCACGGGAATCCAGCACTCCGTAATCGTCGATGCCCCACGGTTGGTTGAACCCGCCGCCGAGGTCACCGGCCCGACCGTTCTCGAAATACCAATCGTAGCCGGACCCAGCGCCGCCCATCGGCATGTTCGACGAGACTGGCCCCTTGAGGTCATGCCCCGCGAAGCCGGCTTTCCTCCGGTTATAGATCTGCGCTTGCTGCTGGAACGCCTGCGGATTGCGACCGAGTCCCGCGAGGCTCCGCTGCACGTCACGTCGCAGGCCGAGCCGCCAATCGCCGGCGCGTTTCATCTGCTGTTGCAGCAGTTCGTAGTTCGCGTTGTCGCGGCCTTCGGCGAAGAAGCGCTCGCCGTCACGCATCTCGTAGCGCCGCTGCACGCCGAAGCGTTCGCGGTCGGCGTCGGTCTCCAGCACCAGCAACGACGTGAACGGCGTGATGATGTGAAACTCTTCGGACAAACGGATGATCTCGTCCCGAATCGCCTGGCTCTGCCCCTGAGCCAGCAACTGGTCGAGATGCGCTCGCGCCCACAATCGCGGAATGAACGAGTTGCCGTCCTCGGCATCTTTCAAGCTGACTCGTGCCGCGTACCGAACCTTTTCGCTGCCGCGCATCCCGGTGACGATGATCTCGCCCTGCTGGTTCTTGCCGTCGGGCAGATACCGGCCGACCAGAATCTGCTGCGTCCCGGCGGCGACGTTCGGCAACCGATCGGGATACACGGCCGCGACGCGCAGTCCACGGAACTCGACCTTCAAATCGCGCAGCCCTGGTTGAGCGAGTTCGTTGAGCAATTCGGTCGCGACGATCTGCGGAGTTTGTTCGCCACCAATGTTTCGCACCGAACCGCCTCCAACCGACGCGATCCCCTTGAGCACGACCGACTCAAACGAGTTGCCGACGCCGATCGCGTGAACATAGCCGAACTCGCCAGAGTTCGGGGCGTTGGTTTGGGGATTGCCCGAAGTCTGGCGACTTCGGCTACGAAGAATCGCCAACCGTTTCACGAACGCGGCGGGGTCGGTGTCTCCGGAGGAAACGATGCCGTCGCCGATGTAGATGACGTGCGCGTCGGTCGGCGCTTTCTTGAACGTGTTGTCAAACGCTCGATCCAGATTCGTCCAGCCGAGCGACAGCCGTTCGTCGAGAAACGCGTGCGCCTTCGCGATGTTCTCGGCGTTCGCAGCCACCGGTTCGGCAAAAGCCCAGACGGTGCCAACATCTGTAGCGGCCAATAGAAAGCGATCCGCTTCACCCAGTGACGACAACACCGTCGCGACAAACTCGGACTGCTGCTTCCGCTTCTCGGAATCTATCGACGCCGAAGTGTCGCAGAGCAGCACGAGGTTGAGAGGCTTGCCATCGGGCAGCGCCTCGCGTTGCCAATTCCCTTCCGGCGCGGGCGGTGAGAGTTGCACGAGCAAGTAACCGTCATCGCCTCGCCGATGCGGCACGACGACGACGTCCGATTGTCGGCCATCGATCTCACACACGACCTCGAAGTCGCGCGTCGGCGTGTATTCCTGCGCGGCGAAATCGATCTGCGCCGAATGGTAGGATGGCCGCCCTCGGCCGTCCTGCTGTCGAGCGTCCTCCTCGCCGGGGACGGCCGAGGGCGGCCATCCTACAACACGCGCCGAATGCGTCGGACACGTCACGCTCTTCAGCGGCAGCGCCGAGTTCACCGTCACCGTTAGCGACAGTTCGCGCAACGGCTTCGTGCGGAGCATCTCACTGCGCAGGCCATACGAGTACCGATAGCGGTTCGCTCGCAATGGCAGCACCTGCGTATAGACGATCTTAATTCGCTTCTCGGAATGCGGCTCGATCGGGAACACGCGAGCTTTGAAAACATTACCGCCGCTCCATTCGAGCAGTCCCGGATCGCGTTTCTCGCGCAAGATCGTTTCGTAGATTTCGCGAGCACGCTGCTTCTCGACGACATCCGCTTCCACGAGATCGTTGCCGATCCACATGCCGAACCCGCTGATCGAAGCGTCCTGCGGCAGCGGGAAATGAAACACTCCTTCGAGCCGGCTGATCGTGTGATTGACGAACGATTCTTCGATGGTCGTCCGCGCGATCTGGTCCCGAATCTCGACGCTGACTTTGTGATAGCCCACCGTCAGCGGTTCGTTGCGACCTTCCGGCAGGTTGACGATCAGCGAACCGAGCGACTCGTTATTCGAGGTTCCCTCGAAGCCGGCCAACCACAACGGCGTTTTCTCAACATCGACCAGGTTTTCGTCGCGATCGACTCGGACGAGTTTCGTTTTGTTCGGCTTGAAGAGTCGGCTGCCGTCGCGCGGAGCGAGCAATACGTAGCCGTCTCGCTCCGCGAGACGATTGCCGAGCGCGGAGTTCGCGCCTGCTGGTCCATCAGTGCCGTTCTTGGATTTCGCGTCGTTGGCCGTTCGACTTTCCTGTCGCGGAGCGACAGGGCTACGTACCTGCACTTGCCCACTGTGCAGCCGAGCTTTTGTCGGTGACATGCACTCGATCAGTGTTCCCGGCCCCAGCGTGAGTTCGACCTCGGACGACAGCGTCACCTTGATGGCGTTCGCGCCGCGCAGCTCCGTGCGCAGCCAATCGCCCGGTTTGAGCAACATCTCGCGACAGACCGGCGTCCAGCGTTTCGCGAGCATCGGCCGCAGGACGACGATGCCTTGCGCATCGCTCACCTTGCCGATGCGGCCGTCCTCGGTCAGCGACTTCGCGACGACGAACTTGTCGTCGGCGACTGGCACATTCATCGCGATCAGTCGCAGGTCAGCCAACGGAGGTGTCACGTCACCCGCAGCGATGTCAGCGCGATGCCACAGCCACTCCTTGATATCGTAAGCACCATTCCACACTGTCATCCGCGTCAAACGTCTCGTGGCGACATCGGCAAACGCCTCAAACGTGACTTCGCCCAGCCGGGCCGGAACGGTCACCAGATAGACGAACTCATCCCCGTGCTCGGCCGACAACCGTGTCACCGGTTGTGCCTTCAGCAACGCAGTCGAGTCGCTCACGTCCACGCCCAGAAGTCCGATCAAGTCGATCTGTTTGTCGGGACTCAGGAACCACGGCGAGTCCGTTTCGCTGACCGTGTTGGCCTCTTCGTCGATCCGCCACAGGCGTGAGCCGGCAGCGATCTCATACCGCTGCGGCGACTCTTCTTTGCGAACCAGTCCCGGCGCGCGGACCCAAATCTCGGCAGTGTCTCGCAGGTTCTTCACGAGCCGAAATTGCAACGTCTCCGCACCACGCAGTTCTGCCAGCACTTCCGAAAACGGCACGGCTCCACGGACCGGCGTAGGTGCCGACGTCATCAGCCACGCAACGAGGATCAACGACAAAGTCGAAGCCGTCAAACCGGCCAGTCCACGCAGGGCGAGGGTGAGCATCGGAGAACTCCGTTGTGCGGATGACGTGGCGAGCGGGGTGGCGTCA
>CAZPUJ010000745.1:0-15231 GCA_964589725.1 uncultured Planctomycetaceae bacterium
GAACAACAGCGACGTGACTGTCAGCTTCGAGGCCGGCGATGAGTTGTCCGGTGGAGTCGAGAGTCCGGACGATCAAGTGTTTGGCGAAGGCGCCGATCAGACTGCCACCGCCACGGTGACCGACCTGGCTGGGAATTCGACGACCGTCAGCATTGAAGACATCCATGTGGACAAGACCGCTCCGACATTGACCGCCACTCGCGACATCGACGCGAACGAGCACGGCTGGAACAACAGCGACGTGACCGTCAGCTTCGAGGCCAGCGATGAGTTGTCCGGCGGTGTCAGCGATTCGGACGATCAAGTGTTTGGCGAAGGCGCCGATCAAACGGCGACCGCGACGGTGACCGACCTGGCCGGCAACTCGACGACCGTCAGCATTGAAGACATCAATGTGGACAAGACCGCTCCGACGATCACGGTTGTCACCGCACCGACGGAAGGACAGGAAGCTTCGGAGCTGCATTTCGAGTTGCTCGTCAGCGACCTGTCAGGCACTAGCTCCAGTAGCTGGGAAATCTCCGGTGGCCCGCAGACAACCGGCAGCGTGGGCACTTCGTCTCTTGAATTCACGCCGTTGGACAATGGTTCGTACGAAGTCGTTTATTCCGCGACCGACGCGGCGGGGAATTCATCGAGCGTTACGCTGGACGTGAATGTCACCAACGTCGCACCCACGGCGGGTGACGACAGCATCAGTTTCAGCGGAGGAGAAGAGGACGACGACGAATCGGTGATCGGCGAGGATGATGCGATTTCCGGTGAGGGGTTACTCGACAATGACACCGACCCGGCCGGCGAAAATGATCCGCTGACAGTTAGCGGAGCGGACGATGTGAGCGCGGCAGGTGCGGCGGTGATGGTCTACGAGGACGGTAGTTTTGAGTATGACCCGACGAATGCAGAAGAGATTCAGGCTCTCAACGCGGGTGATGTGTTGCTCGACACGTTCCATTATCAGATCACCGACGGCGACGGCGACACCAGCGATGGAACGGTCACGGTCGAGGTTCACGGTGTGAACGACGCTCCGTCGATTGACGACACGACTGCGGTGAGGCTCGCGGCAATCGACGCGAACGACATTTACAACCGAGGCGTCGATCTCCAAGACTTCGCCGCCGACCGCATCGACGATGCCGACAGCAATTACTCGGCGGGCCTCGTGGTCTTTGGGTCTGCTCGCAGCACAACGAATGGCAACTGGCAGTTCTCGACGAACGACGGCCAGACGTGGACGATGATTTCAACGGTCGGCGAGGGCCACGCACTGCATCTCGCGGCCGATGGCCACACCCGCGTGCGGTTGCTGCCGGACGGATCGCACACCGGCACCGCTCGATTGACGGTGCGGGCTTGGGATGGATCGAACGGCGTCGCGAACGGCACGTTCGCGGCGATCGACAGCACTGGCGGAACGTCGGCCTACAGCACGGAAACGCTGTCGGTGCGGCAGGCAGTCCTCTTAGCAGCGAACGACACGACCGTCGCTGTCTCAGACACCTATGAGACAGATGCCAATGGCGCGATCAACGGCAATGTGCTCGACAACGACATCGATCCCGACACGGCCCTGCCGAACGGAGTTATCGTCCGAGTCACCAGCCGGCCGGAATTCGGCACGCTCACCATGCAGCGAAACGGTGGATTCCACTATGAGGCGAATCCCGAAATGTTCGCGGCGATGGCGGAAGGCGACGTCGAGTTGGACGGCTTCACGTACTCCGTCATCGACGGCCGTGGGACCAGCAACATCGCGGCTGTGTCGTTCCTCTTGGCAGGAGTGAACGATGCTCCCATTGCCACGACTACGATTGGCGATCAAGTCGCCACCGAGGGTCAGCGATTCTGCCTGGGTCTGCCGGGCGGATTGTTCCAGGATGTGGACAACGGCGATTCGCTGACGATCACGGCGACGAAAGCGGACGGCTGTGCACTGCCGAGGTGGCTTCGCTTCCAAGAGGAACACTTGGTGTTCCGTGGAACTCCGTCGGATTCGGACGTCGGTCGCCTGACCATCCGAGTGACCGCGACCGACACGCACGGCGCGTCGACGTCGATCGACTTCGGTTTGGATGTGCTCAACGTCGAGGCGGCTCCGCAGGTCGGACAGGGTATCGGTGAAGGGACCGCTCACGAGGACGAACTCTTCAGTTACGACATCAACGGCGACGGCTCCGCGTTCACGGACGCCGACCACGCCGACGTGCTGACCGTCACGGCGACACTGTCCGATGGCAGCGCTCTGCCGGCTTGGTTGTCGTTCGACGGCTCGACACTCAGCGGCACGCCCAGCAACGACGATGTCGGCGATCTCTCCATCCTGTTCACCGCGACGGATTCGACCGGCTTGACCGCTTCGCAATCTGGTGTTCTGCATGTCGTGAACGTGAACGACGCGCCGACTGCCGGGGTGATCGACGATGTCTCGGTCAACGAAGAGGACGAACTGGCGCTGTCACTGGCGGACGGACTCTTCCACGATGTTGATGCCGAAGACACACTGAGTCTCTCGGTAACCGACGAGAATGGCGACGCTCTGCCGGACTTCTTCGCGTTCGACGCGGACACCGGCACGCTGACGATCTCGCCGAATTTGGATTCGTCTGGAACGTACACGGTCGTTGTGACGGCGTCTGACTCCACGGGCGAGTCGGCCTCGACCGAATTCGATGTGACCGTGAACGACTTGCTCTCGATCCATGTGGCCGGTCAGGCGGACGATCCGAACGAAGCGTGGTCGCTGTATGTGGACGACGACGGCCAGTTGCACATCACTCGCAACGGAGCGGATGCCATCGAACCGGTGTCGATCGAACGAGTGTTCGCCGTCTATCTCGACGCGGGCGAGGGGAACGACACGGTGACGCTCAGCGCCTCGCTCAATAGCGCGGATGAGGGAGACGACATTCATGATTATTCGGACGACGACGATGACGGCGGCCTGTTTATCGACCTGGGAGCAGGCAACGACTCGGTCGATGCGACGACATTAAGTTTCGGCGTCGATGTCAATGGCGGTGACGGCAACGACTTGATGTTGGGTGGTTCGGCCTCAGACGTCTTCTGGGGCGGGGCGGGCAACGACACGATGCTCGGTGCGGGCGGTGACGATCTGCTGCTGGGTGGCGACGGCAGCGACACGCTGCGAGGCGGAGCCGGTAGCGACTCGATGGACGGCGGAGCCGACGACGACTTGGTCGTCGGACAAGGTGGCGGTGACCTGCTGCTGGGCGGCACCGGTAATGACACCGTCGATGGCGGCGTCGGCAGCGATTCTATGCTCGGCAACGAAGGTGATGATTCCATGATTGGTGGCACCGGCAATGACATCGTCATCGGCGGAGCTGGCAACGACACGCTGTCCGGTAATGAAGGGACCGACACACTGATCGGCGGCTTCGGAGCAGACACACTCAGCGGTGGTAGTAGCTTAGACATCGGACTCGGCGGCGAAGGCGATGTCACGAATCGCGGCGGTGAAGGCCATGCGGACGTCGGTGACTCGCTGGGTGTCGATATCGAAACGCGAAACGAGACGTTGGATACGATCTTCGCGTGGGAAGTTGACGGTCTCAACATCGATTAACTCAAGGTTCGGACAACTCCATGACACAGCTTTTGGGCGATTCTCACCAAACGACCGTGGAACGCTTTTCGACACCGCGAGCGGCGAAGAAGTATGCTCAACGCCACCTCGATTCGCAGACGCATCGGCGCGAAGTTCGTTGCATCCGGAAAGGACTGGAGGGCCTTCCAACCGGGTCGCGCATTCTCGATCTCCCCTGCGGGGCCGGGCGGTTTCTGCCGACGTTGGTCGACTTGGGATTGCAGGTCACTTGTGCCGATGTCGCACCCGACATGGTCGCGGCCGCTCGATCCAAGGCGGAACAGTCGGGGGTAAGCTTGTCGCACGTCCGGTTTGAAGTGGCCGACGTCATGAACACTCCGTTTGACGACAAGGAGTTTGACGCGCTCCTGTGTAATCGCTTGTTCCACCACTTCCGCGAACCGGAAACTCGCCAACGGGCGTTGCGAGAATTGGGTCGGATTTGCCGAGGCCCGATCGTGGCCTCCTTCTTCTGCGCGGATTCGCTCGACGGCGTTTACTTTCATGTGCGGGATGCTCTGCGTACCAAGAAGGCGGGCGACCGAATCCCGATCCGCTTCAATGCCTTCGCTCGCGATTTCGAGGCGGCTGGCCTGAAGATCGTTCAATTGTTGCCGCTGCGCGGTGTGATCTCGAAGCAATGGTACGTGGTCTTGCGATGCAAAAACTGACCGCCGAGCAATACGCCGAATTGACTCGCGGAGCCAAAGTGCTCACACGAGATAAATTCGGAGACAAGGTGCTACACCGCGACGACGGGCTGGTTCTCAAGCTGTTTCGCCGCAAGCGACTGTTGTCCTCGGCGCTGCTCTGGCCCTATGCCGTCCGCTTTGCCGACGCGGCCACGAAGCTGGATCAACTCGGCATAGGTTCCGTCACAGTGACAGGGGTGTATCACGTCCCCGCAATCGAGCGGCACGTCGTCACGTATCCGTTCGTGACGGGACAAACGTTGCGAGACGTATTGACCGATCCCGCAACCTCGGCCAGCCGGCGCACACAACTGATTCTCGCGCTGGCGGAATTTGTTGCGCTGCTGCACGGTAAGGGTGTCTATTTTCGCGCGATTCACTTTGGCAACGTGCTCGTCCTTCCGGACGGAACACTGTCGCTGATCGACGTCCTCGAGACGTCCTTCCATCGTCGACCACTCCGTCTCGGACGACGTACACGCAATTTTCGGCCGATGACCCATTATCAGGAAGACCTGCAAGCACTCTTGGACTGCGGTGCCGCTCAATTCCTGAGCGTCTACCTTCAGCACGCTCGTTTGTCGCCCAGCCAGTGCCACACATTCGCGAAGTCGCTGGAGAAAAATTGTCCGCAACTCGCGGCCGCCGTCCGTCCGGGTCTGATCATCGCGTCGGGCCGGCCGCAGAAAGCCGCCTGACTCCGGTTGGCAAGTTTCTACCCCTCATGCGGGCCGTCGTATTGCAAACCCCCACTGGGATGTCCCAATCGCGACGCGGCGCGTGCCTGGTCGATCCGTATTTCCAGAACTGCTGATTGACCAATTCGATTCGACGGGTGACACTGCTGTCCTCGAAGGGTAGCTTCGCTCTGGGGGGAAGGTAGTCCGTCACCTCGAATCGCACGATCAATGGGGAAACAGCATGTGGACCTTGGATGCAATTAGTTCGTACGTGTTGGTCATGGGTTTGTTGTCGCTGTCTTGTTTGGTTCTGGTTTGGCAACGGCAACGGACTCAGAAGACGGTCGCTGTTTGGCTGGCTTCCGGAGCGATCGGGATTCTGCTGGGAAGCATCGGATCGTTCGCGGTCGTTCATCTGTGTAAGTACGAGATCGCGAGGCAAGTAGACTTGCCAGCGACCGCCACAACAAATTCCGCGGCGACCTCTGGAGGAGGAGGCATGCCCGGCATGGGTGGCGGCATGCCGGGTATGGGCGGCGGCATGCCGGGTATGGGTGGCGGAATGGGTGGAGGCATGGGAGGTGGAATGGGCGGCGGACGAGGTCCGGCACCCAAGCGCGATCTCACCTCGTTGGTTCGCAAGGTGGAGTTGCTGACCAGTGACATCGCCCTTCAGATTTCGGACGAGCAGGCCGCGACCGTGATCAAGAACTTAGTCGAACTTGAATCGTTGGAAGAGCTGTCGGATGACGATGCCAAGGTGATACACGAAGCGTTGCTGGCGATCTTTGACGATTCGCAGAAAGCCAAGTTCGAGGCGATCGGCCTGCCGCGCCCTGCGGGTGGCGGTGGGTTTGGCATGGGCGGCGGAGCTCCACCAGACCCCAATGCGAATCCCTTCAAAGAAGAAATCAACGTCAAGGCTTTGACTAATCTGCGGTCTCAGTTGGCGTCCCACAAAATCGCCGAGACGCCTCAAGAGAACAAACCCGCCGACGAGAAGTGACCGTGTGGTTCGGTCGCGAATGTGAATGCTTCGCGAACTCACACGACAGCGCACCTTGTATCTGAATTCGCAAGAATTCAGCCGCACGAGCCTGGTAGACGGACTGAATTCTTGCGAATTCAGCTACGAAGAGTCGGAGGGTGCGCTGTCGTGCTAATACAGCCACAATGCCGAGCCATCTGGCTCACGAAGCACCGGTTGAGCGGCGTGCTGAGTTCGACCGAACCAGCGCCGCTCGAACGGCCGCTGTCGCCACAGCCGCAACGCGGAACCGACGCCAACTCCGTCAAATGCCGCCTTGTTCGGCGAGTCGAACCAGGTTGCCAACAGCTCGCGCCACGCGGCCAATCGAAAACGTCGCCGAATGTGAATTGGATCAAGGCCGTACCACTCGCCACGCAATTCCGGAGTCGGCACTTCGTGCTCGCGACCGAGTTCTACGATCCGTTGATTCAATCGCGCGATCCGCGATTCAAGGTCTTCAAATCGCAAATCGCTCTCCGGAAAAAAGAGGTGACGGAAGAAAAGAAATCGCGAACGCGACAAGCTCGACGCGCTGGCTATCGGAAGCTGCGTCATCACGATCCGAGCTGACATGGCTGTCAGTCGCTTGAGACAAACCTCGATCCAAGCAGCGATCTGATCAGACTCAACCCCGTACAGAATATCGTTGCCGATGTCGGTGATGAGTGCTCGCGGCCGATCGGTTGTCGGCGCCAACACGGCGAGGTCATCCCACAAGCGACAGCGTACGATCCCCGGCAATGCTCGCGGGCCGACGTGACTCCATTGACCGTACGACCGGCCATGTCCGTGCGCGGCGAACAACTCCAATGGTTCCGAACATGCGCACAAACCATGCCACAAGCGCGGAATTGACAACGTGACGTTGCTGGCTCCCAGCAAAATCACTCGCGGCACGACGCCACCTCCGTCAAGAAGCGACGTGACTCCTGCATGACGTACTGCTCCGCTCCGCCGTAGCCAATCAAGCGAAATCCTTGCTGCAGAGCCCATCGCGCCTCGTCAACGTTGCGAGCTGGATAGCCGCAGGCGACGTTGTGCTTCTGACACGCCGCCAGAATCTTTGCCGCGGCCTGCATCACTTGGGGATGATTGCGATCGGCACCCACTCCGTAGCCCAACGCTAAATCTCCGGTCCCGACCCACAGCCCATCGAGTCCGACGGCCGCAATCGTTTCGATGTTTTCGACCGCTTCCGGGTCTTCGACCAACGCTAGCAAAACCGTTTCCGAGTTTGCTGTCGCCAAGTATTCGACCGCGCCGACTCGGCCCCACATCGACCCACGTCCCGGCCCGAAACCTCGCGAGCCTTCCGGCGCATATAAACCCGCTCGCAACAACGCGCGCGCGTCATCGGCCGTGCGGCAATGCGGCATCAAAACCCCTTGAGCTCCCAAGTCGAGCGCATGCATCACGGCCTCGGCGTCATTCGGCCGCAGCACACGCACAATCGGCGCTGTCCCGCCCGCGAAACAGCCTTGAATCAGCCGATCCAACGTCGCGGCATCCATCGCTCCGTGCTCACCGTCGAGCAACACGAAGTCGAAACCCGCGAACCCCAGAATCTCGCACAACCCCGGCTCTGGAAGTCGCACCGCACTCGACCAAATCACCTCGCCAGCGTGCAGTTTCTGTTTGACTCGGTTCTTGCGGATGGGCATGACCGCTCCTTCTGGCGATAATCTATCTCCAATGTTCGTCCGATTCGTCCTGTAGTCATTGTAATGATCGTGCCGATATTGTCGCTGGGGTCGTTTCTCCTCCTATTGAGAAACGCGGGGAGGCTCCAATGAATTCACAACGAACCATCACGGGACGCAGTGGGCTGGTGTTCCGCGTCGGGTGCTCCACAACCACCGTCCTTTTCCTGACTTGTTATCTGGCGTTCGCGCAGCCACCAGCCTCTCCACGTCGGACGGCACCTCCTGCGGAGAGTTTACCGACGCCGCTCGACCCCGTGACTAACCGCGGCCAGCGATCGCCTGAGGAGCTGAATGCGTTTGTTAAGGACGTGACCTCCAACGACGCGCGGCTCGATGTTTTCGTCGGACAGGGCCGGCTGCTGACGCTGAAGCAGGATCTGGTCGATCCGAACAAGCAAAGTCCGCTCATCGCCACGGGCGACCCCTCAGTCATTGATTTCGAAGTCGTCGGCCAGCGGCAGCTACGCATTACGGGACGAAGGATCGGAGTGACCGACCTGTCGATCGTGACTCAGGACAACGAAAACTACAGTGTCGAGGTGCATGTCAACGCCAATCTCGAATATCTCGACGCGCGGCTGAAGCAAATCTTTCCGAGCGCCACGCTGCAGCTTTCGCAAATCCGCGATCATGTGGTCGTCGGAGGACAGGCCCGCGATACGCGACAGGTCGCGCAAATTGTCGAGACGATCACCGCCTATTTGATTTCGGTACAGACGGGCCAGGCAGGCAAGATCAGCTCGAAGCAATCGGCAAAGCCCAATGGTGGGCAGCAGCATGTGCCCCGTCCCGCCATTCCCGACGACTCCCCGGACGATCCGGGCCGGGCCGAAGTGCTGCCGGGGACCGACCGACCCGACGTTGAGGGCAAGATCGCTGCACCAGTCGTGATCAACCTGATCCGCGTCCCGGGACCTGGACAGGTGCAACTCCGTGTGCAGGTGGCCGAACTCAATCGCACGGCGGCGCGGGAACTCGGCACGAGTCTTCTGTTCCAAGGCGACGATTTCGCGATTGGCAGCACGATCGGTCCCGCGGTCCCGCGGGCCACTACGGCAGCTGGCGGGACCAGCTTGGCGGGCTTGTTGGGATTGACCAATCCTCTGGCGACGACCTCCACGGTCTTCGGAATTTTCGATCAGGGAGGCGCCAGCGCCTTCGTCAGCGCGTTGCGACGACACCAGGTGCTCAAGATCCTGGCGGAGCCCACCCTCGTCGCCATGAACGGAGAAGAGGCCACCTTCCTTTCCGGCGGCGAGTTTCCCGTCCCGATTCCGCAGCCGTCGGGGGGCGCCGCGGGCCTCGTGACGATCCAGTACAAGACCTTCGGAGTCCAGTTGGCGTTTGTTCCCTACATCATGGACGATGAGACCATCCGGCTGTCGGTCGCCCCCGAGGTCAGCAGCATCGACTTCTCCGGGGGAGTGACCATTCAAGGCACTCAGGTTCCGGGAATCAACACGCGGCGGACGAGCACCGTCGTGGAGATGCAGCAGGGGCAGACGCTTGCCATCTCGGGCATTCTGCAGGTCACTCTGGAAGGCACGACGTCGAGAGTTCCTGGACTGGGAGACCTGCCCTATATCGGTCCGCTGTTCAGCAACAATACGACGAGATCAGTCGAGAAGGAATTGATCATCTTGGTGACTCCCCACCTGGTCGAGGCCATGAAGCCCGAGCAGGTTCCTGCCAGGCCAGGCGACGAAGTCAGCGACCCAGAGGATCGCGAATTCTATCTGAAGGGCCACATTGAAGGCCGGTCGTGCCTTCCGTTTCGTGCCACCACGAACTGGGAAGATCCGCTGGGGATCGACACCCAGCGGGAGTTTGAGTGCGAATTCGTGAACGGTCCCTATGGATATACACAATAGTCCCGGAGTCGCCTCAGGCTGTCCGGGTTTCGGCAATCCAGCAACTGTGATTTTATGAGGGGCACGGAATGCTCAATCGTCCGGTGGCTATTTTAGGGAATCTCGCGTTTCTGGCGGCCATCCCTTGGGGGATTGAATCAGCGAAGGCGCAAGGTGTCACGTCGGTCGAGGCGATCACTCCGGCAGCGAACTCCGACGCAGACGTCGTATTCCCTCCCGCATTGCCTCCTGCGGAAACCAACTCTCCCGAGTCGGCGGCGGCTGGTCAGGACGGTACCAGCCCGCAACCAGCCGCAATTCCGGCAACCGCTGCGGCACCCGCGTACCCCGTTACCACAAATCCGCCGCGCTGTGGGTGCTCCTGGGACAGGCGACAAAGGAGATGCTACGGGCCGGTCAATGGATCGGGCGGCTATCCCTACAACGGCGGTGGTTGGGGCGGTCCCGCGCCGTTAGGAGCTTCGCTAAACGCGGCCATGGCGACTCAAATCCAGAACGGTGAAGCCGCGCGGATGGTACTTTACCACTTCGATTTCTATCAGGGTGAAGCGCAGCTCACCCCCCGCGGGCAAAGGCAGTTATCCAAGATAGCCCGCTGGCTGCCGACCGGCACAGCGGCGGTGCTCATTCAACCGACGGGAGATACGTCCCTCGATACGGCACGGCGCGAGCAGGTGCTCGATATGTTGGGACGCTTCTCGTTTCCCGTTCCGGAAGAGCGAGTGCGGACGGCCTTCCCGCCTGTCCGCGAGCTGGATGGCGTCGACGCGATCCTCATCGAACGAAAGCTGCAGCGGCTAGCCCCCCAAGGCCGGCCAGTTTCTGGCGACGGCGCCACATCGTCTCCGCCGAATGCCGCCCCTGGCGGTCGGTAGCAGCGAGATTGGCAGGTTTGCTGTCCAACCTACGTCTGTTTTCGAAAAGGCCTGATCATGAGAACTAAAGCTCGGCACTCTGTCGCAATTCTGCTGGGTACGGTGCTAACCATCGTGACGGGCTGCCAGGTCAGCGGCATGCCGTCCGACTCGCCGATGGGGAAATCAACCACGACTCGCAATTCTCGCGATTCCGTGGCGAAGGCACCCACCAAAGAGCAGACGCTCGATGTGCAATTGGCCTTCGCGCAAACGCTTGAGCAACAGGGAGATCACGAACGAGCCGCCGCTGCCTACAAGAAGATCATGCAGCAGCACCCCAAATGCGGCGAAGCGGTCCACCGCCTGGCGATCATTCAAGACCAGGCTAATCGCTTTGACGAATCGCGGCCCCTTTTCCAGAAGGCACTCAAGCTCCAGCCCGGCACGCCCGAAATTTTCTGCGACCTGGGGTACAGCCAGTATCTCCAGCGACTCTGGATCCAGGCAGAAATGAACCTGCGACAGGCGATCGCCATCCAACCCGAATTCAAGCGAGCCCATAATCATCTGGGATTGCTGCTGGCCCAGACCGACCGGCGCGACGAAGCCTTGGCGGAGTTCAAGCGGGCCGGTAATACGATGGTCCAAGCGCACATGAATTGCGCTGTGGCGCTGCTGGTGAATGATCGACTGGCCGAGGCGCGCCAGGAGTACGAAATTGCCTTGGAGAGCGGACCGCTTCCCGAGGAACTCGAAGCCCGAATGGCCCAGCTTGGCCATGTGATTTCCATCTCGGCCGGCGATTCCGAGCCCGAGCTTGAGCCCGAACTTGAGCCCGAGCCCCAGATTGAATTGACCTCCGGGAAACGCTTTACCGACGAGCGATCGGGAACTGTACGGGTTTCAGACCACCACACGACCGAGCCGGCCGAACTCCAGGAACCGTGATCACACCGAGCCGATTCTTGCTGTGGACTTCATACCGGCGAACAAGCCACGGGAAACCTACGGACGAAGCGATGCGATCAGTGCGTCGATCAAGCGAATGGCCAGCGTGGCATCAGCCTGGGTGAGTGAGCCAGGCTTGGTCTTGGCTTTGATTTCATTCTTCAATGCGTTCAATTTGTTTTCGGCTGCTTTGATGTTGCCTTTGTTGTAGCTCTTCAGCGAATTGTCGATCTTTGAAATCATCGAGCAGACCGTCCCTTGATTGATTCTCCCGTCGGTCTGCCACTGCGTGATCTGGTTGACGATGGTCTGAGACTGTCTCTGCGGAGACAGAACTTGCACGGTGAATGTGATGTTGACTGACATTCCCGACCCATCCGTCGCCGTGACGGTGATCCTGGCCGAGCCACTTTGATTGGCCTGGTAGTCCAGCATCAAGGATGCTTGCAAAACGCTGGCCATCACTAAGCCGTTCGATGAACTGACAGCCGTGAGCGTTAGCGAGTCGCTGGCGTCGACGTCGCTGAACTTGCCGCCCAGATTGACAACCGAATTGGCGGCGTTCTGATTGACGGTGACGTCGGCCAGAGTGCCGTTCGCGACCGGAGCGTCATTCCGGCCAGTGACGGTCACATTGACCGTCGCCGTCGAGCTGCCTCCGTCGCCGTCGGAGATCGTGTACTGGAACGAGTCCATGTCCGTCTCACCGGCTCCGAGCGCCTCGAAGAAACCATCCGCCGAGTAGCTGACCTGTCCGCTGCTGAGCGTTACCGTGCCTTGCGCACCTGACGAATTGACGCTGCTGGCCGACAAGGGATCGTTCTCCCCGACCGGATCGGTGTCGTTGCTTAAGACGTCCATGATGATCGCGGCATCATTCTCGTTGACGATGGCCGAGTCATCGTTGGCTGTCGGTGCGACGTTGTTGACCGTCAGCGTGAACGTGGTTGTCGCGTCAGCTCCGTGGCTGTCCGTGGCGGTGATCGTCACGGTTTGAGTTTCGTCCGGTCCATCGTTCGAATTGAACGACCACGACCAGGTGCCGTCCGGATTCTCCGTGACCAAGCCGACCGAGGGCGACAAATTCACCACATCACCAAAATCGACGTCTGCGTACGCGCCCAAATTCATCGCCGCCTGACCCTCATCGACGCCGATTGAATTTGCGGCGACTGACACGCTTGGGGCATTGTTCGTGCCGTTGATCTCGATGGTCACGACAGCCGTGTCGGTTTCTCCGAGCAGGTCAATGATCCGATAAGTGAACCCGACATTCTCGGATTGCCCGGCACCCAGCGACTCGAATTCTCCGTTCGGCTCAAACGAAAACGATCCGTTGCCGAGGTCGGTCAAAACGCCCTTGGCCGGCAACGTCAGGTTCGTCGTAAGGCCGGCGGCCAGATTCTGCTCGGCGTCGGTGTCATTGGTCAGCACGTCGAATGTGATGACCTGGCTCTCGTCCGTCGTCACTTCATCGTCGATGGCGGTTGGCGAGTGGTTTGCGACGCTCACCTGGGCCAAACTGGTCGCGCTCACCGAAATGGCCGCGGTCGTTGTAAGCGTCAGATCATCAATCAGCACTGCGCTGATGGCGGCGAGATTAAAGGCGTTCGAATCAAAGCGGACTGACGTGATTCCATTTCCCGTTAGCGAGAAGGTTCTGGCTGGAATACTTGGGGCACTGGCGAGGAGCGATTCGCTCGCCAGGGCAACCTCATGCCCAGCGGCGTTGAAGGCGTGCGCACTCCACCGTGGATGGATGATCCGGCTCGGACCCGCCAGCAGCATCGGCCGCGTGAAGCCGAAGCTGTCCACCGGGGTGGCAAAGTTCAACGTGTAGGTGACCGGGTTTTTGCTGCCGAGCTGCGTGAGCACATTCGGCGACGACGAGGGACTCGCGGCGGTCCCGCCATAGAGACTTTGATTGTTCACAACACCGATCGCCGTGCCCGCTGTGACCGCGCTGAGAGTGATGCCGAAACTGGCGAGGTAGCTGCTGGCGTTCACAGGGCCCGCCGAGGCATCGACCGTGTCGAAATTCAGCGTCGAACGGCGGGGTATGCCGGACGTGCGCGTGTCGCTGATCATCGTCACGACGCTATATGAGCCGTCCTCGGCGTACAGGTGGCTGCCGCTCACCATAAAGACGTCACCGCTAAAGCTGATCGTGCCCGGCGAGGAAGGACGGCCGTCGCCCCAATGGATGGTGGCCGTGTAGCTGGCCACCGCTTCGGCACCGCCGGGACCGGTGAACGTCGCCACCGTTTGGCTCGCCGAAAGGGTGCCCTCGGTCGCCGCGAAGGTGAATCCGCCCGTGGCCAAGAACACCGGGTCGGCGGCGAGCGGGGTACTCGAAAGCAGGCTGCGGTCTTCAAGTGACTCGATCGCGACAACTGCTCTCTCACTGCCGCAATACCGTGGTCGGCGACCCCGCCCAGTCTTGTTGCGATGGCGAATCAAATGGAGATTGACCGATCCTAGCCAAGATTGAAATGACATTTTCGTTCGCCTCCTGCAAACATACCTCCACCACACGAAGTGTCTAATCGAATTTCTCGTGCGGACATTCGTCGCCGCTCACCATCCCTCAAACAAGCGACCCCACTGAGCTTGCCTCAGTGGCTTGTGGGTTTTTGAACTACTTGACGTCCACTCGAATTCAACTGCCTCGTAGTGCAGAAACCCGTAAACCGCCGACGCAAGGTCGGCGGGGTCGCTTGTTTGTGGTCTAGCTTGCGTCGAGGTGGGATACTTCGCTCGGATTGAGCGAGCGTGCAGATGGGATTGGCTGAAGCGTTGGCAAGCAGCTATCCAACGTCGACTAATAGCTTGCCCAGCACGTCGAACTTCGGAGTGATGCCCAAGCCGGGACTCGTGCTGGCGGACAAACGGCCGTGGACTCGTTGAGGTGCGCCGTCGGCGAAGCTCACTGTCACGTAGCTGCTAAAGTCGGTCGTCGTGAACAGGAACTCGGACGGCATGCTGTGAGCCAAATGTGAGATTGCGGCGGTGACGATGTCACCGCCCCAACTGTCTTCGATGGTCATAGCGACGCCGAGCGACACTCACAGATCGCGCGCCTGCCGCGCATTCGTCAGACCGCCGAACTTGCTGATCTTGATGTTGGACAGACTTCGCCATAGCCGGTGATCCCCGCGTCAGTCTCGACGGCAACGACCGTGCTGTCGAAGACCGAGACCGACTTTCCGCCCGACCATTTGTAACTCCCCTCGTGCAACGGCAGGTCAACTCGATCGGCGAGGATGCGAGTGATCTTCATGGTGCCCCTTTGGAGTGCGGTGGCTTGACACCGCTTTCATTTGCGGCAGAGCCGCTTTCTAATTTCTTCGCGATGAATTAGCGACTTGTCCAAAAAAAAACGTCGCCGCCGTAAGCCAAAGCGGTGTCAAGCCACCGCACTTCAAAGGGACCGCCGTGCTGATTCTCAATGCCGCTGACGTTCGTCGCGTACTCCCGATGTCACTCGCCATCAACGCAATGAAGCAGGCGTTCGCGGCCTTCAGCGACGGCCGAGCCATTGTCCCGCCTCGCATTCAATTGCCGATCGCGCGTCACGCCGGCATCAGCTTGATCATGCCATCGTTCGTGGACGACGAAGCCACCTCCGCTCAGGCTCTGGCCGTGAAGGTCGTTTCGCTGTTCGACAAAAATCAGTCGCGCGGACTGGCTCGCCTGCAAGCTGCCGTCGTGGTTCTGGAAGCCGACACCGGCCGCCCGATCGCGCTGCTCGAAGGCGCGACGCTAACGGCCATTCGCACAGCCGCCGCCAGCGGCGCTGCGACCGATCTGCTGGCTCGTCGAGACAGCCGCACGCTGGCT
>CAZPUJ010000746.1:0-5210 GCA_964589725.1 uncultured Planctomycetaceae bacterium
TCGGGGAACGGAAAGCATGTCGCAACCGCGAGAATCCTCTGTCGCCAAACGTAACAAAACACCACGTTCACAGGGCTGCCGCTGAGGGTTTCTTCGATTTCTTCGCTCTGGCGAAGCGAATCTTGCGACCCCAGAGAGGAATTGCTGGGTTCTGGCGGTCTAATAGGATCTGACACACTTTCCGTGTCACAGCTACGACGGCGACCCGGATGACCAAGAATGGTTTGAGAGCATGTACTCGATCCAGTTTCGCAACGACCCGGTCGCTGACAGCCATCCGCACCCGCACGCGATCGTGCCGACGCGGACGTGATGCCTCGGTTCACTGTCGATCTGAATTCGCCAGAATCCAGCCACAACATCCATCGACACTCTGAATTCTGGCGAATTCAGCTACTACTTGGTACGCAATCCGGCTTAATACTCGTTATCTGCCCCGCCCTCTTCTTCGAACGAGCGGAAGGAAGACTTGACGACTTGTCGCACGCGCCGTTCGGCGACTTCCTGCGAAAGCCTGGAAATCGCTTCGCTGACCGTCAGCTTCTGCCGCTGTTCATCGCCGGCGATTCGGTCACGCAGGTCCACCGTGTCCTCGGCCGCCTCGCGTTCGCCGACGCACAGCATGTATGGAATGAGTTGCAGTTGAGCTTCGCGGACTTTGGCGTTGATCCGCGTGCTGCCGTAATCGGTTGTGACGCGGAAGCCGGCTTCGCGGAAACGGCGTTCGACGGACCGAGCATAGTCGTCGGCTTTGTCGCTGATCGGCAGGACGCGGACTTGTTCGGGAGCCAGCCAGAGTGGAAACGCTCCGGCGAAGTGCTCGATCAACATGCCGCAGAAACGTTCCATCGAGCCGAACGGAGCGCGGTGAATCATCACTGGGCGATGAGCCTTGTTGTCCGGCCCGGTGTACTCCAGCTTGAATCGTTCCGGCAGATTGAAGTCGAGCTGCACGGTGCCGAGCTGCCATTCGCGGCCGATGCAGTCGCGGACCATGAAGTCCGTCTTCGGCCCGTAGAACGCGGCTTCCCCTTCGCACGAGGTGAACGACCAGTCCATCTCTTCGAGCACTTTGCGCAGCGTCGATTCCGCGCGGTCCCAATTTTCGTCGCTGCCGACGTACTTCGTCTTGTTCTTCGAATCTCGCAGCGACAACTGCACGCGGTAGTCGTCAAGGCCCACGCTACCGAGCACGAACTTGACCAGCTCCAGCGTCGATTTGAATTCCTCTTCGACTTGGTCTGGCGTGCAGAACAAATGCGCGTCGTCTTGAGTCAGGCCGCGAACTCGCAACATGCCGTTGAGTTCGCCGGTCTTCTCGTGGCGATAGACGGTGCCGAACTCGGCGAGCCGCACCGGCAGGTCGCGATAGCTCCGCTGTTGGCTGGCGTACATTTGGACGTGATGCGGGCAGTTCATCGGCTTGAGCAAGTAGCGCTCTTGGTTTCTCTCCCAGACGCGGAGCTTTTCGATCTTCGCATCGACACTGCCGCTGAGCGGGTATTCGGTCAACGCCGCACCCATGACCTTGGCCGATTCAAGCAGTTTTTTCTCGTCATCGAGCGAGAAGACGGCAGTGCTGTCTTTGTGCTCGCGTAGCTTGCGAATCCAGAAATCGACGAGCGCTCCGGCATCATGGCCGAAGATCGGCGAGAACTGAGCGTCGCGGTAATACGGGAAGTGGCCGCTGGTCTCGTACATTTCGACGCGACCGATGTGCGGCGAATAGACCGGCGTGTAGCCACGTTTAAGGAGTTCCTTTTTGATGAAGTCTTCCAAGGTCGCTCGCACTGTCGAACCTTTCGGCAGCCACAGGCACAGCCCCGGTCCGACATCTTGCGAGATGCTGAACAAACCGAGCTGCTTGCCGAGCACGCGATGATCGCGTTTCTTCGCTTCATCCACTTGCTTGATGTATTCGTCTAAATCTTTCTGGCTGAACCACGCGGTCCCGTACAGCCGTTGAAGCTGCTTGTTGTTGGCATCCCCCTTCCAGTACGAGCCGGCGATCGAAATCAGTTTGATCGCCGTGATCCGTCCGGCATCCGGCACGTGCGGCCCGCGGCAGAGATCGACGAACTCGCCCTGCCGATAAAAGCTGAGCGAGTCGTGATCGGCAAGGCCGGTCTGAATATGCTCAACCTTTAGCTTCTGGTTGAGGTCGCCGCAGAACTTGATCGCCTCGTCTCGCGTCGCATGGAACCGCTCGAACGGCTCGGCGTCCGCGATGATCTTTTTCATCTCCTCTTCGATGCGCGAAAAGTCGTCTTCGCTGATCTTCGCGTCGAGATCGAAGTCGTAATAAAACCCGTGCCCCGTGGTCGGCCCAAATGCCAGTCCGACCCCTGGATACAGCCGCATGACGGCTCGCGCCATGACGTGAGCCGCCGAGTGCCGCATCACAGCGAGGGCTTTTGGGTCTTTGGTGGTGATGAGCTTGAGCGTTGCCGCCCCCGTAGCCGAGTCGCTCCGCGACTCGGATTTCGCGTCACGGAGTGCCGCGACGACGTCACCCAGCGGCCGCGTCGCATCGACGACTGTGCCGTTCACCTCGGCCGCGAGCGTCGCCGCCGCAAGCCGTTCGCCAATGGTCTTGGCGACATCAATAGCCGTGTAGTTTTCCGGATACTCCTTCACACTGCCGTCGGGAAGTTGAACTTGGATCATGAGCCTCGTCGGTCCTTCGTCGTGGATGGGTCAGGCTAAAAAGCCTGACCTACGAATTGCCTCAGCCGCCGGTACGAAAGGCGAACCGCCTCGGCAAGTCGGCAGAGTTGTAGCGTGTGCCCGTTTTCGCTGCGACTCCGAGAATCGAGCACAAGTGCTGCCGGCAATCTCCTGAAATGGCAAAATCATCCAACCAGACGGCGATTCTCGTCGTCTATGATTTTGCTCGTCCATGATTCGGTCGACTTGCCAGGGGACACTACAATGGACCGTCTGCTAGTTCGCTGCTTCGCGGTGTCTTGGCTCGTCACGATGTCGATTTCGGATGAGAGTGCTCGTGCGGCAGATCACACACACAATTGGCCACAGTGGCGCGGGCCGATGGGAACGGGAATTGCCCCCAACGCCGATCCGCCCGTCGAGTGGAGTGAAACAAAAAACGTTCGCTGGAAGGTGGCTCTGCCGGGCAAGGGGCATTCGACGCCGATTGTTTGGGGGGATCGCATTTTCCTGACCACGGCGGTGCCGTATGGCGAGAAGGTGACGCCGAAATACAGCACGGCTCCGGGGACGCATGACGGAGTGCCGGTGACGCAACAGCATGAGTTCGTCGTGCTGGCCGTGAGCCGGCGTGACGGCAAGATCCTCTGGCAAAGGACGGTCCACAAGAAGCTGCCGCACGAAGGAGGGCATTACACCGGCAGCCTCGCGTCGAACTCGCCGGTCACGGATGGCGAGCATGTCTTCGCCTTCTTTGGATCGCATGGGTTGTATTGCCTCGACCTGAACGGCGAAGTGAAGTGGCAGAAACAATTCGGCGAGATGCAGACCAAGCACGGCCACGGCGAGAGCACCTCGCCGGCGCTCTACGGCGACGCGTTGGTCGTCAACTGGGATCACGACGGGCCGTGCTTCGTCGCGGCTTTCGACAAGCGCACCGGCCGCCAGCTCTGGAAAGTGGATCGCGACGAGGAAACGTCCTGGTCGTCGCCGATCGTGATCGAACACAACGACAAACCGCTGCTCGTCGTCACCGGTACAAATCGAGTGCGCGGCTACGACTTGGCAACCGGCCGAGTGATTTGGGAATGCGGCGGCCTCTCGTCGAACATCGTCGCCACGCCAGTCGCCGCCGAAGGGATGCTCTTCGCCGGCAGCAGCTATGAGAAGCGCGCCTTAATGGCCATCCGCCTCGACCGCGCCACAGGGGACATCACCGGCACGGACCGAGTCGCCTGGAGCCGCTCTCGCGGCACGCCGTACGTGCCGTCGCCGCTGCTGTACGGCGACTCGCTCTATTTCCTCACGCACTACCAAGGCATCCTTTCTCGCGTGAACGCTCAGACCGGAGACGACCGCCCCGGCCCGATACGCTTGGGTGGCATCGCTAACATCTACGCCTCGCCCGTCGGTGCTGGCCGCCGCGTGTACGTTACCGACCTCGACGGCAACACGATCGTCCTCAGCCACGAAGACAAACCCCGCGTTTTGGCCCTCAACCATTTGAATGACGTCTTCGCCGCCTCCGCTGCCATTGTCGGCCGCGAGCTCTTTCTCCGCGGCGAGAGGTTCCTGTACTGCATCGCCGACGGTGCGAAGGCAGATCGTCAGTGATACCGTAGCGACGGCCTTTCTTGGCCGTCGCAGGTTCACGAACGACGGCCAAGAAAGGCCGTCGCTACAAAACGCGAAAGGCTTCGTGATGACGACCTTCCCAACGAAACTGCGACTCTGCGTCGCACCACGCACCATCGTCCTTTGGCTGGAGATCGTCGATGGCAATGGAACGGCCCGCACTCGACGGCTTATTCCACAACACCACGCGCCAGTTCGCGCCGCAGCTTGGATTTCGATCCAATGGAGCGCGGGAGTTTGAAGGGATCAGCTTTTTGGAAACAGCGATCGCACGGGAATCGGTCCAATCTTCTTGTTGCCGATGCGCAGAGTCACACTTTCGTCGAGGGACGCAATCCTGCTCAGTTCGTAGTCGGCTTTCCGCCCGCTGCCACTGGGACGCTGATAGATTTCCAACTGCCGCTCGACAAGGTTGACAATCCAGTACTCCGGGATCCGACCGTGAGCGTAGATTTGCTTCTTGAGGCCGCGGTCCCGTCTCAAACTCGAGTCGGCGACTTCGACAATCAGAGCCACCGCGGCGGCGGGTGGATGATCGTCGAGGTAATCGCCCGTTTGACCACGAATAACCGCGACGTCAGGTTCAGGAACATTCCCCGCACCGGCGCTCAGTTCCGCCACAGCGATCGGCTCTTGCGAATCCACGTACCAACCTTTGGGAATCAACGCTCGTAAGGTCTCTTGGGTTTGCAAGGTCGCGACGCGATGCGGAGGTTTCTTGGGCATCTTTTGGACCACCAATCCGTCGAGGAGTTCGACCGGCTCACCCTCTTGCAAAATGCCAGCGTCGATCATGCGTTCGTATTCTTTGGCCGTGAAGCGGCGCTCCGCCGTCCGTGCGAGCGGTGCCGCGCGTGTCTTCGTGAACGGAACAGGTTGTCCGCGTTCGCCGCCGTTCTTATTCGTAC
>CAZPUJ010000747.1:0-4123 GCA_964589725.1 uncultured Planctomycetaceae bacterium
CCCGTTGAGCACCACCGTCCCGTTCGTCGCGCTCGCAACCGCCGTCACCGAGAGCTCCGCGTTGCTGTTGTCCACGTCCGTGTCGTTCCCCTTCAGGTTCCCTTGAGTCAGGACCACCGCCGTGTCTTCGTCCGTCATGGCCGTGTCGTCCACCGCCAGCGGCGCGTCGTTGACCGCGTTCACCGTGACCGTCACGTGCCCCGTGTCCGTCAGGCTGCCGTCGCTGAGCGTGTAGTCGAATCCCGCCGTGCCGACGAAGTCCGCCGCCGGCGTGAACCTGATCGTCCCGTCCCCGTTGAGCATCACCGTCCCGTTGGTCGTGTTCGCAACCGCCGTGACCGAGAGTTGCGCGTTTGTGTTGTCCACGTCCGTGTCGTTCCCCTTCAGGTCCGCCTGCGTCAGCGTCCGCGGCGTGTCCTCGTTCGTGCTGGCCGTGTCGTCCACCGCCGTCGGCACCTCGTTCACGTCTGTGACGTTAATCGTGAAGTTCATGGAGACACTCAATCCGCCCTCGTCGGTGCTGAGGACCGTGACCGAGTGGCTGGTGTTTGCCTCGAAGTTCAGCAGGCTGCCGTTGGCGACAACCAGTTGATCGCCAAAGATGGTAAAGCGGCCGCCGGCGTCGTTCACGAGTGTGTAGGTGTGGAAATCGCCCGCGTCAGGATCGATCGTGGACAAGTTGCCCACGTCGGTGCCCATCGGAGACTGCTCCGGCACACTGTTGCCCACGAGCATCAAGGCCGTGGGTATCTCGTTGAGGTTCGAGACGTTGATCATGAAGTTCCTGGAGACACTCAACCCGCCCGAGTCGGTAATGAGGAACGTGATCGAGTGGTTGGTGTTCGCCTCGAAGTCCAGCAGGCTGCCGTTGGCGACAACCAGTTGATTGCCGGAGAGGGCGAATCGTCCGCCGGCGTCGTCCGTCAGCGAGTAGGTGTGGGAATCGTCCACGTCAGGATCGACTGCCGAGAAGTCGCCCACGATGGTGCTCTGTGGAGACTGCTCCTGCACTGTGGTGCCCACGAGATTCATGGCTGTCGGCGCGTCGTTCACCGGCGTCACGCTGATTGTCCGAGTGGCACTGTCGGTCAACGCGCCGTCGTTCACCGAGAACGTGACCGTCCGGTTCGCCGTGGCGGGGCTCTCGCTCGTGTTGACGTACGTGACCGACCGCAGCGCCGCTTGGTAGTTGGCTGGGCTGGAGGCTCCGGAAAGGTTCAGCACTCCGGTTGCCGCGTTATACTCTCCCGAAATCCCGTTCTGATTCGCAAATCCCAACACATCCTCGGTTGACGCGAACCCGCCTGTGATCGACACGGTCGCCCCCAGGTAGTTCGCGCTGTCGGGGTCGAACGTCGTCAAACCCGGATCGATCGCCGTCGCCGGGGCGTTCTCCGTGTAGGAGAGCGCCGTGGCAGTCGTCGTGATCGTCGGTGGAGTTGGCGGACTTGTGTACGTGACCGTGAGTTGTGGCCGGTTAGCGGCGGTGGTCGCTTCGCTGGAGTCAAAGCTGAAACCGTCGCCGGTCGTCGTCACATAGTTCTGAATCGTGACGCCGTGGTTGGTCGACGGTGTGTCGATCCATTTCTGCAGCAACGCAATCCCCTCTGAATTCAGATTGATCGTCGCAAAGCCGGTGTTCGGCGAAGTAAGTGAGGCCAAAACGGCGGCGGCACGATCGACGTCAATCTGCTGTCCTCCGGCCGTTCCCCAAGGGGTTCCAGCGGCGTACTGGTTCCACGTGGCGCCGCCTTCCGTCCAACTCCGCAAGAGTTCGTAAAGCTGATAGGGGTTGGTGGTGGTGTTCGTAACCCACAACGTGATCGAGGCCGATTGGACGATGCTCCCCATGGGCATCGAGGGCAATTCCCAACGCAGGAGCGATCCTCTAACCGGGTTGTCGAAGGCTACCACTGTTGTGTCCGACGAATAATTCTTATCTGGATAAGCGGCTTTGATCGCGGTATCGATCGTCCCGGCGTAGCCGTTGACTCCCTCCTGAAAGGAGACGGTCGTCGGTGTGCCTCCGCCGGGATCGATAGAAATGGTGACTGTCGCGATGTTGCTCTGATTCGTCCCGTCCGAGGCGCGGTACGTGAAGCTGTCGCTGGTCGCACTGTCGTTGTTGTGGGTGTAGGTGAATGTCCCGTTGGCGTTCAGCGTCAGCGTCCCATGAGTCGGATCTGTCACCTTCACGGCCGTCAGAGAGAGAGAGTTGGTCTCCGGGTCTGTGTCGTTGACCAAGACACTGTCGTCGTTCGTTCCTCCCACGGTGCCAGTCGTGTCGTTGGCGTTCAGCGTCGCTCCCCGATTCACCATGTAGGCGTTGTTAATGGCCGTGGGCACCTCGTTGACGTTCGTGACGTTGACCGTGAAGTTCTTGGAGAAACTCAACCCGGCCGAGTCGGTGCTGCGGACCGTGACCGTGTGGCTGGTGTTGGTCTCGAAGTCCAACAGGCTGCCGTTGGCGACGCGCAATTGATTGCCGGAGATGCCGAAACGCCCGCCCGCGTTGTTCGTCAGCGTGTAGGTGTGTGTGTCACCCACATCCGGATCGGTCGTGGTGAGCGTGCCGACGACAGTATTGTTGGCGGAGTTCTCGACAACTGTATTGGCCGACAGGGCCACGTTCGTCGGTGCGGAGCCGGAGCCGGTGTCCTGGGCCAAGATTGTGAACGTATCCACCGTATTCCCGCTGTCCGCCCGAATGTAGGACACCGTCAGATTATTGGCGGTGGCGTCGATCTTTAGGTAACCCTGATTTGCGATGGTGGTGCTGGCGCCGCCCGTGCCGCCGATCACTTCAATGACTTGGTTGCCCTCGGAGAATTGAGAGCCGCTCTGGCTGCGGCTGTAGCTGTGAATGTGTCCGCCCAGAAACACGTCGACTCCCGCGGCGCGGAGTTGTTCGGCGAGTGCATCGGTGGTGGACATCGGGTGATGATAAACAACGAATTTCCATCGAGCCGTACTGGCTTGCATGTCAGCCACCATCCAGTCGGCCTCGGCGGTGCTGATTCCGCCGTTACTGTCGTAAATCGTAAAGTGGGCATTGCCGAAGTCGAACGAATAGTTGTTCTCCACGGGCGCGCCGGCTGGCCCATTCACGGAACTGGTGACTCCGGCCACGGGGATCGGCACCGCGTAATTATCGCGTGACGGCTGGCCGGCGGCGGTCGCGACATCGTGGTTTCCGAGCGAGTAGTATTCCACGTGGTTCTTGTTGTACTCTGGCGTCGGGGCGTTGATGGTCGGATCGAAACGCAGGTCAAACTCCGTGTGCGTCCCGCTCTCGTAGACATTGTCGCCCATCAGCACAGAGAATGACGAAGTGATCGTGTTGATGCGGTTCTGCACGTTGATGAATGCTGTCGGCGGATTGTTCCTCGCCGAGTCGCCGTACGCCACGAACGTAAATGGTTGGTTCGATCCCGTGGGAAGCCGCGTGTGGAATGTGGCTTGATAGTCGTTCACGACCGAGGCGTCGCGCAGGTGCCGCACGCGGTATTCGTAGTCAGCGTCATAGTTGAGCCCGGTGATGTCCACGAAGCGGTTGACGCGGTTCGAAACTCCTGTGTCGATGGTGCTGCTCGGGCCGGCATTGATCCAAGACGGTGCGCCCGCGCTCCGGTACTCCACGACGAAACTGTCATTCCCGCTGCCGCTGCCAGGCATTGTTTGCCAAATGATCTGAGCTCGGTCCGTTTCGCTGCCGGCGAAGCCGGACAGCGGCGCGTTGCCAAGCTGAAGATAAGGAGTGTGCTTGACCAAGAACGTACTCAAGAGACAGCGTTCTTCCAGCGTCTCGAAACTGAGCCCGCGACGAGTCGCGGCATTTCGGCGCGCTCGATGATGGCTCCGAGCGACTCGCGTCCATGTGGAAAGTGAATCACGAACAACAGTGAATAGACCAATCAGCATTTTCTGACCTCGCCGTTCAATTATGTTGTGACCCAGAGTCTGAAATGCGCGTGCAAGAAGAACTCAGGCCCGTGGTTCAGACTTCTTCTTCCTGACAGATTTGGCCTCGTGGCTATACCGCACGCGGCCCGAATCGAGACGTTGGCGAGCGGGGCGGCGTCAGCCCCCCGGTGCTGTCTCGGAACCGGCCGGCTGACGCCAG
>CAZPUJ010000748.1:0-6508 GCA_964589725.1 uncultured Planctomycetaceae bacterium
ATCCAGCAGTGACAACTCGGTGGGCAGACCGGCTCGCTTGGCGACTTGCTCGACCAGGTCATGCGGTACCCAATACGGCGGCGGAGTGATCTCGATCCGTGACGTCGCCAACTTGTACTGCGAGCTCCGGCTAAGGCTAAGGTCCGGCCAACGCGGCACGAACCTCGGCAAAAACACAAACGCCGCGACCAGACAGGACAGGGCGAGCAACAGATTCGGCGGAAAAAGCCAGCCCATCAATTGCTCGTCTGGCGTCGCCACCGTCGGCTGACCGACCAGTTTGTCAAAAGACCGTTTGTCCGACATTCGGGTTGTGGCACAGGCGGCTGGCCTGCGTTTCGTGGGTCACAAACTCTCCGCTCCGCATCGCTCAGCGAGAGTATTACCCGCAATCACGTGGCAAACTTGGCCCAGCATCAAAAACGACGCTCTGCCCATCAGCGAACGTATCTGTCAACCGCACGGTTCCGATTAGGCAAACCTTGCGAGCGCGCGGCAACGATCTGGTTCGAGGAAGAACAACAGTCGCTCCGAACGCGCAAGTCGCAACGAACCGATCGGCACAGCGGCAGAATCAGCCTGGACTTCGAACAATGCCGCCCATTGGCTGGCGATTCAGGCAATTCTCAATCGCTCGTTCGCACAGCGCTCCCAGGCTGAGCCCCATTCGAGCAGCGGCCTTCGGCACCAAGCTGTGGCCGGTCATGCCGGGGATCGTATTCACTTCCAGCACCCACGGCTGACCGAACCGATCGACTCGAAGGTCCGCCCGTACGAGGCTGCGAACTCCCAAGGCTTCACAAGCGCGACGGCCGGCGGATTCAACCGCCTTCACGACGTTCGTCGGCACGGCGAACTCGAACAGGTATTGCGTCTGGTCGTCTTCGTACTTCGCCGTGTAATCGAAGAAGTCGCGTCCCGTTTCGATCTGAATCAGCGGCAGCGGCATGTCATCGAGCATGCCCAAGGTCCATTCGGTCCCGTCGATCGCGGTCTCGATCAAACCGAACGCATCGAAATGAAAACAGCGAGCCAACGCCTGCGGCAATTCCTCCGGCGCGCGAACAATCGTGACGCCGAGGCTCGATCCTTGCGCGTCGGGCTTCACGACCAGCGGGAAACCGAGCGCGAGAGATTGCTGCTGAATGCGACTGGCGCTGTCGGATTCGTGGATCAGAACATACGCCGGCGTCGGCACGCCATTTTGCACGAAGCGTTCTTTCGCCGCCGACTTGCTGAACGCCAGCCGCGACACGTTCGAATCACTGCCAGTGAACGGAATCCCGACCTCTTCGAGAATCTGTTGAGTGTGCCCGTCCTCACCGAATGTTCCGTGCAACGCGAGCAACGCGACGTCGAAGCCGGACCAGTCGAGCGTCGCAAGGTCGATCTGCGCAGGATCGATCCGCGTGACGATGTGCCCTCGTTCCGAAAGTCCCTTCGCAACGGCGTCGCCGCTTTCCAAGCTGATGTTCCGTTCGCGAGACTGACCGCCCGCGAGGACCACGATCCGCAACGGTTGCTGACGCTCTGAGTGTCTGGTCGCCACGATCCGCCTCCTTGGTGAATCATCGCTGCGATCGCTTCCCTGTCGCGGCAGATTCGGGGCGGGGTGTTACCAGATTCGGTCCATCGGGCAAAAGGGCAGTTTCGATGCGACCGATCACCAAATCTGGATTTCGACAACCAGATCGACTCCGAATTGTTCGCTCACTTTGGAGCGGGCGAGGTCGATCAACCGCAACACGTCGTCGGACTTCGCTCCCTCGTGCGTGACGACGAAATTCGCGTGGCGGTCGCTGATCTCCGCACCGCCAATGCGAGTTCCCTTCAAGCCGGCTTGGTCAATCAATGCGCCGGCGCTCAAACCGCGAGGATTCTTGAAGATGCAGCCGGCCGACTGATCCGACAGCGGTTGGCTGGACTTTTTCATGATCCAAATTTTTCGCATCCGCTGCGTGATCTCGTCGGGATCTTCGGGCTGAAGCTGGAATGTCCCTTCGAGGATCAGCGGCTCCGGGAGATTGCTGCTGCGATACTCGAACGACAACTCATCGTCGGTGCGAGTGATGATCTCGCCTCTGGCTGTCATCGTCGTGACGGACTTCGCCGTCTGGCCGATGTCGCCGCTCTTCCCGCCCGCATTCCCTCTCAGCGCGCCGCCGATGGTGCCCGGAATCCCGGCCAAAACTTCCAGACCCGCCAGTCCCGCTCGGACGCTGACGGAGATCGCCTGCGACAGCAACACACCGGCTCCCGCGCGGAGCGAGCTGCCGTCGACCGTCGCCTCAGCGAACTTCGAGTTGGTGATTCGCAACACGACGCCGCTGACTCCTTCGTCGCGGATCAGCAGGTTCGAGCCACCGCCGAGCACGTGAATCGGAATCTGATTCTCATGGCAGCAAATGAGGACACGTCGCAATTCGTCGGTGTCGCGCGGCTCGACGAAATACTGAGCGGGGCCGCCGAGATTCATCCAGGTCAGCGGAGCTAACGGCTTATCGGGCGTTGTGATGTCGCTGAATGCGTCGAGTGAGCTCATGCTGAATCTGATTGATATCCCCCGCCCCCATGGTGACAAGCACGTCTCCCGGCCGGGCAGAATCGTCCAAAGTGTCAATCAGATGGTCAAGCGACGTCAGCAATCGCACCGCTGGCCCGCGAGTCGCCAGCCGCTCGGCCAGTTCGGCGTTCGTCCGCAGCGCCGCGTCCGCACAAGTCTCGCGAGCCGTGAAGATCGGCACCAAGAACACTTCGTCCGCCGCATCGAAGCTCGCGGCGAATTCGTCCATGAGTGCTCGTGTGCGCGATTCCTGATGCGGCTGGAAGGCACACAGAATTCGTCGTCCGGCGAACTGTTCGCAAACAGTCTGCAACGTGGCTTTGACGGCCGTCGGATGATGAGCGTAGTCGTCGATCAGCGTGACGCCGCGCCACGAACCAAGCACCTCGAACCGCCGCTTCACGCCGCGAAATCCCTGCAAGCCTTCGCGAACGGCATCCGCTGACGCTCCCACATTACGACAAATCGCCGCCGCCGCGAGAGCATTCAAGACATTGTGCCGACCGGGAACTCGCAAGCTGATCTCGGTGAAGAACTGTCCGCGATGAAAGACACGAAACCGAGTGCCCGTTCCCGCCACTCGCAAGTCGGCGGCCCACCAATCGGACGTATCTCGCAACGAAAACGTCTCGATCTGCGCGAGGCTCGACGCGGCGGCGATGCGCGTCGCGGCGCAGTCGCCTCGAATCACCATCTGCCCGCCTGCTGGCAATCTGCTGACAAACTCCGCAAACGCCTCGCGCGTCGCGCGGAAATCGTGAAAGTAATCGAAATGATCCGCCTCGATCCCGGTCAGCACAGCGTGCGTCGGGCAGAGATGCAAAAAGTTTCGCTGATACTCGCAGCTCTCGACGACGAACAATGGCCCGCCTCCCGCCCAACCGCTGACGCTGCACGCCGCAAGTTCCGCTCCAATCACCGCCGACGGCGAAAAGCCTCCTTCGTTGAGGATCGTGGCCGGCATCGCGGTCGTCGTGCTCTTGCCATGAGTCCCCGCGATCGACAGGCCGACGCGCGACTTCATCAGCATGCCGAGCATCTGGTTGTACGAGAGCTGCTCGATGCCGAGTTGCTCCGCGCACCGCCGCTCCGGATTCGAAGGTGAGATCGCCGGGCTGTAAATGAGCATGTCCGTTTGCCGCGGCAGGTACTCGTCCGCGTGACCGCGATGAATGTGAAACCCTCTTTTTCGCAGTAACTCAAATGTATCCGTCGGCGGCTGCAAGTCGGACCCGGTGACGATCCAGCCCAGTCCATCGAGCATCTCCGCCAACGCCTTCATACCTGACCCGCAGATGCCGACTAAGTGCGCGCGATGCCCCTCGCGAGCCATCCGATCTCCGGCGACTCGCGGTCGCACAATGGGAGCAAATGTGGGCGAAATGTTCATGGCAATGCTCAACCGATCCGATGCCGTCGCCGATGGGTCCAACCACAATTCGCGACGCCGTTGTCGCCGAGGCACCACCGAACACTCGCTGTATCGGTCGTGAAGCCGTGACGACTTCATGGGCTGTGACAGACGCGCCACAGACACGCCTCCATGCAGATCCACCGTGGTTGGGAGGCGGGTTGTACCGAACATTCCAATCTCGGGGAATTGGGGTTCTGCGCGATACGGCCCTGGGCCAATTGTTGCATCGCGAACGCAATTGCGAGCGAGGAGTCGATAGCGCAGCGAACCCGCAGCCAATTGGCGGAGGATTTTCAATCGAACCGCAGTCCGCATTCTCAATCAAGAATCGAAAATCAAAAAACGGCGCGAGAAAACGACGGCATCGCGGACAACGATGTAGGAACCTCTAGGCACTTCTATAGGAAAGTCTAAAGTCTCTAACGGCGGCGATTGGATGACTCCGTCTCGCAGTGCGGCGAACAGGCAGGCGGTGACGATGTCGGCGGTCGTGCCAGGGTTGCGACGATTGGAGTCTTCGCGCAGCCAGCCATCGAATTCGGCCAGAAGCCGTCGACCGGTCGCCGTCTCCTGGCTGCCCGCGTCGAGCACCGCTTGAGCTTGTCGCGACGCTTCGTTTGCTTTGGCGACACCACATTTGCGAGCGATCAACGTATCGGGGTGACGAGCCAGCAGTCGAAGTTGCAGTTCGACGATGATTGTCAGTGGGACGGATTGGAAATCCGTCCGATGTGTTGTCAAGAACGGCACGCCCTCGTCGAGCACCGCAGCAAACTCGTTTGCGTACTGAGCCGCCACGCCATCTCGATCGGCGGCCAGTTTCATCACGTCGAGCAACGTGCCGGTCGGCGCTTGCGAAACATCTTCGCCGTCCGCCTGACCGAGTCCGCCTGGCTGAGCTAACCGAATCGCTCGGTAAACCCAATCGGCGTCATCGTGCGTCAGCCCGCTGAGCACGTCACCGATTCCGTCGCGCAGCGGCCTGTTCGCCGGTACGGCCGTGAGCGGTGCGAGCAGCAGGACTATGCCGAGATTCGAGTTCGAGCGAACGTGCAAGCGAGTTGCCTTGATCGCCTCAAAAACCGCGCGACCAACGGACAACTCCGACGTTCGAGCCAAGATCGGAGCGACCGCTATTGCCGACCCGACAAGGTCAGCGTACGTCAGGTCCGCGAACGAAGCGTTGGGATGCACGTTGCCCGGCTTGGGAGCCATCGCTTCCCAGATACACGCCAAATGAATGGCTTCGGACAGCGGTTCGAACGCGCGAAATTGAGAATGGTGTTGGTCCACTGCGACAGACTCCGCGCCGTGACGCTCCCGATCGGCCGGAAGCTTCGTTACTTTGTAACATTCAGATTTCGGATTTTCCTAAGGGCTACATTATGTCGAAACCGCTCGATCTGACCAAGCTGCGGACGATCCATTTGGTTCCGCTGAAGGCTTTTGATTCCGCCGGACGCATCAACGTGGCAGCTCAACTCGCTCACTGACGTGACATGTCGCTGGCCGGCATTTAAGTCTTCATGCTGGGGGCGGGTACGAGTGAGTTTCAGTCGTTGTCGGCCGACGAGCTTGTCGAACTCGTCCGGTTGACTCGCGAGGCGAGCGGGCCTGAGGCATTGATTTTCGCGCCACTGGGCATGCTATTCGGGCACTCGATCGAGTTGGCGAAGAAATCGCTCGCCGTGGGAGCGACCGGATTCATGTTCATGCCATTCGTGCATCCGTACCTAAGCGACGCGGGCGTTCGCGACTACATCGTCAACGTGCTGGACGAAATCCCCGCGCCGACGCTGATCTACAAAAAGGGGTCGCAGCCCAGCGACGCCTTGATGCTGGAACTGGCCGCGCATCCACAGGTTGTCGGCGTGAAACACGCGATCAACGAGATGCATGAGTTCCGCAAACTGGTCCTCGCCGACGGCGGCCGCATCGAGTGGCTGTGCGGTTCGGCCGAGCGGTTTGCTCCGTACTATTTCCTGGCGGGATCAAACGGCTACACATCGGGAGCCGGAAACATCTGCCCGCACGTGACGCTGGCCATGCACGCAGCCTTCGCCGCCGGCGAGTTCGCCGAGGGCCTGCGCCTCCAAAAGGTGCTGCTGCCGATTGACGATTTCCGTGCTCGAGCTGGCGACAGCTACAACATTTCAATGCTCAAGCAAGCGATGAAAGTGATCGGTAAAGACTTCGGCGACCCGCGTCCGCCGCAGCGCAGAGTCACGCCGGCCGAGTGCGAAGAGATCGCCAAACTCCTGCCGCCGATTCTCGCGGTTGAAAAGGAACTGAGCGCGGAACTGCCGAAGGTCGGGCTGTCTCGCGCTGATTTGCAAGCCACGTGATCCGAATCTTCAAGATCATGTTTGGACAGAAGGCCGCGACGAACGCACACGGCCGGCTCATTCGTCCGGTTGCGTGGTCTGTGGAGGCCTACAAGCCCGAAGCGCAAGATGTAACGTCGAAAGTCAAGTCGGGCGGGGGTGATGCCCCCTGATTTTTGGTGTTGGCTTTTGAGTCGCGCGGGAGGA
>CAZPUJ010000749.1:0-3938 GCA_964589725.1 uncultured Planctomycetaceae bacterium
AAATTGTTCTTCAGTTGAGCAAAGTTGTCCCCGTGAGTGTCCCAGCCGCCGCCGGCTTGGATGGTCACGTAGGTCACGCCGGCTTCGACCAGTCGCCGAGCCAGCAGGCAACTTTGGCCAAGATCGTTGCGGCCGTACTGGTCGCGCAGCTTCGGGTCTTCTTTTTGAATGTTGAATGCTCGCACGGCGCGGTCGTTGGTGATCATCTCCATCGCGTCGCGATAGAACTGGTCCAGACCGACGATGTCCCCTAGCGTGTCGATGTCGCGGCGAATGCCGTCCAGCTTCGACATCAAGCCTTGTCGCCGTTCAAGCCGCGAGAGGCTGACTCGGCCGGGCAGTTTGAGATTTCGGACGTTGAAGCCGTCGTCGTTCGGGTTGCTCTCCGGAGCGAACGGGTTGTACGAGGCCCCGAGATAGGCGGCTTTGCCCAAACCCAGCGAGTTCGGCAGATTGACATACGCCGGCAAGCTTTCGGCGTTCGCGCCTTTCATTTTGGCCACGACGGAACCCGTCGCCGGATAAATGTTGTTGTTGACCTCGATGGTCGGCTGATAGCCGGTGAGCATCCACTGTGATCCCATGCCGTGTCCAGCGTTGGTGTGAAACGCCGAGCGGACGATCGCCAGCTTGTCCGCGATTTGCGCCTGCAATGGCAAGTGCTCGCTGATCTCGATGCCCGGCACATTGGTCGGGATCGGCTTGAACTCACCGCGAAACTCCGAGGGAGCGTGCGGCTTCAGGTCGTACATGTCGATGTGGCTCGGCCCGCCCGCTTGCCAGATTTGAATGACGGCCTTTCGTCGAGCGGGCTTCTCACCCGAAGTCGATTCCGCTCGCAGTGTGTTCGAGAGCGTCAGGCCACCGGCCGCCAAGCCGCCGATGCGGATGAAATTCCGGCGTGAGACACCGTCGCAGGTGCGAGGGCCTTGGCTGGTCAATTCCAACATGGTCGATCACCTTTCAACGCCGTTATAGGCAGGCATCGAGACGGCCATCTCGTGGGGAGGGATCTTGGTTCGCAAACCGGTGAGAATCACTTGCGGGGTTCGGGGAATTCGTGGTTAGCGTCGTCGTCCGGCGAGCCGTCCGCGCTCCGGGGCCATAGCCTACTCTGGAAATCGGCACGGGCAAACATCGGCTGATGTGATTTTTTATCGAACCGGAAAATCTTTGCGGCCCGGTTCAGGTCGTCAGGATGAGGCCATTCGTCAGTCGCCTCGCCGTAACCGCCGGCCTTTGAGTTCAAATCGCGGCAAGCTGCGTGGCTCGGCGAGCAGAATCTCCGGACGGAAATGCAGCCGGTTGTGAATCGCGTTTTGGATGCGAATCATCAATTCGTCCCACTGGTCGATCTCCTCATTCGTGTTGGGGATGCCGATCGTCGTTTCGATCTCGATCTGCAACTCAGTCATCGCTTGGCGAGTGACGGTCGAGAGACGGAACTCGATGACCTCAGAAAACTCGCGCAGGATGGCTTCGATCGCCGTCGGAAAGACGTTGTTGCCACGAATGGTCAGCATGTCGTCGACGCGTGCGAGGATACCGCCTTTCAACCGCAGCAGTTGCCGACCGCAAGAACAGGGTTGCGAATCGACCTCGACTAGGTCGCCCGTACGATACCGGATCACCGGCGAGCCGACGCGGCCGAGCGTCGTGATGACCAATTCGCCACGGATGGGAGGCTCGGAATTCGCCAACACACCGCCTGAAGGCGGCACTGCAAACGGCTGACCAGTCGCGGTGTCGATGACCTCGGCGATGCACTCTGTTTCGAGGACGTGCAGGCCGCCGGGATTCTCGACGCACTCGATCGCGAGCGGTCCGACTTCGGTCATACCCCAGTGGTCGAACACGCGCGCACCCCATGCTTGCTCGATCTTTTCGCGAATCGAAGGCACGCTGCCGCCCGATTCGCCCGCGACGATCAACGCGCGCACGGAACCGGTCGCGAGCGATTGGCCTTGTTCGGTCGCGACCTCGGCGAGCCGCAAGGCATACGTCGGCGTGCAGCACACGATCGTCGCCTGATGATCGGCGATCATTTGCAAGCGAGCTTCGCTCGATAGCCCGCCGCCGGGCAAGCACAGTCGGCCGAGTCGCGAGGCTCCCTCAAACGCCGCCCAAAAACCGAGAAACGGGCCGAACGAAAACGGAAAGCACAAACGATCGTCCGCCCGCAGCCCGACGATCTCAAAAATCTGTCGCCAGCAGTCGAGCAGCGACTGCCATGACTCCGGAGTGTCCAACCAACGCAATGGCTTGCCCGTCGTTCCCGATGTCTCATGTAGCCGCGAATAGCTCTCGACGGGAAACGTCAGATTGGCCCCGTATGGCGGATGAGACTCCTGATCGGCGACGAGTTCTTGCTTCGTCGTCAACGGCAGCTTGACCAGATCATCTGGGACGCGGAACTCGCCGCGAGTCAACTTTTCCGGATCGACGCCCGCGGCTTGCCACTTCGCCATCCAAAAACGATTCGTGGGGACGACGGCATTCAGCAGTTCCCAGAAACGATCTGTCTGCCGTCGCCGCAACTGCGCGCGATGGAGCCGAGTGACATCGGTCGTTGAACTGGCATCGGTCATGACTGGCAAACATCGTGGCACAGGCGGCTCGCCCGTGCGTGACTCGCAGGCGAGCCGCCTGCACCACGGGACTTTACTCCGCCAGATAGTTCAACGTGTAGTAGGCCCGGTTGTGAAGCAGCGGCAGCGAGTCGGCGGATTTCACGCCGTCGAGGTGCAGCTCGTGGACGTGGCCTTCCTGCAGACCGTCGATATTCAGGCGGACGCTCTTGCTATCGGCGGAGACCGTCGCGGACTCAATTGTCGGTTCGGTTTGATCGACTTCGGGACTACCGTAGCTGGCTTGATAAATGTAGGTGTAGGTCGTCAGCTTGTACGACTCGACATCGCCGGCCGTCTGCGGATCAACGGGCTGAGTGAACGTCAGCTCGAAGCCGTCAGGCTTGGCTCGCATCTCGTGAACTTCAAACGGCACCTTTCCGGTCCAGTCGAGCCGATCGAGCGAGTACGGCTTCGGACCTCGCGAACCCCAGCCGCGGTTTGTGCCGCCAATGAACAGCGAACCGCTCGGCGACATCAACATGCCGAGGCTGCCCGATCCGATGCCGCTGCGGAACGGAAAGCACGCTCCCTGATAGTGGTCTTGGACCTTTTCCAAGAACACGCGCATCACAGTGCTATCGGATTGATCGCCGACAAAAAGCTGGTTGACGAACGGACCAAACTTGCCAGTCGAGTCAAACGCGATGCCGCTCGCCGACTTTCCCATCTTTGGATACGGGAAGTAACAGACCGGCGGTTCGAGTTCCGGAATCTTTTTCGCTTCGACGATCATGCGGCTGCCGCTCTCCGGATCCTTCGGCCGCGTGCCCATCGCCTCTTTGACTTCCGGCAGGTCGTACCATTTGTTGCCGTCGGGATGTCCCACGAACTTGCCGGGACGCAGATGTTTCAACGAACAGGCTCCGTTCCAGGGGCCTTGATTTTCGGTGTAGAACATCTCTCCTTCGTGGTTCAGGCCCATGCCGCCGGGCGAACGAATGCCGCTGGTTGTCGGAATCGCCTTGCCGTCGGGAGCTATTCGCAAGCCCCAGCCGCGGTACTTCGTGTTGCTGGTGAACGAACCGGTCAGGCACAAGACGACCCACTGGTTGCCGTCCTTGTCAAACTTCGAGCCGAAGGCGTACTCGTGATAATCGCCGGTGATGCCCCAGTCGTCGCAGACTGTTTCAATCCGATCGGCTCGCCCATCGCCATCGTCATCGCGCAACCGAGTCACCTCGGGCCGCTGCGTCGCGTACAGCCAGCCATCTTTGTACGCCAAGCCCAAAACCTCGTGCAGCCCGCCCGCGAACTCCGTGAACTGCGCGTCGCTGCCCGTCTCCGAGAAAGGCCGACTGACGAAATAGA
>CAZPUJ010000750.1:0-3034 GCA_964589725.1 uncultured Planctomycetaceae bacterium
GGAGATCAACGGCAAGATCAAGGCGCTGAAAAACGCCATTGATGGAGGCCGGCCGCACGAGGAGTTGGAAAACCTCGTCCGGCTCCTGATGGCGACGACTCAGCCCGGCACGGGAGCGGGTGCCGCGATCACGGCTGCGGGAACTCCCATTGGCACGACTCAGGCCGAACAAGCCAGCAATCAATTGCTGCCGCTGCTGCTGGAAGAACAACGCCTGTTGCGCGATTTCGCCGACGATCACCCCGATGTGCAGAACGTCCGTAAGAGCATTGCCAAGGTCAAGGAGTTCTACGAAGCTCGCGGCGTCAGTTTGCCGGAACTGTCGTCGCCGAACGCCACGGTGCCGAAGATCGACCTCGTCAGCAGTTACATGCGCTTCTTGCGACAGCAACTGGAGGAACTGGATCTCAAGGACGAAGAATTGACGTGGCTGTACGACGCCGAGACGAAGTTGGCAAAAGGCATCGTCAAGTTCCAAGTCGAGGATCAAGCACTCTGCGAGGAACTTGATCGCCTGAAGACGACGTGGAACGAGTACGTCAAGAAATTCAGCGAACACGACCTGATTCGCGACAAAGGCTACACGCTCAAGTTGCTGGCCCCGGTACGCGAAGAATGGAGCCTGAAGCGGTACTTGAAAATTGTCGGTGCCGCGACTTTGTTTCTATTGAGCCTGAGTGCCGGGATCGTGTTCCTGCGAGAATGGCGTGACACGACGGTGAAGTCGACCGACGACGTCCGCAGGTTGATGCACGGCACCACCATGCTCGGCAGCGTGCCGCGATTCCACTTCGATCCGCAGGCCGTCGACCCCGAGATTCCGTTGCATCCGGCGCTGTGTTACTTCCACCGTCCTGGCTCGACAGAAGCCGAAGCTTATCGCTCAGTGCGAACGGCTCTGTTGGCCGGCTTGGACAACAACCAAAAGGTCATCCAAATCAGCAGTCCCGAACCCGGTGACGGAAAGTCGACGTTTCTCTCGAATCTCGCGATCGCGCTGGCACAGTCCGGTAAGAAAGTGCTGCTGCTGGATGCCGACCTGCGACGCCCGGCCGTGCATCGGCTGTTCTACGCTCGACAAGAGATCGGCACGACCGAAATCCTCACCGACGAGATTGAATTCGTCAACGCGGTTCAGGAAAGCGCCGTCCAAAATCTGTCGCTGCTGACCGCCGGCACAATCCCGCCGAATCCCGCCGAGACGCTCTCGTCGGAACGCCTGGAACGGCTGTTCGCGCAGGTCTGCACCGAGTTCGACTTCGTGTTGATTGACTCGCCGCCGCTGCTGGTTGTCAGCGACCCATGCATCATCGTTCCGCACACCGACGGACTGTTGCTGGTCGTGCGGACGAACAAGAACACTCGCGCTGTGCTGCGACAAACTCGCGACCTGATTCGCGAGCGCGGCATCAACTTGCTGGGCGTCGTGGCGAACGCCGTCGATCATGCCGAACCGGGCGGATACGGCAGTGGCTACTCGAAGGGATACTCCGACTATCTGCAAACCAGCCCCCCGGCCTTGCGGCCGATGGTCCCGGACTCGCGTCAGCCGGTGCGGTCGGTGTGAGTTGACCACCCGAAGCACGCCTGTCTGCTTCGAAGGATCGGTCTTTCGCCGCTAGAATCCGCGACCTCGGATTCGGTCGGTTAAGAGATCACATTCCTTCGGAGACTCACCATGCGACGATGGGCCGGTTGCACTGCGTTTTGTTCGAGCTTGCTCGTGATCGCCTGCGCGGCTGCATTGCAAAGTGCCCGGCCGCTCAGCGCCGATGAACCGGTCGGGAAGAAAGACGCGGTCGCTGCGGCGAGCTTCAGTTACTCGCTGTTCGATGGCAAGACGCTCGACGGCTGGACGGTCGAGAACGACGCGAAGGTTGAAGTGCAAGACGGCATGATGTTGCTCAAGGATGGCAACGGCTGGCTGCGGTCGGATCACGTGTATGCCGACTTCAAACTGCATCTCGAATGGAAGGCATTGAAGACAGAGAAGTACGACGCCGGAGTTTACATCCGCTCGCAAGTGGGAGGTGCTCCGTTTCCGAAACGCAGCTATCAAGCCAACATGCTGCAAGGCAAAGAAGGCAATATCGGCAGCTTGCCGGGAGCCGAAAGCAAAGGCTTGGTCAAAGCGGGCGAATGGAACTCGTTCGACATCATGGCCGTCGGCGACAAGGTCACAATGGTCATCAACGGCAAGCCAGCGTACTCGGTCGGCGGACTGAAAGACGCGACGGGGTATGTTGGCATTCAAGTCGAAGTGCCGATGGGTGGTCAGTTTTTACTGCGGAACATCACGATTACCGAGTTGGGATTTTCCAGTCTCTTCAGCGGCAAAGACCTCGCCGGCTGGGAGGGCGCGGGCCAAGACGCCGACGCTTGTTGGAACGTCGAAGATGGATTGCTCATCTGTACCGGCAAGAAAGGACCGTGGCTGCGCAGCGATCGTGAGTACGACAATTATTCATTGCGACTCGATTACCAATTGTCCGCTGGCGGCAACAGCGGTGTGTACGTCCGAGTTCCCAAGGACGGCAACCATCATCGCGAGAACGACACGCAACCGCCCGCCGGCTTCGAGGTCCAAATCCTGGACGACACCGCACCGCAGCACGCGAATCTGAAGGACTATCAATACTCGGCGTCGGTCTACGACATTGCCGGAGCCAACCCGCGCAACTCCCGTCCGCTCGGCCAGTGGAACACTCTCGAAATCACCTGCGATGGTCATCACGTGACGACGCGACACAACGGAGTCACCGTCACCGACGTCACCGCCGAGTCGCACGAAGGCAAGATCAAGCTCCGCGAACTGAAGGGTTTTCTGGGCCTGCAGAATCACAGCACGCTGGTGAAACTTCGCAACCTTCGCCTCGGCCCACCGGTTTATTAGCAATCACCCGCTTCAATGCCAAACAGAGGCGGCATACCGTTCTTCGAGAGTTCGCAATAGGCTGCAGCGCTTTGTTGTCGAACGCGCCGTTCGCATCACTTTCCGTCGCCGAATCGCTTCCTTCTGGCTCTCAGGGGCGGT
>CAZPUJ010000751.1:0-5956 GCA_964589725.1 uncultured Planctomycetaceae bacterium
ACGCAACACCTACACCAACACTTCCCGCACCACTTCGCCGCTGATGTCCGTCAGGCGGTAATGCCGGCCTTGGAATTTGAACGTCAGCTTGGTGTGGTCGATGCCCAGGCAATGCAGAATCGTCGCGTGCAGATCATGCACATGGACAGGATCGGCGGCGATGTTGTACGAAAAATCATCGGTCGCCCCATAAGTAGTGCCCGGCTTGATGCCGCCGCCCGCGAGCCAGATCGTGAAGCAGCGCGGATGATGGTCGCGACCGTAGTCATCGGCTGTCAGCTTGCCTTGGCAGTAAACCGTGCGGCCGAACTCGCCGCCCCACACAACCAGCGTGTCGTCAAGCAAGCCGCGTTGTTTGAGATCGAGGATCAGCGCGGCCGAGGCTTGGTCGGTGTCGTGGCATTGACCTCGAATCGCCTTCGGCAAGTTCAAGTGCTGGTCCCAGCCGCGATGGAAGAGTTGGATGAACCGCACGCCGCGCTCGGCCAGTCGTCGAGCCAGCAAGCAATTGGCGGCAAACGTGCCGGGCTTGCGAGACTCCGGCCCGTACAGATCGAAGATCTGCTCCGGTTCGCTCGACACGTCGGTCAATTCGGGGACCGATGTTTGCATGCGAAAAGCCAACTCGTATTGGCTGATGCGTGTCGCAATCTCCGGATCGCCTTGCTCGGCCAGCTTGAGGCGATTCAGTTCCGCGAGGTCGTCGAGCATGCGGCGCCGCGTGGACGTGTCCTGTCCCGGCGGGTTCGACAGGTACAGCACCGGGTCGCCGACGCTGCGGAACTTCACGCCCTGATACCTCGACGGCAGAAAGCCGCTGCCCCACAGACGGTCGTACAGCGGTTGATCGGCCGGGTTGCCCGTGCCATTGGAAATCATGACCACGAACGCCGGCAGGTCGGAGTTCTCGCTGCCGAGTCCGTAAGCGAGCCACGAACCGATGCTCGGCCGTCCCGCGAGTTGATTTCCCGTTTGGAAGAACGTGATTGCCGGGTCGTGGTTGATCGCCTCGGTATGCATCGACTTGATGAAGCACAGCTCGTCAGCGACACTCGCGGTGCGCGGTAACAGCTCGCTGACTGTCGCTCCTGACTGGCCGTGCCGTGCGAACCGAAACATCGACGGCGCGATCGGAAAACTCGCCTGCTTGGACGTCATCCCCGTCAGCCGCTGCCCGCGCCGGATCGAATCGGGAAGCTCCGTCGCTCGCAGATCGGCCAGCTTCGGCTTGTGATCGAACAAATCCATCTGCGACGGCGCGCCGGACTGAAACAGATAAATGACTCGCTTCGCACGCGCAACGCAGTGCGGTGCCGCGAATCCGTCTCCGCTTTGGGGAGATGATTGGGGTGAGGGACTGATCGGTGACGAGTCAGCTTCCGAAGAATCAGCGCGAAGCAACCCCGCAAACGCGATCGAGCCGAGTCCCAGGCCAGCTCTTTCCAGAATCTGACGTCGGTTCCGCAGGTTCATGATTTCAAGTGGGTGCGTCATCGAACCTCTCCTCAGCCACCATCAAGGCAAGCGAAATGCGAATTGCCACTCCGTAGAACTACGGGGGTGACATCATCACAGCTTGAAGATTACCAAGTTGCAACGATCTAACCTGTCGTCCCGAAAACGCCCGTTGGCGATCACCTTGATCGTCTGGAAGGAACTGCGATGAAAGTTCTTTGCCCACACTGCCGCTATCCGCTGGAGATTTTACCAGACCAATCCGTAGTGGCGAATGTCTGTCCGTCTTGTGGCAGTAGTTTAGACGTGGATCTGCCCAAGTTTTACGTGCGCTGGATTAAGAGTGGGACTGATGGTTTGACATGGAACAGGTTTCTGAAATTCAGGCCGCAGGCCTGGGGGATTGGCGGCGGGGGCCTTTTCCGCCGCGCATCCTCCCTCGAAGAGATTGCAGAATCGCTGACGGACGGCGGCCATATTCCGCCTGCTCGCCGGCAACGATCAACTCGGGGGAGAAAATCTCTTCCGAATCTGCCGGTTGGAACGGACTGCCGCTTGAGCCAATCGTGAAGTGACAGGCGACGGTGGAAGCCCTCGAACGAGCGTTGCAGCAAGACCTGTCGTTCGTCGGCACCGAATCGCGATTACAGTTGGTCATCTCGGCACTTGAAGAACGGCCGATCGGGGCTTTGAATGATTCGGAGATTCGTCTCCAGCATCTGCGCGATGAGCAGGACCGCACCGTGGCTGAGATCGAGGCGATCGAAACGCACGGTCGCGTGACGGCGTTTGTGCCAACGCGACATCCTGTCGAGCCGCTATCAACCGGGCCGCTACAAAACGACTGAATCCTCCGTGGACGACTTCGATTCGTGGTATCTTCGGGAATTGAAGAGTCCAACGAGTTGAAGGGGACGACGAATGGCGAACGAATCCATCACGGGTTTTCCCATTCGTCGTCTCCCTTTATTGGCCCTTTATTCGTTGGACTCTGCGATACAGATCGAACAGCGAGATCGTGCCATCTTCGTCGATGTCGAACTCCTTCGCTTCGGGGGGCGCGGTCAGCACGCGAGCCAGTTCGTGAGAGAACTCGGTCTCGTTGGCCTCCCAATCGGTTTCCGTGGCGCTGATGACGATGCGGCCTTTGGCGGAGAGCGGCTTGATGTAGTAACCGCTCGTTGGCGTGGTGATGAAGAAGACTTGTTCGCGCGCCGTCAAATCGGCAAACAGCTTGGCGAAATCGGTTTGTTGGATGTCCGGCTCCGGCAGGTTCAGCCACGAGTGCTTGCCGTCGTAATGACTGTGTCCCACGACGATCACCCACAGCGCGTCATTCGGTTGCAGCTTTGTCCGCAGAGCCGCGACGTTCTTTTCGAGCTCCTCGCGAGTCGCTCGGCCGGCGGACTTGATGATGTCTGTGTCGATCGGCTCATCGCCGAAGAGCAACTGCACGTCGGCGAATCCCAATCGCTGGGAAAGTCCTTCGTGCAACTTGGTTATCGTTTCGGAATACAGTTTGTGATGCGCCGCGTCACCACTCAGGCCACACAGGAGCAGCGCTCGGCCACTCCGTCCAGTTTGGCGATGAGCGTGCCGCGCGACAGGGAATCGAATTCATGCAGCAGGTTTTTCTCTCACGGATAGGCGCAAAACACCGCTTCGGGTCGACCAGCGGCGAGCAACAGCACAGTCATGCGACTTCCGATCCGCGCGTGTTGTTCGGCCAGATCACCGAGCAACATCATTTCGCCGCATTACCGTCCGTGACACCGACCGCGAAACCGGCGGTGTCTCCGGTCGCTGGCAAGATCACAGGCACGACCGCGGGTGAAGAGTTTCGTCCACGATCGGGGTGTCTGTTCGATGTTCGAGCAGATTGCACCTGAGAATCGTTCCTTTTCATTCTCGGAGGCCCCCATGAGTACGTTGACCCAGGCACATGATGAATTGTTTCGACGCAGACCAGACGAGTGCTTCTCGTCGGTCGAGTCCCTGATCCGGCATTGTCGCAATGAGCATCGGGAATCGCAGGACCGCTGGCATTTGCCCGCTCGCCTGTAACCGGTTGTCGTTGGCGGAGAACATTCGTTCGCCGCTGGCGATGACGGAGAATTCTTGCTCAACGATTGGAGCTTCTCGCAAATCTGCCGCCTGTCCGGTGTCGCCAAGGAGACCGTCAATCGGCTCTCCCTCGACACTGCGCGAGCGGTTCTGCGAGAGACGCTCCCGAACGGAGCAAAGCCGATGCAGCTACTGACGACCGGACCAAGCATTCGCTCAATTCACGGAGCCGCTTACCCTTCTCTTTCGACCGCGTATCAACGTACCGCTAGAGATCGGCAAAGGTGAGTATTGGCAGCCTGAAGTAAGCACCAAGAATTCGACGGACGTGCTTCAAATGGGTTGTCAGTGTTGCAATCGTGTTCTTTTCGAGCGACCCAGTGGTGATGCCACCGAGGTAGCGATTGCAAAGACCTGCCAGCGACAAGTCCGTTTCTTGGGAAGCACCGTTCACCCGATGCGAGACCTTTCCGTCGGTGATCAGGTACGTCGGTAGGTCAACGTCGTCGGGCAGCGTGAGATCACCACGTTGCAGGAGAAGAATTCGCCGTTGCACCAAAGCGGCGATCCCTTCGGCTTCTTTGAGATTGCTGGTCTTGAGTGACCGCTTGAAAGTTTTGTCACCGACCTGAAAGACCAACCGGTATTTGCAGCCACGTTTGTCGAGCCATGCCATGATGTTGTCCCTCGCGAAGATTGTCGTTTCAACGTCAACCGATGCAGGAACAACGCAAGTCCAATAGACCTCCCCAAATTCCTCCCCACTCGCATTGGGGACAAAAAAAAAGACTTAGGGTGGAATTCCCTAAGTCCTTGTCGTGTCACATGCCCAGGAGAGGACTTGAACCTCCATGACCTTCCGGTCGCTAGCTCCTGAATTGACACTTGGAAACGAGTCGCTTGGTAAAAAGCGCCTATTTCTGCGGCATTTCTACGCTTGCTGGCCGTTCTCGTCAAGTATCACGTCGTCGCGTTTCGTCGCTGTAAGTCGTGGAAAAACGGCGATATCGTGGAATGATGGAAGTGAACCGCGTTTGACTTCCACGCCTGCAAGCGATTCCACTGAGGACATGAAGTTCCACGACTACACGATCGGCGTCGGCGACAAAGTCTCGGGGCGAGTGCAAGACTCCACGTCGCTCCTGCCGGCGGCCGTGGAAGTCTTTCGCGACATGCTCGAGCGCTTCGGACCAGATTTTAAGCAGCCGGTCCCGGTGATCGGGAACGAGTATGTGCTGTCGTTCACTTCAGAATCCGAAGGCTGCGCGGTTGCGACGTTCTTTTGGAATCAGCGGCCGATCACAACGTCCGTGCTGCTGTGCGGCGGGCACGCCATCGAGGAGGAACGGATGCTGCTCGCTGTGCAACGTATGCTGATCCAGCTCTATCGACAGTTCGGGGTCGAACCTGCCTTTGATCTGCTGGCCATCGCCGATCGGCCGTTGCTCGCCTCGGTGATGATTCCACTGCCACTGAGCACAATTCCGCCGAGTGTGTACGGTCTGATTGGCGATGCCGAAACGTGCTTGGCTGCTGCGTTCTTCCAGACCTAGACGTCCAAACGAACGCACGACGTTGCCTCAGGATCGACGCGGAGCCAGTGGTCTGACAGTTGATGCGTCGGCAAAAGTGCGGAACGCGGTCGCCACCTCCGACTGCCAGTTCAGTCGCCCGCCTCGCCCGCAGAACGACTCGCCTTCGAGCCAGACACCGCGATCACGCAGCACGGCACGTTGGAACGCTGTGAACGATTGCAGTTGAGCCGCAGTCACGAGCACGTCCAGCGTCGGATCACGCGGGCGAGACTGCCAGACTTCGCCATCGGCTGATTCGAGCACAATCGCAACGAGAAACTTGCCGTCGGCGGTGGGGCGAATTGAATGCAGTCCGAACCGACTTGCGGACGGCGGGGCGAGCGTTGATGATTCGACTTGCATGGTTTCTTTTCAGCCCGTGGTTGCACACGGGCTTTTTTGTTGCTTGAAAAACCCTCGCGGCGTCAGGAACACCGCGAGGGCTGGCTCGCCGGTCGCTTCAGCCACGCTTGAAAGGAGAACGCGGCCAAAAACGTGGCGAGTTGTGCGTTACGCTGCCCCCTTGGAACGGATTGCGGCTCTGAAGTCCGCGAGAGCACAACCATAGTCAAAATAAACTCTGTAGCTCAGAGCCAGCGTGTTAACGTCGTGATCCAAACCGAACGACTCCAGTGTCGGCGATTCCATCCCGTCTAAGAAACCAACGATAACGGCGGCGTTCGTCGCGTTGCTGAAGAGATACCATGCGACGGCCGAGTAACCAGTGAAAGCCGAGTCGGACAATCGCGGCTCGACAGCAAGCGTCGCGACGTCTTTGAAGACGTTGCCGGTCGGCAGATTGTCGCCGGTTGACACTCGCGCAACTTCGCTCGAATTGATCAAGGCGAGTCCGGTCTGCTCCA
>CAZPUJ010000752.1:0-10072 GCA_964589725.1 uncultured Planctomycetaceae bacterium
CGCTGTCGGAAATCGTCTGATCCAGCGAAAGACCATCGTCCTCGGCGTCGCCCAGCGAGATGCCGCTGTCTTCGCCGTCCGCCTGCAAGGCGATGCCGCTGTCGTCCGCTAATGTGATGCCATCTTCATCTTCGTCCTCGCTGAACAGCGAGATACCGCTGTCGTCTTCCTGGTCTTCCAACGACAGTCCACTGTCGGCAACCTTTTCCAAGCCGATGCCGCTCTGACTCGTCAAGGCGATGCCGCTGTCATCTTCAAACAAAGAAATCCCGCTGTCCACCGGGTTGAGCGGAACCGCGCTGCCTTCCAACAGCACGGAGGAACCCGTGCCATGCGGACCGCTCTTCTGACTGTCGCCGGACTTCAGTGACAATTCGCTGTCTCCGCGCAGCACGGCGACATCGCTGTCACTGTCCGGCTTCTTGGTGACGCGCGACTTCGGCCCAAACCGCGCATCAGCAAGCAAACGCACATCGCTATCCGAGTCCGCTGCGAGCAACCGCACGTCACTGTCACTTTGCGGCCCGATCGGCACTCCCTTATTTTTGTCATCCACCAGTTCCACGTCGCTGTCTGAGTCCTCGACGGCGACGAGCATGACGTCGCTGTCGCTGTCCGCTTCCGGCACATCTCCCGTTCCCGGAGCGAGCTTGACGTCGCTGTCGCTGTCCGCCGGGGAAGCGGAAGCCGCAGCGTCGCCCAAAAACGTCACGTCGCTGTCTGAATCCGGCAACGCAGGCTTGATCGCGCTATCGCCCGCAGCGGCTGCGTCCATGGAGAGCCGCACATCACTGTCCGAGTCGGAAAGATTGATTTTGACGTTGCGATCGGGGAGGTTACTCGACAGCCGCACGTCGCTGTCCGAATCCGAAGTATTGATTCTCACGTTGCTGTCGCTGCCGGCGTCGACGGGCAGTCGCACGTCGCTATCGGTGTCCCCCATCTGCAACAGCACATCGGGACCACTTTCATGTTGCGGATTCAGTCGGTCGTCCATCACCAGCTTAACATCACTGTCGGAACTGCCGGATTTCTTTGTGCCGAAGTTTTCGAAGATGTCGCTGCCAGGTTCCCGAACATCGGTACTCGCAGCACTCAAGCGACGAATGATCGAGGGCGCATCGTCCGTGGGAGGCGCGTCGTCATGTAGAACCGAGCGGTCATCATCGTCGACCATGAGGACGTCGGGATCCGAAGAAGGTTGTCGGCGACGTTCGAGTTCGTCGATATCATCGGCCTTGAATTTGAATGTCCCGCGGTCGGCGAAACCTCGGATTTCGCCTTTCTCGCGGAGGCGATTGAGTTCGTCCTTGGTGATCCCCAGTTGCTCTGCGGCTTCTTCGATCGTGAGGTAACGTTTTGCCATGGCTCAGCAACTCCACTCGTGGCTCTAAGTCGTCGTCGCGCGGTTGCGTGAGGACAACCGATCCACACAAATCATTCTTGGCGACCCGCTTGTGAGAAAGCGGCTAGAAATTTTAGAGCCGCTTTGACAGTCAGCAAGCAGATTATTCCAGGGGCATCGCGAATCTTCCGAATCCAAACGTCAGGCGTGTTCTGGTGGCAACGGAAAAACCGCCAGATTCGGCTTGGCACGAATTTCTGTTACGGCTATAAACCCGCCGCTTCGCTAAGGCGAGGAAGCCATTTCACACCTTCGGGAGTTCTTCCCGTCTTCTCTCGGCCTGAAGCACCCTTAACCCTCACTTCCCACTTCGACCCCACTTTCCTTCGACTTCTCTGCCTAACACTCCTTCTTGTTGCAACACGTCAATCCCTTGTGACATGACGTGGGCCGCCAGAAGAAGCCCAGCCGATTTCCAACGGAGCCCACCCATGTCCCATTTTCTCCGGAACAGTTTGTCCACTTGGTGCCTCTTCGGATTGCTCACGGTGCCGCTGGCTGGCTGCTGCTGCCTCCCTGGCCAAAACATGATACTACGGCAGAGTCAATATCGCGGGAACCAACTTTGGAACCAGAACAGGTCCATGGCCCAAGAATCCGACCAGTACAAGCGGATGCTCGGTCAGTTGCAACAACAGAACGATCAGCTCAAAGGCAATCTCGACCTCGCCAATAAGCGGTTGGACAACCTGAACAACGAGCGAACTCAACTGAACGAGAGATTCAAGAACTCGCTGACGTCGGGAAATAATCCGTTGTCGGAGGACGCCAATGCCCGCTTCCGAGAGCTTGAAACTCGTTTTCCAGGATTCAAGTTCAATCCGGAGACGGGCGTCAGCCAACTCGATTCCGATTTGTTGTTTGAGTCCGGTAGTGACGAAATTCGGCCGCAAGCCGAGAACGCCATCCGCGAAGTCGCCAAAATCCTCAATGATGGCGCGGCCAGACAGCTTCGCGTGCAGGTCGTCGGCCACACCGACGATCGGCCGATCGTGAAAGGCAACACCAAACAGCATCATCCCACGAACTGGCACTTGTCGACCAACCGAGCCAACTCTGTGCTGCTGGCATTGAAGAAGCACGGCATCGACGAACGCCGCATGCGATCCGCCGGCGCGGGGATGTTTGAAAGCGTCGCCGATAACAAAGACCCGAAAGCCAGATCCAAGAATCGTCGCGTCGAGATCTACGTCCTGGCACCCGATGCCAAGGACGTCGCCGCGAGTCAAGACCAGCCGAATGAGTGATTGCCACTCGTTGGCGACGTTTCAAAAATCAGCAAGCCCCGATTCGTTTAACACGGTTCGGGGCTTTTTTCATGGAGTGTCAACCAGCCGCAAACCGGCCTGTCGTCCGGCCGACGAGAGCTGATACAACATGCCGCCGGTGCGTCCCGCGATTTCGACTTGCAAGAATCCGTGCGCGATCAGTTTTCCGTGAATTCGAGCCATTTGCTCGGTCGCGATGCCGTCGACTTCTTTCAAGCGGGGCCGCCAGCCTTGCGATAAAAGCTCTGACGTTTCCGAGTCCGCGAAAGTCTGCGGCGCCCAGGACTCCGCATAGGCCTGCAAGACACGTTGCCAGTCCGGATGAGCCTGTAACAGGTCGATTTCAAGGTCCAGCATGCTGCAAGGTATCGACCGGCGTGATCCGATATGTCAATCGAGCGCGATCGGCCAACACGACTCACAGGACCGCTGCAACGACGATGATCCGAACGACGCTCGCGATCGACACGTGACATCCGAACTACACGACACTCGCGACACGTGTCGTTGCAACAACCTGACGCGCCGTCACAGCCGATACGCCTGGCCGGAAGGACTCCAACGACACCGTCACATGTTCGTGCGCGAGTCGGCCGCGGCACCTAAAACGGTACTGACCGCGACGTGCAGAGCGGTATCGTGCCGGTGATCTTTCGAGTACACGCGGAAAATCGAAAAACTCGTCGGTAGCGATCGAAACAGTTCGTCGTCGTGTAATTCGCGCGGCACTCCGTCGGCGGGGTCGAGCAGATAATTCTGGCCGACGGCCGGAAGCCGACCGCTCGGTCGGTGATAATGTCGAGCCACGTCGATCTTCAGCGGAATCTCTTTCAAGTTGTCCGGCAACTGCGATCGGATGCGTTTCTCCACCACCTCCGGCTCGGAAAAGATCGTCGTCCCCTCGACTTGACCCACGTGAAAATGAAACGTCCGCTCGCACGCCATCTTCCAGGCGACGTTCCGAGACAGCAGTGCATCCCAAAGTTGTCCCAACTGACACAACTCGGGATCAGGACTTCGCGACCATCGCTGGACGTCGACCAAGAATGTCGATTCCGTGAGACGCCGGTATGCGTCCAAATGCTCCAGTGGATTCATCGGCTGGCCGTCGGCATCACCGAACAGCCGCAGCATCGTCGGCGCGAACAGCTCTTCGAGCGCCAAGTCGAGTGCCCGCACCGTCCGGTGGAAATAAATTGTGCGGAACAAATTCGCTCGAGTTTCAATAAAGTTGATCAACGTCGGCAGCCCGCGGACATGAATCGTCAATCCTTCCGAGGTGAAGAAGCTGTAGTGCACTAGCCGTGAAAGATCGAATGCCTTCGTGTTGTAGCCTGTCATGTACGCGTCGCGCAGCACGAAGTCCATGTTGTCCACGGTGTAGATGCCGCTGAACAGCGATCTCAGCAGCCGCAGCCACACGGGGTGACCTTGTTCCTGTTCGGGCTGGCCAGTCGGGCGTCGAATCAACCAGGCGATTTGTCCGGGATCCAATTCTTCCAGTGGCCCGAGTTTGCCATTGGGATTGCGTCGCACGCGGCCGATCAAGTCGCCGAGTTCCTGTTGGATCACTTCGGCGCCGATGTCTTCGTGCGTGAGCCCGAAGGGCTCCAGGTAATGGTCGTCGAAGAAATGTCCAAACGGGCCGTGTCCGACATCGTGCAGCAGCGCCGCCAGTCGCACGAGGGATTCGACGTATGCTCGCGACGGCACGTTCGAGCACGAAGCAAATAACGAATCATACCAATGCTGGATTACTAGGGACGACAAGTGCATCGCTCCCAGCACGTGCTGAAACCGCATGTGTTCGGCGGACGGAAACACCCACCACGCCGTTTGCAATTGATGGATCTGTCGCAGCCGCTGCACCCACGGGTGATCGATCAATTCTTGTTCCGAGACCTCACCGCTTGGCAAAGACTCCTGCGAGACAAACGGGATGTATCCGTGAATCGGATCGTGCGACAGACTCTCAACACTAAAATCGCGCGGCATAGATGATGGCCTCTCGATTTCCGATTCTTGATTTTTGATTTGCGATTTGAAACCTCAAAAGGCAATGGTTCCATTCAAAAATCGAAAATCAACATTCGAAAACGTACGGCTGCGACCCCACCTTGACCCCCTCCAAACACCGAACTACATTCCGCGCCGTTTTCGGCGTCGTAGCCAAGTGGCTAAGGCAACGGATTGCAAATCCGTCACGCGTGGGTTCGACTCCCACCGACGCCTCTGCTCAGCGTTCTCAAGAAAAGCCTCATTTCCTGCGGTAAAATGGGGATTCTTCGTTGTGTCCCAACGAAAGAGCCCGTGCCAGGTGGCACGGGCTCTGTTCGTTTTCAGACACAACCGTGAGATCGGTTAGCAGAAGTTGTTGACGAAGACAAGCGCATTATCTACCCGATCCAGACCGGCGGGGTTGCAGAGGATGTTCGAGCCGAGGTTGCCCGCGATCGTATCCGTGCCGGCCCCACCGTCGATGAAATCGTCGCCGTTGGCACCCAGCACGAGGTCGTTGCCGTTGCCACCCAACAAGCTGTCGTTGCCGTCTTCACCAAGCAGCGTGTCGTTGCCGTCGCCACCGAAGAGCGTGTCGTTGCCAACATCGCCAGCCATCTTGTCGTTGCCGGTTCCTCCGTCCAGGGAGTCGTTGCCAGCACCGCCGCAGAGGGTGTCCTCGCCTTCATCGCCTTTGAGTGTGTCGTCTCCAGCCCAGCCCAACAAGCTGTCATTGTTGCCCTGACCCATCAAGAAGTCGTTGCCACTGCCACCGTCGAGCGTGTCGTTACCTGCACCGCCACACACCGTATCGTTGTGCCGGCCACCGTAGCCCAAATCGCTGCCAGCCTGGCCGTTGAGGTAATCGTTTCCACCGTTGCCGCGCATGGTGTCGTTGCCGTCACCACCAACGAGCGTGTCATTCCCTTCCGTGGCTGGCGGCGGGGCTTCGTCAGTGTCGCCGATCATTGTGTCGTTCCCGGTACCGCCGATGAGGGAGTCATTGCCGTCGCCGCCGAGGAGAAGGTCATTGCCATTTCCGCCATCAATCGTGTCATTGCCATCGTTCGTGGAAGGCACAATGTCCGTGACGGTAAACGTCACGGCAAACGTAATCGGCGCGACTGTGAAGACGATTGCGCCGTCACCAGAGATGGTGTCATTGCCGTCGCCGCCCTGGATGTTGTCATCGCCCAGGTTGCCGGTGATGGAGTCGGAGTCCGCGTCGCCACGCAGCACGTCGTTGCCGACGCCGCCATTGATGTTGTCGGCTCCGGCGTTGCCGTTGATCGTGTCGTTGCCACTTAAGCCACGGATGTCGTCGCTGCCCGCGCCGCCAGAAATCTGATCGTCTCCAGCATCACCTCGAATGTTGTCGTTGCCAGCATCACCATTGATGACGTCGGCGCCGTCGCCCCCTTCGAGGCAGTCGTTGTCCCCTTGACCATTGATCGTGTCGTTGCCGGCACTGCCAAAGATGCTGTCGTTGTCATTGCCGCCCAAGAGGGCGTCGTTACCGGCTTCCCCATCAATGTTGTCAGCACCAGGTCCACCGTTGATATTGTCGTTTCCAAGGCCGCCCAGCAAGGTGTCTCCAGCCGCCGTTCCGGTGATGGTGTCGTTGCCGGCTTCCCCGGACATCGTTGCGTCGAATGTGGTCAACACGACATTGTTGCCATTGATGACGTCGTTACCCGTGCCGCCCAACAACAGAATGTCGCTGTTCCCCGTCAGGTTGGTGGCGAGCGTGATCGTATCATTGCCCGCGTCGCCGTTCACCGTGATGTTGTCGACGTTGACCGTCGACACGCTACGAGAACCAGTCGAGGTAATGCGATACCTCAGCGTCCCGATCTGTGAAACCGTCAGAGTGTCGTTGCCAGTAGTGCCTTGAACCGAAACGGTATCGTTGCCAGTGCCACCGTCGACCGTTTCCGACACCGAAACATCGTCGCTATGCCACACCAGCACGTCGTTACCGTCGTTGCCGAACGTGGTATCCGTGCCGGCTTCGCCGTCGACGGTGTCATTGCCCGCGTCACCGATTACTTGGTCCTTGTACTCACCAAATACTTGGTCACTGCCGTCACCGCCGAGGACACTATCGTTGCCAGCGTCACCTTCCACGAGGTCATCGTCGGCACCACCACTGACGGTGTCGTTGCCCAGTCCGCCATTCACGCTGTCTGAGTCGCTCCCGCCGTCGATGGTATCATTGCCGCCGTCACCGTGAATGGTGTCGCAATCAGCGCCACCCAACAGTGAATCGTCACCGCCCTCGCCATCGATCGTGTCGTATCCGTTTCCGCCGTTGATCGTGTCGTTGCCATCGCCACCCTGAAGCGAGTCATTGCCGGCATTCCCGGCGATCATGTCATTGCCGGCTCCGCCGTCGATCTGGTCGTTCACTGAGGTACCAAAGATGGTGTCATCGCCGTCACCACCGACGATGTTCACGTGGATGCTGTTACTGCCATCCACTGGCTTGAGTGAATTAAATCCGGCGGAGGCGATGGCACTGAGGTCGATCGTCTCCGCTCCGGTATCGCCGAGGATCGACAGATTTGTAATGTCGGCGGCGAGGGTGCTCAACACGGTATCCCCACTGGTCGCCGATACGACGGCCCGACCCAGGCTATCGACCGAGAAGGACACGCTGTCATTCGGATCCAGATTGATCTCGACCAAGGCTGCGGTGTCGGACACGACAGCCGCCAAGAGCGCACGGCTCTCCAACCGCTCCAGTTGGACGGAAGCTCGGCGAGTACGACGAGCACTGGCCCGTTTCATGGACCGCTTCAACGACACCAACCACGGAAATACTCGCATCGTCTGTTCTCCCTATTTCGGAAGCGGCCTGGGGCGCCTTGGCGGGCCGGCTTCATGAGCCAACGGAACAAAATAGACTCGCCACACGCTCGAGAGCGTACGGACACGGAATTCAGCAGTTTCTGATCGACAGGCGAATTCGGCAAACTCGACTCACATCCGGTACAAACCGCATTCCCGCCACCGAGCGTGCGCGTTTCAATGATTCGCGAAACGCTTCCGAATGTGCCGCGCGTGCGGATCATGCCCAGCGTTCTCAAGACGTCGCCTCTGTCAGCACTTGCCGAGCGGCACAGCTTTCCGGCTCCCACGCCACGCGAGCAAACCGCATAACCGGAACCGTCGGCAAACTTGAAACATCGCAGCACGACTGTCTCAATGAATCGAGAATCCTCGGTGGGAATCCCGGTTCTGCTGACTCAAAGCGGAGTTCTCACCCGCCGGCCCAGCCTCGCGAGCGTTCGACCGCTCGGCGCCACTGCACGAGGAGCGACGCTCGCAAGGAGTCTTCCATGTCTGGACGGAATTCCCGCTGCAACTGCCAATGGGCCGACACGTCGCTCAAATCGGGCCACACGCCTGTCGCCAAGCCAGCGAGGTACGCGGCTCCCAACGCGGTTGTTTCCTGAACCACCGGCCGTCGCACGGGAACGTTCAGTACGTCCGCCTGAAACTGCATCAACCAATCGTTGCCTGTCGCCCCACCATCGACTCGGAGCGCTTGATGAGCAACACCCGCGTCAGCCTGCATCGCGTCCAGAACATCGCACGTTTGATAGGCCATCGATTCCAGAGCCGCTCGCGCGAGATGGCCTTTCGTGGACCCGCGCGTTAATCCGACGATCGTCCCGCGCGCGTCAGCATCCCAATGCGGAGCACCCAGCCCCACGAACGCCGGGACGAAGTACACGCCTCCGTTGTCTGACACCGACTTGGCCAACGCTTCGGTTTCACTCGCGCGTTGAATGATTCCCAAACCGTCGCGCAACCACTGCACGACCGCACCGGCGATGAACACTGCTCCTTCAAGACAGTACGTCGTGCGACCGTTCATCCGCCAACCGACCGTTGTCAACAGACCGTGCCGCGAAATCGCCGGCTTGTCCCCCGTGTTCATCAGCAAGAAACAGCCCGTGCCGTACGTGTTTTTCGAGCTGCCCGGCTCGAAGCACGCTTGACCGAACAACGCCGCCTGTTGATCGCCCGCGTCGCCAGCGACCGGAATCGAACCTCCCAACCACTGCGGGTCGCTTTCCGCCAGCACTTCGCTCGACGAGCAGACTTTTGGCAACATCGCGCGCGGGACATTCAGCAGCCGAAGCAATTCGTCGTCCCAGTCGAGCGTGTGCAGATTGAACAACAACGTCCGGCTGGCGTTGCTCACGTCCGTCACATGCCGCTGGCCTCCGGACAGTCGCCAAATCAAAAAGCTATCGACCGTTCCAAACAGAATCTCGCCGCGTTCCGCCCGCGTCCGCAGGCCGGGAATTGTGTCCAGCAAATATCGAATCTTCGTTCCGGAAAAATACGGATCGAGCACCAGTCCAGTCTTCTCGCGAAAGACCGGTTCCAGCCCGTCGGACTTCAATCGCTGACAGAGTTCCGTTGTGATCCGGCTTTGCCAGACAATCGCGTTCGCGACCGGCCGGCCGCTGTCACGTTCCCACAGAATCGTCGTTTCGCGTTGATTCGTGACGCCGATCGCCGCAATGTCGGCCGCCGTCAACTTCGCGTTCGTCAACGCCTGTCGCGCGGTCACCAATTGGCTGTCCCAAATCGCCTCCGGATCATGCTCGACATGTCCCGGCGACGGGAACAATTGCGGAAACTCCTGCTGAGCCGTCCCGACCGCGCGCCCCGACCGATCAAACACGATCGCCCGACTAGAAGTTGTCCCTTGATCGAGCGCCAAGACATGTGATTTCGTCATGCTCCTCCCCTTTGTCACTCGTCACCACGGCGTGCTATTAGGCCTGATTTCAGCGACCCCACCGGGCTTGTCCCGGTGGCTCGTAGGATTTTGCACTACTCGGCGTCACACGAAAAAAACGGCTCAGTAGTGCAGAATCCCGTAAACCACCGGGACAAGCCCGGTGGGGTCGCTTGTTTCAGGATTAGGCTTTGTCGGAAAACACAAAGTAGGTCGGCCTTTCCAGGCTGACCCGATGAAGAAACGACGCGGTTCTGGCACGTTGGGTCTGGCTAGAAAGCCCGACCTACTACTTTTCGAAAAAGGCTAGCCGTCTGAAGTCATTCAATACTCGATTTTGCACTGCGGCAGTGCCTGTTGCAGTCGTTCGACTTCGGCGGCGGTGATCTTTGTGTTGCAAATGGCCAGCGTTCTCAGTTTTTTGAAATCCATCAGTTGCTCAACTCCGGCGTTGGTGACGGCGGTGTCGGAGATGTTCAAGGCTTCCAATTCGCTGAGGGACTTCAGGTGAACCAAGCCAGTGTCGGTCAGGCCCGAATCCGCCAGTTCCAGATGGACCAGGTGACTGAGCCGCGTCAGGTGTGAAATGCCCGCGTCGGTGATCTTGGCCTTCAAGAAGTTCAAATGCAGTCCACGCAGGTC
>CAZPUJ010000753.1:0-6606 GCA_964589725.1 uncultured Planctomycetaceae bacterium
ACCACACAACGGTCATCAAACGGTACAAGCTCGTCCACGGCGTCGCTCCAAGTTCGAATGAGATGGTTGCTTCACAACTCCAACTCTAATCGTGGACGACGCCGCTTTCATTGGGTTGCGGGACGAAGTCCCGCGCTAGGAATGCATCCTGTCTATTTGGAACACCGACACTTGGAAGCCCGTCGGTGAACCGCGGAAGTACCCGTGGACCGGTTCCCCCGTTTGGTCGCCCAAGAGCGACGAACTTGCCATTGTCGATCGCGTCTTGAAAGTTCTCGACCTGGCCGAACGGCAGATTCCCGGCCTTGGGATGTGGATGTGGCTGGAGAACGAGACCCGAATCATGGGACAGGGTGCTGACATCGCTGTGGCCGACGCTCACGGCGAGTCTCCGTTGAAGCACCGCCATGAGACAATCGTTGAATCCATGACAGTCTCGCCCGACATGAAATCTCTCGCCACGTCGGATCGTCATGGCTTCATCTGGTTGTGGGACATCGCATCGCGCGAGCCGCTGGCGGTGCTGACGTTGCTTCCCGACGGACGCCCACTGGCCATCAACGCCGAGGGCCACTACCGCAGCGATGAGGACGTGACCGACGCCATCGTCTACGTCGTGCAAACCCCCGAAGGCCAGCAAACTCTGACGCCCGCCGAGTTCTTAGCCAAGTACGGCTGGCAGAACGCCCCCGCGAAGGTGAAGTTGCTGGTTCCGTAATTTTCGAGTGCGGTGAGCGATTTGGACTGCGGTGACTTGTCACCGCTTTTCATCGCGGCGGAGCCGCTTTCTTTTGCTCGCCACAACGGCTGCGGCCGCAAAGACCAAACAGCGGCTCCGCCGCGAACGAAAGCTGTGACAAGTCACAGCAGTCCATATGGAGTGCGGGGACTTGTCACCGCTTTCTGATTGTGGCGGAGCCGCTTTCCGCGACGTGGAAAGTTAGGATGCTCTCGTTGATGGCAAAGAAGCCAAAGCGGCTTCGCCGCGAAGGAAAGCTGTGACAAGTCCCAGCAGCCCAAAGGGTGACAAGTCCCAGCAGTTCGATACGCTATCACAACAGGCCATGCGGGGAGCCAGCGATGTCGAACGAAGTGGATGAACTGCGGCGACGAATCATGGCTCGTGTGGGGACGTTTGATGTCGAGCGGCTTCGCAAGCTTGATGATTACGCCTCGTTGTTGGATGTAGCGACGCGAGCGGCAGCGGTTCAACCGCGTCCTATGTCCGTGGTCGTGCCGTCATTTTCGACAATCAAGCAGGATTGGCCGCATGCGCCGGTGCATCGGCTGAGTGCTCATGGCACGTACATCGTCACCGCCAGCACGTTGCACAAACGGCCGATCTTTCGGGGCCAAGCGAATCTCGACCTGTTGCACGACACCTTGCTGACTCTGGCAAAGCAGCATGGCTGGAATTTGGAGGCCTGGGCAGTCTTTCCCAACCACTATCACTTCGTGGCCCATGCGTCGGAGATTGCCTCGAAGTTGGATGTCCTGCTGACGCAGTTGCATGCCGACACGGCTCGCGAAATCAATCAACGAGATCACGATCCAGGACGCCAAGTGTGGTTCAACTTTTGGGACACCGAGCTGACGTATGAGAAGTCGTACCTGGCTCGATTGGCTTATGTGCATCTCAATGCGGTCAAACACAGACTCGTGCCAGTCGCCAATCAATATCCGTGGTGCTCGGCCGGCTGGTTTGAACGCACGGCGCGGCCAGCTCAGGTGAAGACGATTTATGGGTTCAAGACCGACAAGCTGAAGGTCTTTGACGAGTTCGATGTGACCGCAGACGCCGTGCAGTGAATTTGGAGTGCGAGGACTTGTCCCCGCTTTCCGATTGCGGCGGAGCCGCTTTCCGCGACGTGGAAAGTTAGGATGTACTCGTTGATGGCGAAGAAACCAAAGCGGCTTCGCCGCGAAGGAAAGCTGTGACAAGTCCCAGCAGTCCAAAAGGTGACAATTCCCAACAAACCGAAACGCTTTCACATCAGGCCATGTGGGGAGCCACAGTGAGTGGAACGTCTTCCCTTCGGCGGTCCTGGAAAATGCGACTCGCTCGTCCTCACTTCCGTTCATAGGTTCCCATCCACTGGACCTCGGCGAGCAGGTGACCATTGGTCGAATCGAGCATAGTGGGCGCCACCTCATCTGTCGTTTTTCATCTGCAGCGCGACCCATCTCCAGGTCTGTTCACGTAGCAACTCGGCGAGCGATCGCGTTGGCCCGGCGATGCGGACGGTGGCGAGTTGGCCGGTGCCGAACTGTTGGCTGTCGGCACGAGTGAGTCGCACGTAGGCGACGACATGCGGTTCGAGCAACTCTTGCGGATCGTGTCCGACAGAGGACGCTTGTTGGGCCGAAACTTTGGTGGCGATCGGCCCGCCGGCTCCGGCACAGAGGGCCGGGTGCGGCGGATGCGTGGTCGCTCGCGGTTCGACTTGGCGCAACGTGCCCATGGCCGAACAGCCGTCGCCCACCAGACGAACACTCGCGGCGCGACCGAGATTGATCGGCGCGGAGTCAAGCTGATCGGCTGCAATCAGCACGCGAATCTCTTTCTCGGCTGGATCGCCGATCACCAGCAGTTCTTGCCCGGATGAAATGTAACAGCCAGGCAACGAATTCAAGTCTGTGGCCGCGACCAAACCAGAGCGGGGAGCACGAATCAGCAGCGCGTCGCACAAGTGATCCAACTCATCGAGCTTCTTGTGTAGTGCCGCGACGTTGTCCTCTTCGACACGCATCGCGGCCAGTTCTCCCTGCTGTTGGAACACGCGGCCTCGTAACGTCGAGAGTTCCACATCGGCTCGCAGTTCGCGCCGCTGCGTTTCCAGCGGCAGGTTGTCCAGCCGCACGAGCGGCTCACCCGCAACGACCATTTGGCCCGACTCGACAAAGACTTCTTCGACAAATCCCGAAGCTTCCGCGCGCACGATCGCGGCGTCGACGTACTCGACCACACCAGGCAGTTTCACCGAGTACCACTCATGCACCGACGTCATTCCCCAGACGATCAATGCCGACGCAGCAGCCGTTATGATGGCGAAACGAGTTCGTCGCGGTCGCTCGAACGGCGCGCCGACAGCGATGTACCGCAACGCTTGCCACAACGGTCGGAGAAACCAGGCAAAGACCGCTCCGACCGCAAGCAACAATCCGACGCCCTCGAACAACGTGGCCGCGGCGATGATCAGCGACACGCTCACCACCACGCGCCACACTGCCGACGCGACGCCATACAACGCGACGAGCGGACGCTTCCCTTCCGGCCACTCCGGACACGAAACGGCAACGCCCAGCAACCAGCGTTTGGCCGCATACACCAGCAGTTGCCGTCCGTGAATCGCCAGGTTCGGCAACTCCAGCAGATCCGCCAGAATGTAATAGCCGTCAAACCGCATCAGTGGATTTAGATTGAACAGCAATGTCACGACGCCGGCCGTCAGGATCACTCGCAGCAAATGCTGCCGCAGGAACTCATCGTGCGTGTTGGCCCACACGATCGCCGCCAGCGCCGCGACGAGCAACTCCGCGAGCATGCCTGCCGACGACGTGACGATCCGTTGCCATTTAGGCAATCGCCACGTCGACGTCAGATCGACATACGGAAGCGGCGCGAGCAACAAGAACACGATGCCCGCCTCGCGTACTCGGCCGCCGAATCGGACGCACGCCACGCCGTGCGCCGCCTCATGCACGACCTTCAGCACCAGCCCGAAGCAGGCGATCCACCACCAATTGTGCGGCGCGAGTATGACGGCCGATTCATGCCACAGCCGATCCGCCTGTGGCATGACCTGCCAGACTCCGCACAGCATGACCAAGCACCACACACCGCCGCCAATCAGGCTAAACATGACCCCGAACAACGGCTCGAGCGCCGTCAGTATCGAATGCGGGCACCCCAACGGCACGCGCAGGCTGAGCGGATTGATCCGAGTCGCCTTCCTGATCGCCGTTTCTTCCGTTGTCGCGGCCCGATCTGTACGTGGCCTGTCGGTCGCGATGAGCTTCGATGCGACCAACCAACGGCAAATACCGGCGGCTTGCTGTTCGGTGAAAGCCTCCGCTCGTAATACGCTGGCGGTGTGAGCCACCGCCTCACCGACCGTCGTGCGGCCGTCGAGCAGCGACAAGAATGTGTACTCCGGCAGTCCAATCCGATAGTACGCCCCGGCGCTCTCGTCCTCGATGACGTAACACTCGACCCCGCCGTAAGACTGCAAACGAAACGACAGCTCGTCTCGTAATCGCGGACGAAGCTGACGCAGTTCGACGGTGCGGAAGTCGGAAAGCATTTGGTTGTGGCTTCGCCGCGTAGGGTCTTCGGTCGTCAATTAATTCGCGCCGTGCGCGCAACTGGTCCCCTCTCCCCCGCCGCGGGGGAGAGGGTTAAGGAGCGGGGGGCCGAGCGCTTCACCGGTACACGAATCCCCCTCACCCCAGCCCTCTCCCCCGATGCGGGGGAGAGGGAGCAAGGTTGCGGGCGAAGCCCGCGTTATGGTTAGATCACTCTTTGCACTTCACCCGTCACCACGGCCACCACTGCCGCACTCGTTCATACGCCTTGTGGAAAAAGTTCCAGGCGATTGGATGTGGACGTGAGACGACGACTGCTTGGCCTCGTTGGCCGGGACGGAGGGCCGCATCGGGATTCGGCAACTCGACCTCGGCGACGAAGACGTCGGCGGAATCGCGAATCTCGGATCGCGGGCGGACACGGGCCAACTCACCCGATTGAAGTTCGCTCGCTCGACCATCGAAGCGGAGTTCGACGCGATCGCCGGCTTGAACGTGTCGATAGTCCTCCGCCGGCAGCGAGATTTCGACTCGCAGGCGTTCCAGCGGAGCGATCTCGAACAACGTCTGTCCGGTCTTCACGGGAACCGAAGACAGCTTGTCGATGCTGCCACTGAGCACGACGCCATCGAGTGGCGCCTGAAGATCGAGCAGACTTTGACGCCGACGCAGCAGTTCGAGCTTCGCGTCGATTTGTTCGATCTCCAATCGAGCCAGTTCGGCCTTCGCCAGTTCGGCGTGAGCCAAACTGCTGTCTCGCTGTTGCTGAGCTTGCCGGCAATCGGCTTCGAGACCCGCCAATTCCCAGCGCACTTCACGACCGTCCATCCGAGCGAGCGGATCGCCAGCACGAACAACATCACCGGGTCTTACGAGCGACGCTTCGATCAGTCCGTCAAACGGAGCCACCACAAACCGCCGTTGCATCGGTTCGACCACACAGCGACACGACACGCGATAAGGCAGCGGCATCGCCAAGATCGCAGTCACGGCCGCCACGCAGGACATCGCGATCAGCAACTCACGACGGCGAAAAGATCGACGCATTCGCGTCCACTGTCGTCGCCACCAACCACCTTCGGCGCGAGCGATCAATTCTAGCGCGGGTGTGAGACACTCGGCTGCTGTCGTCAGCAAGCCGATGTTGGCCGAATCGTGAACAGCGACTCGTGCGCCGGAGACGATCAGCACGCCCAACACTCGACTAGACGACTCGGTCTTGGTTTCCTCATCGAAACGATTGTCCGATGACTTGAGCAAGAAGGTGGCCACGGCTTCGACGCGAGTGACCTCAACCAAACGTCGATGAGCCAGCACAGCGTGCCGATTCGTCGTGTTGAGTGGCGGCCAAGAACCGTCAGCTTGACGAATGGTCGCTTCGTCGACGACGGCTTGCAGTAGATCAACGGTTTCCGAACGGCGATCGAACTGCGTCAACCCGCTGATCGCCACCAAGGAACATCCGCCGACCGAACGACGCCACGCGAGAGCGACTTGCTCCATCTTCAAATGCTCGGCCAAACGTTCGACCAGAATGCGACTCGCCGCGGACAGGCTGTCGCGCCGCGCGACTTGCGTCGCCAGATCAAGCACCGCCGCAGCTTGGTCATCGACGTGAGATCGTTGATGTGGCAAACTGGAGTGAGCCGAATGGATCGTGGCCATGAGCGTCACTCCAGGTCGAGCCACAGTCGCAGACCGCTGCGAAATTGGCCATCGCGGTTGGCGAGGATGACGTCAACGCGCACCAGCCCGCTTTCCGCATGCGTCACCGGCGAGACGTATTCGACTTCGCCGGTCAACGGATTCGCGTCAGTGGCGGGCAAAAGCCGAACTCGAAGCCCTTTTCGAACCCGCACTGCGTATTCGGTCGGCACGTAAAACTTCACTCGCAGCCGATCCAACCGCACGACGGTGAAGAGTTTGGGTTCCACGGCCGACACGAATTCGCCTGGTTCGCGATGAATGTCGGTGACGACGCCGTCGATCGGACTGCGAACCGTGCGGCGTTGAAGCTCGGCTTCGATCCGTTTGACTTCCAAGCGATCAACCGCGAGCAATTCTTCGGCAGCCTTCAATTTGGCTTGCGCCAACTGAACGTCGGCTTTCGCCCGCGCGTATTCTTCGCGGCTGCCGAGTCCGGAGCGGTTCAGCTCGTCGAGAGCCGATAATTTTTGTTGTTTGAGTTCGACTTCGGCCTTCGCCGCGTCGATCGCGGCCATGGATTGAGCTTTGAGCTGTGCCACGTCCAACGACGCGCGGAGCACATCATTATCGAGAACTCCCAACACGTCGCCGCGT
>CAZPUJ010000754.1:0-12461 GCA_964589725.1 uncultured Planctomycetaceae bacterium
GATGCCGTTTTACAGCTACCCGCGTATTCCGGGACATGAGCTGGGCGTCGAAGTGCTCGAAGTCGGCGCGGATGTGTCGAACGTGAAGGCGGGCGATCGCTGCTCTGTCGAGCCGTATATGAATTGCGGCGAGTGCTTCGCCTGCCGACGCGGCAACAGCAACTGCTGCGAGAAACTTCAAGTTTTGGGAGTCCACACCGACGGTGGCCTGCGTCCGCAGTTCGTGCTGCCCGCGCGCAAGCTGCATCCGTCGACCAAGCTGACGTGGGAGCAACTCGCGCTCGTCGAAACGCTCGGCATCGGTCTTCAAAACGTCCAAGCGTGCGCGACTGTGACCAATCGATCCAACTCCGAGACATGGAATTCAATTCCGAGCGGGTCCACGAACATCACTCGATCATTGTCTGCCCGCGATTCACCCAGACGTGGAGCATTCGCGCGAAGATGACGATCCACCAGAACCATCGCGCTTGTGATTCGTCCGCGTATTTCGGCGTCGGCCCGCAACCAGCACGTAGTCAGATCATCCAAGGCATCCTGCGTCCACGTGACGGTATACATCACAGGCTCCGCAAATGCTGGAGCACTTCTTCTGTCGTGTACTTGCCAGGTTGCGCCGCCCGGCGCAGCCGTTCCTCATCGGATAACGCGGGAATCAGTTTGGGGTCATACGGCCGGGACGTCACTCGGCAGAAGAGCCCCACCAGGTTGCCGGCCTCATCCACGAATTCCACGGCGTCATCCGTGTCTCGCAGTTGCTCCCGCATCCGGGCATCCAAAACGATTTGGGTCATGATCTTGCCTCCTGGGGTTTGCTTTGTGGCTCCGACTCTACCGTTACGGCCGACCTGACGGCAACGGGATGCTGGTAAGCTCGCATCGTCACAGAGGCGGTATCGGTTCATGTCGGGCGCTCGGTCATGGTTTTCGATGAGGCCAGTGATATTCTGTTGGCCTCGAAAAGAAGCCGGAGGTCTGTTATTTGTGAGGTCGGCACAATCCCGTTGCTCTTTTGTTTCGTTAAATGTTGCGAGGAAAGGTACGATTCCAGACAGCCAGCATGAGCGGCCGCAGTAAATTTCAAATCTCGATTGACCAACCATGAAAGCCATTCAACTCGAAAAGCCAGGCCGCTTCCGTCACATCGAGATTCCGGAGCCGAATCGTCCTGGGCTGGGCGAGGCGCTCGTGCGAGTGCATCGTGTCGGTATCTGCGGCACGGACATCAGCGGGTATCTCGGCAAGATGCCGTTTTACAGCTATCCGCGCATCCCCGGACATGAACTGGGCGTCGAAGCGCTCGAAGTCGGCGCGGATGTGTCGAACGTCAAGGCGGGCGATCACTGCTCGGTCGAGCCGTACATGAATTGCGGCGAGTGCTTCGCCTGCCGACGCGGCAACAGCAACTGCTGCGAGAAGCTGCAAGTTTTGGGAGTCCACACCGACGGCGGCATCAGTCCGAAGTTCGTGCTGCCCGCTCGCAAGCTGCATCCGTCGACCAAGCTGACGTGGGAGCAACTCGCGCTCGTCGAAACGCTCGGCATCGGCTGCCACGCGGTCGACCGCGCGAATCCGCAAGCCAATGAAAACGTGCTGGTCATCGGAGCTGGCCCAATCGGGCTGTCAGTGATCGAGTTCGTCAAGCTGACCGGCGCCACGATTACGGTTCTCGACATGCATCAAGGGCGACTCGACTTCTGCAAGCAGACGATGGGCGTCAATCACACGATCCGCTTTAGCGGCGATGGTTCCGAGATGAAGACACTGCAAGAGGTCACGAACGCCGCCCTGCCCTCTGTGGTATTCGACGCGACGGGAAACCCGAAGTCGATGTGCAACGCCTTCAACTACGTCGGCCACACGGGCAAGATCGTCTTTGTCGGCATCGTCACCGACGACATCAGCTTCCCCGATCCGCTGTTCCACCGTCGCGAGATGACCGTCTTCGCCTCGCGCAATTCGCTGCCCAAAGACTTCGGCCGAATCGTCAGCTTGATTGAATCCGGCCGGATTGACACGCGCCCATGGATCACTCACCGCACGCCGTTCGAGGGTCTGATCGACGTCTTTCCGTCGTACACGAAGCTCGAAACCGGCGTCATCAAAGCGATTGTCGAGGTGACCTGACCGGTTGGAGTCCCGATTTTTTGCCGGCAAAAAGTTGTCAAAGATTTCCGATAACCGCCTGAAGGCCCGACGGCGCAACTCCAACACTGGCATCTTGAGCCGAATCTTTGTATTGATATTCGTTCGTTTTTCGCCCCCGCCCCGACAAGTGCATTCCGGATTGAGGACGTTTGCAAATGGCGACCAAGGTCGAAGAGTTGTTGAACAAGGTCCGCATCAAATTGCGGTTGGCCAAAAAGTACGATCACCTGTCGCACATCACCAGCAGCCGGCCGGCTCGTAAGACGTTTTCGAATCGATCCAATCGCTTCCGTCGGCAGGCGGTCGAACTTCAACGGGCCGCGGATCAAGCCAAGCAAGCCTAGCCCGGATTTTTCTTGGCTCCACGCGAACCCGAAACGCAAGTGAGGGCGTCGTCATGAGTCGCCCTCACTGGCGCTTCGGGTGAGTGTCGAACAACCCGGTACGGACTGTTTCCAGCAAATCGTCGGGTATGACCGACCATCCGTTTTATTGGGCGATTAGCTCAGTTGGTTAGAGCGCCATGCTTACACCGTGGATGTCGGGGGTTCGAGTCCCTCATCGCCCACTGAACAAATGAAAACCCTCGGATTCCCGAGGGTTTTCGCGTTCTCCGAGACTTGGTGCGTCTGGAAATCACCACTTGCAGGCGTGTGATACGTCCTTCACTCCGGAATCGGCTCATACAGCAACAGTGCCTTCACGAACCGCACGGGTGGCGAACCGAACGACAACGTGCCATCGTGGTAGCGTTTCAGCGTGAACTTGTCGGCCCAGGCTGTTTCGGCGGCGATGCGGAGGTCGCGGTGTTCTTGGTAGCCGACGAAGTAGGTCGAAAGTTGCGTCGAGGTCAGTTGGGCTCGGACCCATTTGAGGGCGGCTTCGCGTTCTTCTTGGAACGTGTCGTGGACCATCAGCTTTATGGCGTCGTCGCGGTTCATGCCGTCGACGTGAATGGCTTGGTCGAGGATCGCGTTGGCGATGCCTCGCAAGTACCACTTGAGCGCGATGAGCCGCATCAACGGGTCGCGGTCGAGAAATCCCTCCTCGGACATGAGCTGCTCGGAATAGACGCCCCAGCCTTCGACGAATGTGCCGGATGACAAGAGTGCTCGCAGGCGGCGCGGGCTGCGGTTGGAATGGGCCAGTTGCAGGAAGTGGCCGGGCATCGCTTCGTGGATCGTCAGGTCGTGGATCGACCGCAGGTTGTACTCGCGCAAGAACGAGCCGACCTGCTTGTCGGTCCATTCGGCGGGGATCGGCGAGACGGCGTAGTACGTCTTCTGCCCCACGTCGAGCGGCCCCGGCGAGTCGCAATACGCGATCGAGACACCGCGCTGAAACTCAGGCATCAGGATGATGTCAAGCGGATCGTTCGGGATCGTCACGAGATCGCGCTTGCGAACGAACTCGGTGGTCATTTCGAGCGACTTCCTGGCGAAATCGACAATGCCGTCACGGGGCGGGATGTCGGCATACGCCTTCGCGAGCGCGGCCGCGATGACTGCTTGTTGTTGCTCGGGCGACGGCTCGGAGGGAGCCTCACCCTCACGTTTCGGGTCGGCCTTGAGCATCACGCCGCGTGCGACCGAGTACATCTCGGCCCGCACGCGACGCAGTTCAAACTCGGCGCGGTCGCGAATGTCTGGCCGCGACAGGCCACTGCCGAGCGAGTACGCCAGCTTGGCATCAAACAGCTTCGCACCGATGCGGAAGTTGCCCTTCGCGTTTGGCAGCAGTTCCTTTTCGAGCCATTTCTGATGCTGATCGACTGCGTCGGTCGCCGTCGCGATCGCTTGATTGAGCCGCGTGCGATCGGCCTCGCCAAGCTTGCTCATCTGTGGCTTGACCATGTTGTCGAGAATGCTGATCAGCCCGCGGTTCTGCTTCACCGCCGTCTCGGCATGAATCGGCGGGACACGTTTGGCGTCCAGAGTCCCACGAAGCTGCTCGTACAACTTCGGCAGTTTCTCGAGCCGATCCGCGACGGACATCAGCCGCTTCTCAACAGGAGCGAACTCGCGAGCCATCAACCCATAAACCGCTCCGCCCGTGAGCTGCGTGTAAACAACCGGATTCCATGCCCACTCCTGAAGTTCATCGAGCCGCCACAAGTCGCCACGCAGTTGCTGCGTCAGCAGTTGGTAATCGACTTGGTTCTCGCGGCCGAGCGATTTGCGGTCGAGCTTCGCCAGCTCACCAAGAAACCGTTGATAAAACGTCCGCTCGCGCTGCCGCGCCGCGTCGCTGACTTCGTCCACGGCCGAATCGAACCGATGATCGCCGAGCGTCGTCGCCCCGATCGGCGACATAGCCGGTGACTCGTCGATGTATCGCTTCGCGAGTTGTTGAAATGCTTGATCGGACGGACCCTCGTTCGTAGTGACATCGTTTGTAGCGACGGCCTTTCCAGGCTGTCGGTCGTTCGACGGCCTGGAAAGGCCGTCGCTACGTGTCGTTTCCAAACGAATCAAGTCCGAGAGTTCGAGCGGGTAGTCCGTGAGGATGCCATCGATTCCGGCCTGCAGCGCGGCACGCCAATTGGCTCGTTCGATCCCGACGACCTTCGGACCGGCAATGAACGCTCGCTTGCCGGCTTTGTGGATGCGATCAATCTCGTCCCGCGACGGCACGAAACGCCGGTACGCCCAATCGGAATCCGTGTCCGCCTGCGCGGGCCCAAGATCCTTCGCCGTCGGTGCGAGGCACGCGACTTGCGCCGACGCATCGGCTTCGCGAAGCTTGCGACGCACCTTTGGATCGTCGATCGTCGTACCGATGAACAACAACTTACCGAGCACTCCTTTGGCCTTCGCCACCTTCACGCAGTCCACCTCGATTTCCTGAGCCTTGAGGTCGATTGCAATCAGCACCGGTTCGCGACCGTGCTTCTCGATCAACGACACGACTTCTTCAAACGTCGGAATCCGCTCGCCACGAAACGCCGATCCGAACCAAGCGCCGGCATCGAGTTGTTTGAGTTCCCCCAGCGTCAAAGCACTGACCGCGCCGCGCCCATTCGTCGTGCGATCCACCGTGTCGTCATGCACACAGACGAGATGCCCGTCCTTGCTGCGCCGCACATCGACCTCGAACCCCAGCCGCAGTTCCAAGCACGCTCGAAAGTTCGACAGCGTGTTCTCCGGAGCGTGCTTCAACAGCCCACGATGCGCCACGACGAACGGTTTCGAGTCCATCACCGAGTCCTCGGCGACGAGACACGCGGGCGTGACACACATCAGGCTCAAAAGCACCGTCGGCAATCGATTAGGCATGATGATCCTTTTTTGTCTTGCGTCCTTTTGTGCTGATTGCGACACGTTCACGGCGATGGAAACTTATCAGCAGATCGTCTTGTATCGTGTCGCTCGCAAGTCGTCAGCACCGTGAACTTCGCCGCGATGTACCACGATATCCCTAGACCTACAGCGCTAGACGGCCAATGGACGTAACTGGATTCGCCAGAATTCAGCGTCGTTCGAATCGCAAACAACTGAACTCTGGCGAGTTCAGCTACGGGCTAGCACTGTAGGCCTAGACGATCTGCGTGTTGGTTACGGCTGTCTACGGAGTCGCATTCGTTGCAGCGACGCGTGGGACGCTTCGCAGGAAGGTCGGCTGAAGGTTGAGAATCTCGGAATCGGCCGGATAATAGGGACGTCGGACGTTCTGAAAGCGCGTCTCCCGAAGCGTTGCGGGAGTGGGGCCGGAGGTGTTCAGTATGAAGTCCGCTTTGGCAATGTCGCCATAGGCCATGCGATAGTTCATAGGATTCTTGACGACGACGAACTTCGCCTTCCGAGCGTTGAGGCCGAGCACTTCATACTGTTCTCCGCACCATTCGTAGGTGCCGTGCGAGGCGACGGCGATTTGGATGCAACCCACCTGCAGCACGGCAGCCGGCCCCATGTGGCCGGCTTGTCCGTCCCAGATGCCACCCCGGTAGCGGAAGCAACCGTCGCTGAGCTTGTGCACACGGCCGGTCACCGAAAGTGGCTCACCCCATTTCGGATCGACGTGATGGCCGAGTTGGACCGACACCTCAGCCCCTTCACCCGCTGCGTGACACTTCGCCGCCGCGGCGGGATCAACCATCGGCACGAGGCATGGCTGATCGACATGCGCTTCCAGCAACGCTCTGAGCGCAGCCGCGCTGTCCCCCGCCGCTCCGCCACCGCAGCAATCCGCAGTCTCCACCAACAGCACGGGACCGCCTTCGATCCGCAACCCGCGTTCGATGGCTTCGGCCGACGAGAATACCGGTGGCTCAAGATCGAACCGCTTCTGCCAATAGAGTTCCGTGAGTTGGCGCGAGAGCCGCTCGGCTTCGGCAAGGTCGCCGTTGGTGATCACCAGCCCGCCGCCGCCCATCTCGGGCAGATCAAGATATGGGTGAACGAGAAACGCACTCGTCGAGTAGACGCCGTCAAGTCTCTCCATCGACTTGGCCAAACGCATCACATCGGCGAATGGTCCCGGTCCTTCGGTGTGACCTAACACGCCGCTCACCAGCACGGGCACCTTGGCCATCACCATCGCGGGTCTCAGCGTGCCGTCCAAGATATCCAACAGTGCTCGCGCTCCGCGCTCACCCGTTGTGAATGCGTCTTTGTGCGGATAAGTCTCCCAGGCGATCAGCGCGTCCGCGCAACGGACCATGGGTTCCGTGACATGCGCGTGCAAATCGAGCGTAGCGACCACAGGAATCTCGGGGCCGACCAGCGTGCGAATGGCTTCGAGCAGATCGCCTTCCAAATCGCCGATCTCTTCGACCGCGGCCGAGCCGTGCAGCGCCAACAGAACTCCGTCGACCGGCAGAAAGGCTTGCAGGCGATCAAGCAACTCCCCTTTCAACTGACGATAGCAATCAGCGGTCACCGGCCCACTCGGACAAGCACTCGCGACGAGCAACGGCCGGATCGCGGCCGACCGGTCGCGCAGCACTCGTAGCATCCCGCCGACCGTTCCGGCCGTGCGTTCGAGAACATCGGCCTCGTAGAAGAGTTCGCTCCGACGAAAACTCTCCATGTCCGCCGGCACGCCGCCGAAATGGTTGCACTCGATGAAGATCGAGCCGATGGCAATTGTGGGATTCATGTTGGTAGCTTAACAGGGTGCAACTTGGAGTGCTGCGGCTCGACGCAGCCCTCCATTCTGTTGGAAATAAGACGTCGATTTGCAAGAGCACGGCTATCAATGAGCCGACTTTCGTGTTGGCATTTTTTCGGACTTGGAAGTTCGAAATTTCATTTGAATGGAGGGCTGCGTCGAGCCGCAGCACTCCAGGGGACGACCAGAATGCGAATCGACCATTTGGAGACGATCACTCTCCGCTTCGAGTACGACGAGGGTTTCCAGTATTCGGGAGGCAAGTGTACGGCGCGGCTGACGTCGTTGGTGCTGGTGCATACCGACACGGGGCATATCGGTATCGGCGCGGCGTACTCGCATCCGTCGCTGGTGCATCTGATCGTCCAAGACCAACTTCAGCCGTTGCTGATCGGCGAGGATCCGACTGACGTCGAATCGCTCTGGAATCGCATGTATCGCCTGACTCGCTGGTACGGCCGCAAGGGCGTGGCGATGTCGGCCATCGGCGCGATCGACACGGCCTGTTGGGATCTGCGCGGCAAATCGCTCGGCCAGCCGGTGTGGGCGTTGCTGGGCGGACAACAGCCAACCTGCCCTGCCTATGCAAGCGCCCTGTTATGGAAAGAGCCGGCGGCTCTGGCCGAGGAAGCGGCCATGCTGGTCGCTCGCGGATTCCGCCGCGTGAAGATGCGATTGGGTTATGGCGGCGACGTCGATCGCGCGGCGGTCCGCGCGGTTCGCGGCGCGATTGGACCGCAGTGCGATCTGATGTGCGACGGTTCGATGCGGTACGCATTGAACACGGCCGAATCGCTAGCCGAGTACCTGGCAGACAACAAAGTCTTTTGGTTCGAGGAACCATTCGAGCCGGAAGATATCGACTCCTATGTCACCTTGCGTTCGCGAGTGTCAGTGCCGCTCGCGGCCGGAGAAAACGAATTCGGTCTTCAAGGCTTTCGCGAACTGATCCGCGCCGGAGCCTTGGACATCGTGCAGCCTGACGCGAGCCGTTGCGGGGGAATTACGGAGGCGAAGCGCGTCGCTGAGTTGGCACACACCGCGGGCCTGCGAGTCGCCCCGCACAGTTGGAGCGATGCAGTCGCGATCATGGCCAACGCGCACGTCGTTGCGGCGCTTCCGAACGGGATCACCGTCGAGGTAGATCAGACGGGAAACCCGTTTGTCGAGGAGCTACTCGTCGTGCCGCTCGACGTGCGTGACGGCCAGTTGTCGCTCAGCCGAGCACCCGGTTTGGGAATCGAGCTGAACAATGCAGCGTTGCAACGCTACCGGGTCCAAGATCCACTTCGGATTGCGGAAGGTTCGTATTCCGACATGATCTTTGGGAAGTCGGTCTAACTCTTGGGGTCCACATCAACGGGGTGAGCTTTGTTCAGCCGCGGAACCTGGTTTCGCCGTGGGAGGGCTCCCTGGTGACACGAGCATTTTCACACCGATGACGATGATCACGACGGCGAAGACGCGCGTCAGCGTTTCATTGCTGAGCTTCTTCACGTAGTCCGCCGCGATGAAGCTCATCAGGCTAGCCGCGATCGCAGTGCTCAGGAAGACTCGCCAATCGACAAGATCGTTCTTGAAGTGTTGGGCCGTCGCTGCGATCGCCGTCGGCACGATCACGGCCATCGACGTCGCCACGGCGACTTTGTGTGGCAGACCCAAGAACATCACGAACGCCGGGACCATGATGATCCCGCCCCCCACGCCACACAGCGCGGCGAGTAATCCGCTGGCGATGCCGATCAGAAACGGAGTGGCGAGAAGCAAAATGGCTTTCACGGCGGGTCTCGCAATTCTCTGGATTGGTTTCAGCGTCTTCGGCGCTGTCTCGGTACGACAAACATTTGATCGCAGGGAACAAAGTGGAATCGCCGAGGGGCGGAGAGATCTCACGTCGTCACTTTGAAAGCCACTGCGCCGCCGCGTTCGCCTTCGCGGACACTTCACCTTTGAAGAGCATTGGCGGTGAACCGGCGCCGGCGGCTTTCCAACTTACGGCCGTGATCGCCGGCATTTCTTTTTCGCCCGCGATCCAAACATCGCTTCCCGCAGACAGCGCGAGCAGCGACGGCACGTCGCCGTACTTGACCGCTCCGGGGAGGAACTGTGGATCGTCGAATTCCGTGAGCGACGCAAAACGGAAGCCGGCGGTGTCGATCGCGGTGCGGTCGATGGCGGGACCCGCGATGAACTTCGCGGCGGCGGCCCACGGGCCGGCCGAGTTTAATCCGACCACGTGAACTTTGTCGGCCTTGTGATCATCGCCACGCACGAACGCGACCAGCGTCAGGATGTCGTGAACTCGCTGAGCGAACAGCGGGTGGTTGTAGCCGTAGGTGAAGCCGGCAAATTGCCGATTCGTGTTGACCTTGCGATTACGCAGCGGAGCACTCGCGCCGGCCGGCATGAGTTCGCCGGTGCCGAAAACGTCAGCGCTCATGATCGCGAAGCCGCCTTGCAGCAGCGAGGCGATTTCGTACTTCGGCGTGTTGTCAGCGTTGAACAGGCCCGACTTGCCATTCTCGTCGACCCAGATCACAACTTGTTTGTTCCAGCTCTTCGGATGCAGGAACACGACGGGCAACTCTTCGCCGTATTTCGGCAGCTTCAGCAGATCGGCAAAGAAAAAGTAACTGCCGCGATCTTCCTTTTTGATCTTCTGGCGCTCGACCATGCTGCTGAGCGGCAGGTCGCGACCGATCATCGCGCGCCAGCCGGTGCCCACCACCTCACGGAATTTTCCAAGCGACGCGGTATCTTTAGGTGAGGCCGCGGCCAACTGCTGGTCGCTGTCGTGCGACATCGCCTTCGTCAGTGAGGCTTCGAACTCGTCGCCACTGGGCGGCTTCGGGTGCCGATCGTCAAAGACGGTCAGTTCCGCTTGCGACAGCGGTTGGAAGTCGCCCTCGACGATTGGGTCGTTGAAGCCGAGCTTGAGATGCTTGTTGAACCAAGAATACATGACCGCTCGGCTGACGTAGTTGTAGTTGTGCGGGAAGTGCAGCAGCGGCGCGGCCATGACGTTGTCTTTCGCGCCGAGCATTTCGTAGAGCTTCTTCAACTCGGGTAAACCCTTGGCCATGATCTCGACCGTCCAGTCGTTCGCCGCCGCCATGCCCAGAGGCTTGGGAGCGAACAGGCCGGCCAATTCGATGTTGCCCGTGCCGACTCGCAGCAGCGAGCAATTCTCGCACGTGCAGCCGCCTTGCATGGCCGTCGAAACCATCACGGCCGGAAAACTGGCAGCCGGTCGCGGGTCGATCGCGCATAGAATAAACGTCTGCGTGCCGCCACCACTCGCTCCCGTCACGCCAATGCGCTTGGGATCCACCTCCGGCAGGCTTTGCAAGAAGTCGAGTGCGCAGATTGAATTCAGCGTCTGCAAGCCCATGACGCTTTGCAACCGCAGTTCCGCTTGCGGGCTGAAGAGGCCCCAGGCGGTCGTCGTCTCCATGTTCGGCCGACGTTCGCCGTAACGGTGAGCAACCTCGAACGAAATCTGCTGACTGTCGGCATAGCCAATCATGTCGTAGTGAAACACGACACAGCCCATGCGTGCCAACTGCATGCACCGCGCTTGCAATGGGTATCGGCCGGAGTGCTCAAAGCGTTCAGCTCCGACGACGATCTGCTGCCGCACGGCCTGCTCACCCGCGTCGTAGAACCGGCCGTTGGCCCAGTGCCCGTGCGGGCAGAGGACTCCCGCAAATGGGCCGTTCTTCCCTTTGGGCCGAAACAAGCTGCCGGTCACGTAGAAGCCCGGAAAGCTCTCGAAGTAAACCCGATCGACCGTGAAGTCATCTCGCTCGATCAATCCGTGAATCACCGGCTTCATCGGAGCCTTGGTCGGCATGGGCCAGAGATCCTGCGAGACGAGCGTTTGTTTGCGAATCGTGTCGGCTCGCTGCGCCCACGCCTCTTTCGACGCCGGCACCTCCATCGGAAAGTAGCCGTTCAGATCCTTCGGCGGGTCGAGCCGCTTGTCTTTCGGCGTTTGCCCGTCCGGCAGGACACGCACGTCGGCGAAGGCTTGGGACACTCCCGAAACAATCAACATGCAAGCGAGCGCGACGCGAAACATGGAATTCTCCTTTTTGAGCCTCTGGATGCTTTGTTGCGATGTCCTGCTAGACATTGACTGAGCGCCGAGTGATTTTCGTTCGACTACTTCACCGGCTTCTTCGACATTTGGGGCTGGTTGGGATCGATGCGGACTGTTTGCGACTTGGGGTCGATGATCAAGTCCATGTCCTCCATCGGGATCGCTCCCAAGAGAACATCGCAGTCGCCCGGCAAGACGAGGGCATCCACGTTGCAGCGACGATTCGGAATGCAGACTTCGATCGGACCGACGACATCACACACCGCTGTGCTGCCATCCGCGTACTCGGCGACGCGCTCATCGACTTTCAAAAGCCCCAGCTCGTCGCGAATCCGCTCGTTGATCGCCAACATCAACGCGCCGCTATCGACCAGGGCGTTAACGGTTTTTCGACGGACGTTGCTCTCCGGAATCATGCCTCGCCGCAGCAGTTCCAAATCACCGCCATTGATCAATTCGATGTCGGTGTGAATGAGACCCATGTCGCCTGTCTCCGCGGAGGTTTCCGAATGAGCCATATTTTGCCCCGACGCGGTGGGTCGCGAGATGGCACGTCCCACGGAAACACGGTTGGGGCGAACTGGTCCCTGCCGTTCCATTGGACGAGCGGTTGCCGCCGGCACACGCAGGTCTGTGTCTCGCGACGAATGGACTTTAAGTGTCATGGCCTCACCTCAGGCAGGTTCGCAACAACGACAGTCTGTCATCGCACAAAGTTCCCTTCGATCGAAACTCGCGATCATCGTTGGACGACATCGTATCGTTTCCCCGTGCGCTCACAATTCGATCGGCGGATCTTTATGCTGCTCGCCGAATGTGGGACGGATTGCCAATCCGTCCTGTCTCAAAACCGCCTTCCAGATTTCCTGCCTCCATCGACCTCAGGAGTTTCCCCATGCGAATCGTTCTATCGCTGTGCCTGATCGTGGCGTATGCGAGTTCGTTATCGGCCGAGAATTGGCCGAACTGGCGCGGGCCGGGCTACACCGGCGTCGCGTCGGGCAAGAACTATCCGACCGAATGGAGTGCGACCAACAACGTCGCGTGGAAGGTCGAGTTGCCGGGCAAGGGAGCCTCGACGCCGATCGTCTGGAGCGAGCAC
>CAZPUJ010000755.1:0-3786 GCA_964589725.1 uncultured Planctomycetaceae bacterium
TTACCGCAAATAATGCTGCCTTCGGATTTGAATTCACCATCAAAGATGCAATCAATTCCAATTTGATTTTCTGCCAATACGCAGCGGTTGAGTGAGACAGTCCCTGAGCTGATGCCAATCGCTGCACCATTCGTCATTATGACAGTGGAATTAGTACTACAGCGCTAAATTCTCCTCGGACATCGCTTGGCTTCGCGCAGGTCGATGCCCGCATCTCGTAATTTTCTAAGCCGCCTCTTGCGATGAAAACGCTTCGCCTCCTGATTGCGGCGTTGCCAGTGCAGGATTTTATCCCGGACCTTCTCGATCCGGTTGTTGCGTTCACGCCGCGAGAGCGTGGGATCCAGTTGGCATTCGATCGCCGCCTTGACTTGGCAGAGCGTCCAATTCGAGTTTTTTTTCCTTCAGCCATTTCGTCCGGTCCGCCAAGAAATAGAAACTGATCATCGACAGGATCAAGTGCCGGATCAGTGACTTGTAGTTTCGAACCTCGAAATGGTCCAGACCGACTTCCCCTTTTCCATCCTCGAAAATGCGCTCGATGCGCCAACGGGAGAAGGCCACGTACAAGACCTCGCCCAGCGAAACCTCGCGGGGGGCGTTGGAAAGAAAGTATTTCACCTCTCCGGTCAGCGCCTCACGCGCGATCACCAGGCGCAACACCTCTCCCGGATAATCTCCCAAGGTCGGATAGAAATCCGTCTCGCGCACCTCCCACACCGAAGGACCTTTCTCGGTTTCCTTGATCCGCCACGTTTCCCAGGAAGGACCGCCACGCTGCCACAACTGCGACACCGGACAAGCCTCCTGCGCCTCCGGGGCCAAGCGCCGGACGCGTGACCGATAACCCGATTCCAACACGGTTCCGGCTTGATCGATCTTCGGCGGCTGGGTCCAACCCACCAGGTTCGACGGTATCTCCACGACGTACAACAAGTTCAACTCCTCAACTCCATCCCGAAATTCCATCGCTCGTCCATAGGCTTCGTCCGCAGTCACCCACCTCATCCCGACACCGTCCGAAAGCGTTCGTTTCAACAAGTCCAGAGCGATTTTCCATTTCGGGCGATAGACCACCTCTTCCGGAATTCCCGCCTCCTCTCGGCGCTCGCGATTCTGGGACCACGACTCTTTGGGTAGAAAGAGATCCCCATCCAAAAAGGTGTGGAAATCTCCCGCTACAAACCCCAGATGAACGCTCACCACGCAATTGTCGAGTTTCCCTGTCGATCCGCACCACTGACGCTGGACGCCCGGCGTCTTGTCCCCCTTCTTCTTGAAACTCGTTTCGTCGATCACTCCGATGGCGTTCGGATCGCCGTGTTTCTTCTGCACGATGTCCCGTAGTCGTCTGGCGGCGGCGGCATCGTCCCAGCGGTGGATCGATAGAAACTCCTGCAGCGTCCGCACCGGTGTCCCCAACTCCAGCGCCATCGGCTCCACGCTCTTCCGTGGCAGGTTGCTCAATTGACCGTTCACATAGGTCCTCAGATGTTTGCGGGTCCGAGGGTCCTTGATGCACCCGTCGAACTTCCGACAGTAACGCCACAACTCCCGCCGTAACGATTTGATCCCTTCCTTCTCCATCCCCTTTTCCCCCAATCCCATTGATTTACAATGGGTTGTCGGCAGAATCATGCCGGGGGTTTAGCGCTGTAGTGTTAGGAACGAGATAGGTCACGCGAACGGGCGGTTCGACCCAAACGACCCCGAGAAGAGGAGATTGTATGATCGCATTGTTGAGCATTTTAACCTTCCTCCTGATCCAAACGAAGGAAATGCTGACAAGTACCGTTTGGAGATTGATAAGGTATTAACCCGAATTATTCACCCTCCCCTGATCCAGCCTCAACGGCGTTACTTCTAAGTACCTTAAAACGTTAGAGTTAAGAGCATTTTCAGGGAAGGGGGAGAGAGCGTCCAATGGGTGAAGAAGAAGAGTTGGCTTTCGAGTTTACTTTTAACCGTTCGATCAAGGTGGAGAGCCGTCCTGAGCGGTTGACCGGGGACGCGGGTGTGATGTTGTTGCGCGAGTTGGACGAACGACTCGGGCTGACGTCGAGTTTGGGCGAGTCGTTGTGGGATTTCCGGGACCAGGACCAGATCCGCTACACTCTCGTGGAGTTGTTGCGTCAGCGGATCTACGGATTCGCGCAAGGGTATCGCCATCAGGATGACCTGGACCGGACGGCGCACGATCCGGCGATGCGTCTGGCGGTGTGGGAAGGGGGCGGCGAGGAGGCGCTGGAGGAGCGGCTCTCCAGCCAGCCGACGCAGTCGCGCCTGCTGGACACTTTGGCCATCAAGCACAACCTGGAAGAGACCCGCACCGCGCTGAGCGGTTGGCCGGAGCGATTCGTGAAGGCGTCGGGACAGGGGCGCAAGTTGATGGCCGCGACTCTGGACGCGGACAGTTTCCCCATGGAGGTGTTTGGGCGGCAGGAGGGGGGACGTTACAACGGGCATTTCCGCCGTTACGTGTATCATCCGCTCGTGGCCAGTCTGGCGCCGAACGGGAGTTATGACGACGCCCGATTGGGCGACGGATTCCTGCACGCGATTCTGCGTTCGGGGGAGGTTCACACGGCGGCGGGGGCGTTGCGCTTCATCCGCAACGCGGTCCGCCGCGCCAAACATTTCGCCCGAACGGTGGATGTGCGGATGGACGCCGGCTTCATGATCGGCCGGGTGATGGACGGGCTGACCGACGACGGCATCCGCTTCGTGGGGCGGCTGGCTTCCAACCCGGTCTTGCAAAGGATGGCGGAGCCTTATTTGAAACGCCCGGTGGGGCGTCCGCCCGCCGAAGGGTACGAATCCGTGGTGGAACTGGGCGACTACCAAGCCGAGGAGTGGAAGTACGCGCAACGACTCATTCTGGTTGTAGTGGATCGCCCGGACTCGAAGACGGGTCAACTCTCGCTGTGGCCGGACCACTTCTTCCTGGTCACGAACTGGACGCTGGAGCGCCGGAGCGGAGAGGAGACGTTGGAGCATTACCGGCAGCGCGGAACTTTCGAGGATCGGCTCACGGAGATCAAGAACGCGGTGCGTCCGGCGCTTTCCTCGCCCCGGTTCGAGGAGAACGAGGCGACCTTTCTGCTGGCGCTGTTGGCGCACAACCTGTTGGGGATGGCGCGGGGACTGCTGGAGGACCAGACCGGAAGCGGTTGGGACGCCGCGCGCGTGCGGGACACGCTGCTGAAGACCGGCGGCAGGATCGTCAAGCATTCGCGATCCTTGCTCCTGGTGGTGGCCCAGGCGGCCGCGCCCGTTTGGAACCTTTTCCGCTACGCGCTCTCCCGGTTGCGCGTTCCCGGTCCGCGCCCGAAACCCCGACGCAAACGCCGTTGGGTCCCGCCGCCCGCTCACGCACACCTCTGTCTCGTCTTGCGGCAATGAACGATGCCGATTCATAGCATCCTCGCAGGAGGAAATTCGAGTCGAAGGAGGAACGCCGAACAAACCATGAACAATTCGAAACCGTTTCGCTTCCGGCGGCGCCGGGAGAAAGGAGACCTCTGTCCCTCTTGCCCCTCGGGAGCCTCCTCCACGATCATAATATTCGAGAATCCGAACGCTGACCCGTGTCCCGACTCATATTATGGGGTGCGTGAATAAGTCGGGGTAACAGGCAGGTCGACCACCGGTGACTCCAGGCTCGAATACCTCGTAAACTCTGTGTAGTTGAATCGGTCCTGACCAAGTCTGTTTCGTATTTCACCTCCGACATAGAAAGAGCCGACGACGAAGGACAACGCTTTATACTTCTGACCAATCTTAATA
>CAZPUJ010000756.1:0-8396 GCA_964589725.1 uncultured Planctomycetaceae bacterium
CTTGGTGACCAGCAGGAGCTGGACCGCGTCGCGCAGGTCTTCAAAGGGTGGTTAGGAGATCGCTCGTCGTACGCCGGGTTCAGATACGGCAGCGACCTCTCCTGGCAATTCGATCCGAACAATCCGGTGGGAATCAATCCGATCGGAGCCACAAAGGACGGGCACGACATCGACGGAGTCATGCCGGAGGAAATGCGCCGCGGCGGTTCGTTCGGTTGGCCGCCGGTCTACACGGGATATACATGGGAAGCACTGCAAGGCGCAGTGGTCACTGCGGAAATCCTCGACCGCGCGGGATACGACGTTTACAAATGGGAGGACCAGGCGCTGTTGCGCGCGGTTCAGTGGCTATATCGCAACGACTTTGGTGCCGTCGGAGACGACCTATGGACGCCGTGGCTCATCGACGCCCGCTACGGCACGCACTTCGCGACCGATGCCGCTGCGACGCACGGCAAGGTGATGGGATGGACCGCGTGGACCCATCAATTCGTCGCGCAAATTCCACAGATCAATTCGTTCTCGCCGGGCAGCGCTCCCGTCGGATCAGAAGTGACACTCTTCGGTACGGGATTCAGCGTGGCGACCGAAGTCCGCTTCAATGGCGCGGCTTCCACGAACGTGACGTTTGTTTCCGTCATTGAACTGCGAGCGACGGTGCCGGACGGTGCGACGACCGGTCCCATCAGCGTCACCACCGCTGAGGGAACCGTCAATAGTGCCGCCGAGTTTTCCCTGGCGACGGATCCACCAATACTGACAACCACAGCGACAGAATTGTCATTCACGGAGAACGTACCCGCGACGGCGATCGATCCGGGTCTCGCGACGTCGGACGCGGACAGTGCGAACTACGTGAGTACGACGGTCGCGATCACGGGCGGGTTTGCCTCGGGGCAGGACGTGCTGGGATTCGTGAACCAGAACGGGATCGCGGGGTCGTACAAGGCGGCGACGGGCGTGCTGACGCTCACGGGGACGTCCAGCGTGGCCAATTACCAGACGGCGCTGCGGTCGGTCACGTACGTCAACACCAGTGAGAACCCCAGCACGGCCAACCGCACGGTCACCTTCTCGCTGAATGATGGAGCCTTCAATGCCAGTGCCGGCCGTACAATCACCGTTAATGCAGTCAACGATCCACCGAGGCTTTCGGCGGCGGACACAGCGCTCTCGTACACCGAGAATAGCGCGGCGATGGCGATCCGTCCCGGCCTGAAGACGTCCGATCCGGACAGCGTGAACTATGTGGGGGCCACGGTGTCAATCACTGGCGGGTTCGCGTCGGGACAGGATGTGCTGGGGTTCACGAACCAAACCGGAATCACGGGATCGTACAACGCGGCGACGGGTGTGCTGACGCTCACAGGGACGTCCAGTATTGCCAATTACCAGGCGGCGCTGCGGTCGTTGACGTACGTCAACACCAGTGAGGATCCCAGCACGGCCAAGCGCACGGTGACCTTCTCGGTGAACGATGGCGCACTCAATGCCAGTGCTGGCCGGACAATCACCGTTATCGCAGTCAACGACCCACCGAAGCTCCCGCCGTCGGTGTCAGCGCTCGCGTACACGGAGAATGACCCGGCGATGGCGGTCCGTCCCGGCCTGACGACGTCCGATCCGGACAACGTGAATTACGTGGGGGCCGCGGTGTCAATCACTGGCGGGTTCGCGTCGGGACAGGATGTGCTGGGGTTCGTGAGCCAGAACGGGATCTCAGGAACCTACAATGCGGAAACGGGTGTCTTGACGCTGACGGGAATGTCCAGCGTGGTGAATTACCAGGCGGCGCTGCGGTCGGTCACGTACGTCAACACCAGCGAGAACCCCAGCACGGCCAATCGCACGATCACCTTCTCGGTGAATGATGGAACCCAAAGTGGCAGTTCCGGCCGCTCGGTCACCGTGACGGCCGTGAATGACGCGCCGACGGCGAACCGCAACGCGTACTCCGTGAACCAGGGAGCCACGCTGAATGCCAACGACGCGACTGGCACGGTGGGAGGAACGAATGACGACAGCGTTCTCGTCAACGACACGGACCCGGAGAACAACGTGCTCTCGTCGGTCTTGGTGGCTGGGCCGACGCATGCGTCCGGCTTCACCCTGAACCCGAACGGCACGTTCACCTACAGCCACAACAACGACAGTGCGACCAGCGACAGCTTCACGTACCGCGTCTCGGACGGGACGAACCAGAGTAACATCGCCACCGTCACGATCACGTACGGACCGGGAGGTCCACTCATGTCCGCTGCAACGGCGTCCGTCACGAACAGCGCCCAGACTGGCTCAACTCTCACCGACGCAGCACTCGTTCGGATCGGCCGCGAGGCCACGGCGCGATGGCTGACGATCGCCCCCGCTGGTTTGCACGATGCCATCCTCACCGCGGCCAGTTCGATCACCTTCGTCATTGCGGAACTTCCCGGGCAGACGTTAGGGACATCGTTCGGGCAGACAATTTTGATCGATCGCGATGCTGCCGGTTTCGGATGGTTTATCGACCCCACACCTCGTGACGACCGAGAATTCGGCGTGTCTCATGACGCAGGTCCGACGAGCCTTGCATATGGCCACATGGACCTACTGTCGGTCGTCGCACATGAGTTCGGACATCTCCTCGGCTACGACCACGACAGCATTTTCGAGGTGATGCGCGACTCGCTCGAAGCAGGACAGCGGACGATCGCGGTTGATGCGTTCTTCCAGGGCGTCGGTTCACATCACGGCGGATCCGCCTTCGGCGGACTCAACCCGTTCCTGTAGGCCCATTCTGGTGGGCATTGTGAGCGGCCCATTTTCACGATGCTGGCTCGCGGACCATACCCAGTTTTTGGCAACTCTTGGCGTCGCTGTCAAACATCGCAGAAAACCTAGTCGTCTTAAACTTCCAATTATTCACGAATTTCATATTGTTTATTCTAATTATCCATTTTAATCTTCTCATCCGTTTTAATCGTTATTTTCTGATCATTTTAATGAGACCTGAATTTGAATGCCTTTCCAAGCGTCCGGGAGCAACGATCAAGCCGGTGCCGTCGTAAAGCGAGCGGCAGGAGATAGTAGCCCCGACACTCCGTGGCGGGAGCCGTCGTGTCACGGAGTGCCACGGCTACTTTGGGTAAATCAATTCTTGCCGCTCGCCTAAGCGCTTTGTAATGCTCCACTTGGCGGGCAACGGCTCGAAGAAGATCGACTTTCCCGACGACGACGTCGCCGCCAGTGCTGCGTTCGAGTTTTCTTGAGAAGCAAATTAGGCAAGCGAGATTCACATCCAGATCGACACCACAGGGAACAACAATAGATGATCCGCCTCGACATCCTTATCCTTCGGTTACTGACCAATCGCAGTCGTTTTCGGTCACTTGCCACTCGCGATCGTCGAAAAACGAAATCCAAGAATTATCGGGTGTGTGAATCCTCAGAAGTGCTTGAGAACCGCACGTTACTCTCAATTGACTCGGTGACCTTTGACAATTCAGAGCCGCTGGTCTGCGCCGAATGCGTCGCGTTGCATGCGTCAGCGGCAAACGCGTCGGCTCTGACTTCTGCCGAGGTCGACCATTCCGAGATGGCCTACTGTGCCGAATGCGTCGCGTTGCATGCGTCAGCGACAAGTGCGTCGGCTCTGACTTCTGCTGAGGTCACGGCTTTAACTTCTACCGAGGTCACGGCGCTGACTTCAGCCGAGTCCGCGGCTCCGACGATTGCCGAGGTCGCGGCTCCGAATACTGCTGAGACCGGCGAGTGGAGCCCAGTTCTGGATTGGGGCGTCATGGCCAAACATATGGTTGTGCTGCCGACCGGAAACGTACTCGTCTGGTCGACCGGGCAAGATGCGCGTGTGTGGGATTCGTCCACGATCGCGTCGTTCACCGCCGCACCGTTTTTCGCCGGTGACCTGCACTGCGCGGCTCAAGTGACCCTCGCGGATGGCCGCGTGGCCGTGTTTGGGGGAGTCGATGGGGTTCCGCACATCGGCACCAATATTACGGCGCTGTTTGATCCCTTCACCGGCATTTGGACCGCCGGTGCGAACATGAACTTCGAGCGCTGGTACGCGACGGCCACCACGTTGTCCGACGGCCGCGTGCTCCTGACTTCCGGTGACGACCATAACCAAGTGAGGGTCACGATCCCCGAGATTTACGATCCGGTCACGAATAGCTGGACGCTGCTCACCGGGGCAGACCGCAATCAGATTCTGTATCCGGAAATGTTTGTGCTCCCCGACGGACGGGTCTACGAAGCCGGCACCAAGGCCGATACATGGTTCCTGGATACCGACGGCAGTGGATCCTGGACGCGAGGGCCCACAAACAGCTTCGGATCCGTTGGGTACGCGGAATCGGACGCGATGTATGCACCTGGAAAGATTTTGCGGGCCGGCGGTAGCGATCCCGCCTGGGCCCAGACCGCGGTCATCGACATGAACGCCACATCACCGGCATGGCGCGACACCAGTCCCATGGAGTTTGCACGCCGGCGTATGAATCTGACGATTCTGGCGGACGGCTCGGTGATGGCGCTCGGAGGTACGGCTGTCGCCGACGATGCGACTGCGGCGGTCCTGGCGGGTGAGATTTGGAATCCCGATACCGAGCAGTGGACGACAGTGGCAGCCATGACCGAACCCAGAATGTACCACTCGTCGGCGGTGTTGTTGCCTGACGGGCGCGTGGTGACTGGCGGAGGAGAAACGAGCGGCAGACTGCACGCCGAGATTTATTCTCCACCGTACCTTTTCCAGGGAACGCGTCCGACAATCACCTCGGCACCGAAAACCGCATCTTATGACAGTAGCTTTCAGATCGACACGCCGGATGCAGCGAACATTACATCCGTCGCGTTGATCCGCCCATCGGCAGCCACGCACGCGTTCGACCAGAACCAGCGGTACGTCCCGTTGTCGGTCCAACTTTCCGGAGGGCAACTGCAGGTCACGGCACCCCCCGACGGCAATACGGCGCCTCCCGGCTATTACATGCTGGTCATCGAGAACGGCAGCGGTGTGCCCTCGGTGGCCTCCTGGATCCAGATCGATTCCAGCGCCAACCTGCTCCCCGGCACGGTCACGGGCCGAGTGACTGACAGTACCACTGGCGCGGGCATTGCCGGTGCGACTTTATCGTACACCGGCGGTTCCGCCACGACCGATGGAAACGGAAACTACTCGCTCACAGACGTTCCCCGGGGCGAGCATGTGATCACGGTCGCCAAGTCGGGATTCGCCACGATCACTCAATCGCAGACCGTTTTGCCGAATCAAACGGTGACCCTCAATATCAGCATGGTCGCACCGGGAGAAGTGAACGGTCTGGTGACCGCGTTGAGTACGGGCGATCCGATCTCGGGAGCTACGATCACCTACAACGGCGGTGTCGTCACGACCGGTGTCAACGGAACATACCTGGCATCCAACATCCCCTCAGGCAGCCAGACATTACAAATCACGGCGGACGGATACGAACCGCTGGAGCAGTTGGTGGATGTGCCGGCCAACGGAAGCATCAACGTCAACTTTGCACTCCTCACGCGGCCCGCCTCCCTCGACGGAGAGGTCCGCGTTGCCGGAACCTTAGCGCCGATCGCGGGAGCAACTGTCACTTATGCCGGCCATTCGTTGACGACCGACGAGTTTGGATTCTACCTCTTCGACGAAGTGACCCCTGGAACCTACACAGTCACCGTGTCGGCGCCGCACTATTTCGGTGATTCCTATGAGGTTGACGTCACCGCCGGGTTTCGATCGACCCTTGATTTCAATCTGGAGTTGGACATACCACCGCCCGTGACGTTCAATCCCACGCACGACGCGCAGGTTAACGAGGCATTTCCTGACAAGAATTACGGCTCGCTCAGCGAATTGCGTTTGCGAGATACGGATTTAGACCACCACAGTTATCTGCAATTCAATGTTGGCGGTCTGGCCGATCAAGTCCGAAAAGCCACACTGACAATGTACGTCACCGATGCGAGTGACGATGCAGGAGCGATCTATCTCGTGTCGAATAATCTGCTCGGCACCGACACTCCCTGGACCCAGACCGAACTGACCTGGATCAACGCGCCGCTGATCTCCGGAACGCCGTTGAGTGCCATCGGCTCCGTGGCAATCGGCGACACGGTCAAATTCGATGTGACGCAGGCGATCACGGGTGACGGTGTCTACAGCTTCGGCTTGCTCAATAAGTCGACGAACAGCGTCATCTATAGTTCGTCCGAAGGACTCTATCCCCCGATCCTGAGCATCGAGTCCTTCAACGGTTTTCCATTACTGACGACGACGGCGACCGCATTGCCATTCACCGAGAACGCACCCGCGACGGCGATCGATCCGGGTCTCGTGACGTCAGACTCGGACAGCGTGAACTACTGGAGTGCGGCGGTCGCGATCACGACCGGGTTCGTCGCGGGGCAGGATGTGCTGGGCTTCGTCAACCAGAACGGAATCACGGGGTCGTACTACACGGCGAGCGGCGTGCTGACGCTCACGGGGACTTCCAGCGTGGCGAATTACCAGGCGGCGCTGCGGTCGGTCACGTACGTCAATACCAGCGAGAACCCCAGCGCGGCCAACCGTACGATCACCTTCTCGGTGAACGATGGGGGACTCAGTAGCAGCGCCGTCCGGACCATAACCGTGATTGCAGTCGACGACCCACCGACAATCCCGGAGTCGTCGACGGTGCTCTTGTACACGGAGAATGACCCGGCGACAGCGATCCGACCCAGAATGACGACGTCCGATCCGGACAGCCTGCACTATGTGGGGGCCACGGTGTCGATCACCGACGGGTTCGCGTCCGGACAGGACGTGCTGGGGTTCACGAACCAGAACGGGATTTCGGGATCGTACGACGTGACGACAGGTGTGCTGACGCTCACGGGGACGTCCAGTGTGACCTATTACCGGACAGCGCTGCGGTCGGTCACCTACGTCAACACCAGCGAGAACCCAAGCACGGCCAACCGCACGATCACCTACTTGGTGAATGATGGAACTCTCAGCGCCGGTTCCGGCCGCACGATCAAAGTGACGGCCCTGAACGACGCACCGACGGCCAACAGCAACCCGTACTCGGTGAATCGGGGAGCGACGCTCAACGCCAACGACGCGTCCGGCGCGGCGGGAGGAACGAACGACGACAGCGTGCTGGTCGACGACACGGATCCGGAGAAGACCTCCCTGACGGCCACGGTGGTGGACGGTCCGAGCCATGCGTCGTCCTTTACCCTGAACGCCAACGGCACGTTCACCTACGTCCACAACAACGACAGTGCGACCAGCGACAGCTTCACGTACCGCGCGTCCGACGGGCCAAACCAGAGCAACATCGCCATCGTCACGATCACGATTAATCAGGTGGCTGGACAGCCGCCGACGCTCCCACCATCGACGTCGGTGCTCTTGTACATGGAGAATGCCCCGGCGACAGCGATCCGTCCCGCCCTGACGACGGCCGATCCGGACAGCGTGAACTACGTAGGGGCCACGGTGTCGATTACGGGCGGGTTAGCGTCGGGACAGGATGTGTTGGGGTTTACGAACCAAAACGGGATCACGGGGTCGTATCACGCGACGACGGGCGTGCTGACCCTCACGGGGACGTCCAGCGTATCCAATTACCAGGCGGCGCTGCGGTCGGTCACGTACGTCAACACCAGCGAGAAGCCCAGCACGGCCAACCGCACGGTCACCTACTCGGTGAACGATGGGGAATTCAGTGCCAGTTCCAGCCGGACAATCACCGTTATGGCAGTCAACGACCCACCGACACTCCCGCCGTCGGTGTCAGCGCTCTTGTACACGGAGAATGACCCGGCGACGGCGATCCGCCCTGGCCTGATGACGTCCGATCCGGACAACGTGAACTTCGTGAAGGCCACGGTGTCGATCACCAGCGGGTTCGCGTCGGGTCAGGATCTGCTGGGGTTCGTGAACCAAAATGGGATCTCAGGAACCTACAATGCAGGTACGGGTGTCTTGATGCTGACGGGGACCGCCAGCGTGGCCAATTACCAGGCCGCGCTGCGGTCGGTCACGTACGTGAACACAAGTGAAAACCCCAGCACGGCCAATCGCACGATCACCTTCGCGGTGAACGACGCAACCCACAGCACCGGTTCCGGCCGCACGATCATTGTGACGGCCGCGAACGACGCGCCGACGGAACTGATACTCATGGGCGACGGTGTGCCGGAGCAGTCTCCGCTCGACACCGAGGTGGGTGCCTTGTCCACCACAGATCCTGACGCGGGGGATTCCCACACCTACACGCTGACGGACGACGCCGGCGGACGCTTCGCCATCTCCGGCAACGAACTGATTGTCGCCAACGGCAACCTTCTGGACTTCGAGACAAACACCAGCCACTCGGTCACGGTCC
>CAZPUJ010000757.1:0-4223 GCA_964589725.1 uncultured Planctomycetaceae bacterium
GCTGGCACGTTCGGGTTCATGACGATCACCGAAAGCGGCGTGACCATGACGATCGACAGCTCGATCGACCACGTCACGATCGACGGCGGCAACGGCGATGACACGATCACGGTCGCCGATTTGGAAAAGGTGAACCAGACGTTACTGACGATTAGCGGCGGCGAAGGGAACGATTTCTTGACCGCCGGACTGACGGCCAACACCGGCTTGGTGCGTCTCCGCCTGGAAGGGGGCAACGGCGACGACACGCTGTTCGGCGGAGCGGGCCACGACACGCTGCTCGGCGAAGCGGGCATGGATCGCATTCGCGGCGGGGCCGACAATGACCAGGCGATCGGCGGCAGCGGAATTGATTCGATCAACGGCGAGGACGGCAACGACACGCTCATCGGCGGCAACGGTTCAGATTCGCTGGTCGGCGACGGTGCCGACTCGCTCGACGGCGACGCGGGCGATGATTCGATTCGCGGGGATCAAGGGAATGACCTACTCACCGGCGACCTCGGCAACGACACGGTGCGTGGCGGAGATGGCAACGACACTATCGCGGGCGACGCCGGAAATGACTCGCTGCTGGGCGAAACGGCCAGCGACAACATCACCGGCGGCGACGGCGATGACACGCTCGACGGCGGACGCAACAACGACGTGCTCAACGGCAACGCCGGCAACGACAAGATTCGCGGCGAACACGGCGACGATTCCATCGTGGCCGGATCGGGTAACGACACCGTCAACGGCGGCGACGGAAACGACGTGATCAGCGGCCAATCGGGCGCGGACCTCATCACTGGAGCCGACGGCGACGACACGGTCAACGGCGGCACGGAGCGCGACACCATCACCGGCGGAGATGGCGACGATTCGCTCCTGGGCGACGGTGGCCAGGACATCATCCTCGGCGAGCAGGGTGACGATCTGGTCAACGGCCAAGCCGATGGCGACACGCTGGCCGGCGGCCAAGGCGACGACACGCTCGTCGCCGCCGCGGCGGGCGAGATCGACGAAATGTTCGTGCTCAGCGCCGCGCTACTGTCGGCTCTTAATGCGATGTGATCTGTCGTCGCTTACTTCTTTTGATGTTGCACATTTCGTCGCCACCGGCTCCGTCGGTCGCGAACGACACGCCGTCATTGTCCAAGTGACACGGCTGGCTAATTCTTCAATCTGCGTCTGGATTCAAATACAAGCCCGAAGCGCAAGTGAGAGATTTCTGCGGCTTTCTCTCGCTTGCGCTTCGGGCTTGTATGACTGCACAGACCACCTAACCGGAGCAATTAGCCGGCCGTGGTCCAAGTGACTGTCACCCTCGACGGCAAGTCATGACATGTTAGGCTCTCAACCGCTGCGAAATGCAAACCTGAGATTTTCGGAGATTTGAAAATGTCGCAAGTGACCGTAGCTCTTCCGGACTCAGTCAGTGAGTCGGAGGCGAAATGGCAGTTGGCCGTGCGGTTATTCCAGGTTGGGAGTTTGTCGTGTGGTCAAGCGGCAGAACTGGCGGGGTACTCGAAGCGCACCTTTATCGAGTTGCTCGGCAAACAGGGTGTCGCTTTGTTGGACTATTCCGCCGACGAATTGACGGATGACCTGAGCCATGCCTGATCCGGTAACCGAAGTCCTTGGGAAGAATTCTGGAGTCACCTGTCATGAAAACATTTGCCACATCGGCGACCGTTGAGGCGAACGGAAAGGTTGGGTTGAGCGGAGTGCCGTTCGCCACTGGCACTGAAGTTGAGGTCACGGTTTGTCCGAAGCGCCCGTCGGTTGAGGCGTTTCGCGCGGCATGGATGCGCGTTTGCCGCGAGCTGCGAGCGCGTTCTCATAATCAGAATCTGACCGACGCTGACATTCAGACCGAAATCGACGCCTATCGAGCCGAACGATGATCGTTGTCGTGGACTTTCCACGCGATCCGAAGGACGCTCCGTTTTTAGCGGCCGCATTGGCGGCCGGAGCGGACTACCTCATCACGGGCGACCGGGACTTGCTCGATGCACGCGACTCTCTGCCGTGTCGCGTCGTCACTGTCGCGGAGTTTGCGGCCGAGTGCCATGTGAAAGATGAGCCATGATTTCCCTGCGTGCCGATCGCTGCGGCCTGCATGTGGTTGCTCGGCCCTGCCGGGACGCCTGCGTTGGCTCTCGACCGCACCAACATCGTGCTGATTTTGCTCGACGATGTGAGGTACAGCGACTCCGGCCGCTGTCGGCTCTCAGTGCAATGTGATGTGCCGACCCCAGTTCGATTGAGTTCACCTCGGCGGTTCACGAGTTTATGCACTACGATTTTCTCGGTGATTTCAAGTAGTGCAGAAACGTGTGAACCCCTGAGACAAGCTCAGGGGCGATTAAATCGACAGTCCCCAAGCGGGGTGGCGTTGGCGACGTTTTCTCTTGCCGTTCCGCTTACTCCACCGAGCAAACGTAGCACTTGAGGTAGTCGTTCTCCGGGCAAAACGGCGAGAGTGGGTGATCCGGCGCGGCACCGCGAGCTTCCAGGATGCGAATGTGGCGGCGCGATTGAATCGCGACGTCCGCCAACATCTGTTGAAAGTCCTCGCGCGTCACGAGGCCAGAACAACAGCATGTGACCAATAAACCTTCAGACTTCAGAACGGAAACGGCCAAGTGGTTCAAGCTGTAATAGGCGCGCAGTGCCTGCGGTAACGCGGCTCGACCGCGAGCCAGCTTGGGCGGATCGAGCACGACGGTGTCAAACCTCTCGCCAGCGTCGCGGAGTTGTTCCATGGCTTTGAATCCGTCGGCACGATCGCCGCGCCAACGGTCGGCGACACCGTTGAGTTCCGCGTTGCGGCGGGCCAACGTCAGCGCGGCTTCGGAGGAATCGACGGCCAACACCTCGCGAGCGTGACCCCAGACTAAAGCTCCGATGCCGAAACCGCCCGCGTAGCAGAAGACGTCCAGCACGCGATGTCCCGCAACATAGCCAGCCACCGCGCGGCGATTGTCACGTTGATCCAAATAGGAGCCTGTTTTTTGGCCTTCGGTCAGATCAACTTCCCAACGCAGGTCGTGTTCGCTGATCGTTAGCGGCCTCGGCGGCGGTTCGCCCCACAGCAGACCGTCGGAGATTTCCAAACCTTCGGCCTCGAGCATTCCTTTTTCGGTGCGCAACCAGATGCCCGCCGGCTGAGCCAAATCGCGCAGCAGTTCAACGAACGTTTCTCGCCGCCGCGCCAGCGCCAAGCTTGTGAATTGCATCGACAACCAGTGGTCGTAGCGATCCACCGTCAGCCCTGACAGTCCATCCGCCTCGCTGTTGACCAGCCGATAGGCCGTGACCTCGCCGGACGTGCCAAACAAGCCCTGACGCAGTTTCAACGCCGACTGCAAACGGGCTTTCCAGAACTCGCGGTCGAGCGGTTTGTCCGCATCCCACGAGTACAGCCGCACGCGGATTTGGCTGTGCGGATTGAACAGCCCGCGCGCGATGAATTGACCTTCGTGAGACACCAACGCGACTTCGTCACCCCCTTGTGGCGCGCCTTGAATCGAGCGGATCGCTCCCGCGAAAACCCAAGGGTGCCGCTTGAAAAACGGCAAGGCGTGGCGAGGTTTCAGAATGACCTGCGGGGGATCATGCATGTGGGACGGATTGGCAATCCGTCCCGTGTCTTTGGGGGACGGATTGGCAATCCGTCCTACTTGCGAGTCGGTCATCGCTTACCGATTCCGCGTGGTCCGAGCGCGGCTTCGACTTCCGCAAGATACGCCAGCAGCCGGTCTCGCTCGTTCGTCAAGTGCCGCACGCGAAGCAACGAGCGAACTCGCGTTGTCAGTTCCAGTCGATTCACCGGCTTCGTTAGAAAGTCATCGCAGCCGGCGGCCACAGCCTTCTCGATGTCACCCATCTCGTTCAACGCGGTGACCATTAAGATCGGGATGTCGTGCGTATTCGTGTCGCCCTTGAGCCGCTGACAAACCTCATAGCCGCTGAGCTTCGGCATCATGATGTCCAGCAGCACTAAGTCTGGCTCGAAGGATTTGACTTTGTCGAGCGTGTCAGCCCCGTCGCGAGCCATCTCGATTTCATAAGCCCCGCCCGACAGATACGCCTCGAGCAGTTCGCGATTCTGCTCATTGTCGTCGGCGATCAAGATCCTCGACGGCGTTGTCATGGGTGACGAGGTTTTGGCCATTGCGAACTCTTCAGAGATATTTTCGGACGGCACCGCGATCGGCGACAGACGCTGTCATCCG
>CAZPUJ010000758.1:0-7279 GCA_964589725.1 uncultured Planctomycetaceae bacterium
CGCGAGCAGCCGAAAGCCAGCAGCAAGACCAATACAAGCCCGACGCGCCAGCGAGTGCATGGATTTTTCAGGTGGGGGTTGAATGCGCTCGCTTGTGTGTTGAATGCACTCGCGTCGAGGTTGAATGCACTCGCTGGCGGGTTGAATGCACTCGCTGGCGGGTTGAATGCACTCGCTGGCGGGTTGAATGCACTCGCTGGCGCTTCGGGCTTGTATTGGTACGTTTTCGTCGTTCGATTCATAGGCCCACCTCATCCAACATTCGTCGGAGTACGACGTCGTAGTTGAAGTATTCGCGGGCTACTTCGGCGGCGGCGCGGCTGTGGGCTTCGTAGTCGGAGTTGATACTGTCGACGGCGGCCAGGATGTCGTCCATCGTCGAGAAACCGAACAGGCCTCGGCCGGTGGGAAGGACGTTGCTGAAGCCAGTCTCCTGCGTGATGACCGGCCGGCCGGCGGCCAGGTATTGGGCGCTGCGTTCGCTGAACCAGCCGCTGCGGAGCCGCACGTTTTGATCCTTGGCGACGGTGAATTCGCCTCGCGACTGGCGAATGTACTCGCGGTAGGCGTCGAGGTCGGTGGAGAAGTCCATCGAGTCGCAGACGCGCCAGCCGTGGCTCTCCAACAGCCGGCGGTCCTCGTCCTCGTAACTGCTCAGCGCTAGCTCGAACTTTTGCGGTGTGCGAGCGGGCAGGTCGAGGAATTTCAAATACTCGTGATGCTTGCTCCAGGTGTAGATTTCGCCCTGATACTCGACCTGGCCCGACTGGCGCCAGTTGCCGATGGTTGTGAACACTGAGGCGTAAGGCTCATCACGCGGAGCGTGATGGCTACGTTGGGCGGGGAAAAAGGGGTCAGGTACCTTTTGTGCGCAGCACCCTTCGGGCCGTTCCGGCAAAAGGTACCTGACCCCTTTTTCCGCGTTGGGCCGTTCCGGCAAAAGGTACCCGACCCCTTTTTCCGCGTTGGATCGCCAGAGATCCTGAACGACGACCGGACAGGAGGTCTTGAATGGGAAACGCGCGGGCAGCGGAACTCGACAGTCGGGCTGGCCGTAGTTCAAGCCCCAGGTGAAGAAGCTGCTGTGCGGCTCGAGGAACGCGATGGCTTGTGGGTCGTTGTGATACAGCTCGATTTCGAGTTCCACCGGATCGGTTTCGAGGTACAGGAGCCGGCCGGTGGCGCTGTGCTCGGGCCGCGGCACGGTTCCGCCGTGATAGTTGATCAGCAGATCGGCCGAACGATAAAGCTGTTGGAGCTGGCTTTCGGTCATGCCGAAGCAGCGGTCATCGTCATGCAGGGCGTGGAAGGCCCACTTGTCGCCCAGGTCGAAACGCCGCATGACTCGGTCGATGAACGCCGCCGCCAAGGCGGAGCTATCGTCGTCGTCGTGTTGCATCAGCATCGACGGAGTGCGCGCGTGGGCCTCGACGTAGTACACGTCGTAGCCCAGCCGCTGAAAGCCGAGCAGGTATTGCATGGCTCCCCAGACGGCTCCGGCCACCGGGATGCGGGTCATCATGCCGAGCATGACGATTTTTTTCTGGGAGGGAGTGTTCAATCGCGGGCCCCCCTCACCCCAGCCCTCTCCCCCGCTGCGGGCGCCAGGGAGCCAGCAACCACGGTCCTCTCCCCCGATGCGGGGGCGAGGGAGCCATCGCTCTTGACCACAAGCTGGCAGCTTGCGGCTACGCCAGGCGAGCGTTTGCCATGTCGCGTTTGCATCTCGTGGAGTTGCCGATAGAGCCCCTCCTGATCAAGCAGTTCCTCGTGCGTACCGCGCTGCACGATTTGACCGCGGTCGAGAACTAAGATCAAATCGGCGTAGTGAATCGTCGACAGGCGATGCGCGATCATCAAGCTCGTGCGTCCGACCATCAGCCGATCGAGGGCATCGAGGATTACGGCTTCGGTCCGCGAGTCGATGGCGGAGGTCGGCTCGTCGAGGATCAGGATCGGAGCGTCTTTCAGGAAGGCGCGTGCGACGCAGATTCTCTGCCGTTCTCCGCCGGAGAGTTTCGCGCCCCGTTCGCCCAACTGGGTCTGATACTTCTGGGGGAGCTTTAGGATGAAGTCATGTGCATTGGCGGCTTGCGCGGCGGCAATGATCTCGTCTTCGGTGGCATCCAGGCGGCCATAGCGGATGTTGTCGGCGATGCTTCCCGAAAACAGCAGCGGCTCCTGCAACACCAGGCTGATCTGGTCTCGCAGCGATTTCAGAGTCAAGCCACACGTGTCTCGCCCATCCAGCAGAATGCGGCCGTCGGTCGGATCGTAGAATCGGGGAATCAAACTGATGAGTGTGGTCTTGCCGGCCCCGGTGGGTCCGACGATGGCCACGCGCTGACCGGGCGCGACTTCGAAGGAAATATGCTTGAGCGTGTCGGTCCGCTCGCGGTAATTGAAATTCACGTTCTCGAAGGTCAGGCCGCCGCGGCAATCGGTGATCTCGACGGCCTGAATCGTCTGTTTGACCTCGGGCTCCGTGTCGAGCAGATTGAACGCGATCCGCAATTGGACCAGTTGGTTCTGGACCGAGCCCAGCGTGTAGGTGATCGCCTCCAGCGGCTTGTACACGGCCGCGATGTAGGCCATGACGACCAGCAAGTCGCCGACGGACAGCTTTCCCTGAAGCACCTGATGGGCGCCATAACCCAGCACGGCGGCTGTTCCCAGAGCGGTCGTCATGTTGACGGACAGGGAAAACAACGTTTGCCGGACGGTGACATCGACTCGGGCGGCAATGGCCCGCTGACCTTGATCACGGAACCGCTGATGCTCGTGACTCTCGCGGCCAAAGGCGACGATCACGCGGAGCATCGACATCGCCTCATGCACGATCGACAGCGATTCCCCTTCCATGCCGCAGACGCGCATCAGCCGGTCCTGAATCCGCGTCGCGTAGTACCGGACAGAATACAGCAGCAAGGGCAGGACCATCATCGACAGCAGTGCGAGCCAGCGGTCCATCAGAAAGACGATCCAGAACATCCCCACCAGCGTGATCAGGCTTTGCACCAAAGTCGGAACGATCATGATCAGGGCGACGACGGCATCGCCCTGGTTGTTGATGGCGTAGATCAGCATGCCCGAGCGTCGGTTGTCGTGAAACGCCAGCGACAGTCGCTGAGCGTGCTCGAACAAATCGCTGCGAAAGTCGAGAATAATTCGCTGTTCCAGCTTGGTCTTCACATAACTCTCGATAACGCTTAACCCGTTGTGGAGGAGCGTCACCAGGAGACCGGTCACGACGGCGAAGATCAGCAAACGCCGATGCTCATCGCCGGAACCGATGATTGCTCGCAGCCATTCGGGAACCGGCTGTTGGCCCAGCGCATTGTCAACGAGGATTTTCAGCGGCCAGGGGGTAAGCAAATCCATCGCGCTGGCGAGAAATAACAGCACGACGACCACGCTCGCCAGCTTCCAATAGGGCCTCAGGTAATGAAGAACGCGGGGGAGGTATTTCACGGCAGCGTCTCCGCACTCCGTCGATTCTCGACGTTGGCCGTTCGCACACTAGCCCGAAGCGAGGAACCGAACGCGAGCCCTCGTTTGCGCGTTTTGATGTTGCGCTGTTCCAGCCGCGGAGCGGCGGCATCGTGTCGCCGGGGGGCGTAAGCCCCTGGAAACGAGGAGAACTCTTGGCCAAACCCCGGAGGGGCGACACCTGATCGTGGGTGATCGTTTTGATGTCGCCCCTCCGGGGCTTGACCATTAAAGAATTCCGAATTCCGGGGGCTTGCGCCCCCGGCTTTATCATGTCGCCGCTCCGCGGCTGAAGAATGCGCAATTTCAAAATTTGCGCGTCGGGCTCGTGTGCTACGGCCTGCTGCGGAATTTACTCGGCTCGTGAAAAATCCGGGGCGAGTGTTCGACGTCGCGAAATGTCTCATTTTTGACCGTACCTGTTTGACCGTACCTGGCTTACTTGGTGCTTGGTGGTGCTGCTGCGGCTTTTCTGTACTTAGCGGCGGATTCCAGCTTGCGGATCGCCGTCGTCGCTCCCTGTCGAACCTGTTCATCGCGATCCCGTTGGGCCTGTTGCAAGGCCGGCAGCGTGGTGGGGGCAGTGAGGCCGACCGTCGGCATCGCGTACACCGCCGCCAAGCGGACTTCCGGGTCTTGATCCTTGAGCATCTCGATCAGCGTCGGCAGAGCGGACTCGGAATCTGGCCCGATGGCCGCCAACGCATAGGCCGCCGCAAGTCGTACGCTCGGATGACTGTCTTTCAGAGCCTGCGTCAACTGCGGCACTGCGGGCTTCGCCTCGGCACCGTAGGCTCCGAGCAGTTCCGCCGCGGTACATCGCTTCTCATGGTCGCTGTGCTCCAACATCTTTGTCAAACCGGGAACCCTGTAGGTCTGATCCTTTCCGCATCCGGTGATCAACAGAAACAAGAGAAGGGCAACGCACCCCACCCGGCGTGTCCAGGTGGTATCGAGACATCTCATGTTCGCCCCGAAGGGGCAGCAATATACCAGCCTGGGGCAGAGCGCAGCGCCGCCCCAGGACACGGTCCCCAATGATGTTTTTAGCCCTGAAAGGGCGCAACTAAACACGGAACCTCTCTCGCCGACTGGTTTCGCCCTTTCAGGGCTCCGAACATTGATTGGATTGCCGACCCAGGGCGGCGCTTCACGGCTAACTCCGTTTCGCTTTGCCCTGGGCTGGCATGTGGCTGCCCCTTTGGGGCTAACTGCATGAGGCATCAACTCGCTTTTCATGATGGCTGATCTCCCGCAAGCGGGGCATTGGCCAGATCGTTGAAGGAGCACAGCTCGATCCCAGCCGCGGCGATGGCCGAGCGTACGCTCGCGTCACACAGAGTCTTCACTTCGTCGAATCGTTCGTGGCAGTACATCGTCTTCAGATTGTCGTCCAAACCGGGATGGCAGCAGAGTTCCGTCATGCCGGGTGACAGCTCCAAGAGAAGGCGAATCAGTGACGCCGCGCTGATCGCCTCGGGATACGGCTCGCCCTTGTCCGTTTGGCCGTAGAAAGCTCCGCAGTAAGTGACTCGCGGACTGAAGTGCCGCAGGGGAATCGAACAGTTGTTGACGATATCAGACATGATGGACCGAACCGGCTCCTCACGATGGACGTGCTGATGAGAATCCAGATGCGTCGGGTTGCGTCCCGTCAGTTGCCGAAACAACTCAAGCTGTCGGAAGACTTCGCGCGACACGCTGTCTCGATCTCGCAGCGAAACCACTTCGTAAAGCGCCACCCAGTTCCCATTGCGATAGGCCCATTCTCCCAAATCAATGTGTAAACCAAGTCCCAGCCGCGGACATTCGCGGCTGAGCGCAACCGCCTCGACGGCGGCTTCCCAACGGACCAACAGGCTAGCGCTGGTCACGATCCCGCGGCTGTGGGCTTCGATGATGCCGCGGTTCACACCGGCACTCATTCCAAAGTCGTCCGCGTTGACGATTAGACAGCGACTGCTGAGCTGCACAGCCAATGGCGTTGCTCCTAGAAAACCACATTAAGAGCCTCTCACAAAACTAACCGGAAGCGTGAGTGAGGGACGGATTCACGCTCAATTCCTCGACGCCCTCGCTGACGCGTCGGGTTATTGTGAGAGGCTCGAAGTCATACAAGCCCGAAGCGCCAGCGAGTGAAATGCGCGAAGTCATACAAGCCCGAAGCGCCAGCGAGTGAAATGCGCGGAAATCTCTCGCTTGCGCTTCGGGCTTGTATTTCAGCCAGGACGCAGATTGAAGAATTAGCCAGCCGTGGCGAGTCGACAGCATCCCTTTGCGTTCTTCGCGGCCTTCTGTTCAAAAGATGATCTCGAAGCATGGGATTCATCTCGTTTGAACAGAAGGCCGCAGAGATCGCCACGGCTGGCTAATTCTTGAATCTACGGAACCTGTAGCCCAGGCCCTTGTGGCCTGCGTAATGAGACTTCTGCTTTTTTTTCCGACGAATTCAAATCAAACCGGCCACAAGGGCCGAGGCTACAGATTGCCCAAGACGACGAATTGGCCAGCCGTGCAGAGATCACAAAGGAATACGGAATTGTTTTCACTTCCTCATTATCATTAGAAGGGGTTAATCACCTGGCCGTCTTTGATGTTGCCCAGGTAACGAAAGACGGTGGCGTCGATCGTGTAGGAGATTGAACGCACCGATCCGTCGACCAGAGCGGCATTGAAGACCCCCGAATGCGACGATCCGAATTTTTCTTCGCCATCAACGCTGGGCGTAATATGGTCGCCCGCCGGCGTCAAATCCGTGCGGCGGAGGGTGTCCTCGTCAAAGCCCGCCGCGTAGCCCTCGTTGTCGTCTTCTTGCCAACTTCCAAGAAGGCTTATGTTCAAGCGTTTCTCGCCCACGAGTAGTGTCAGCGAGGTGCCATCGCGGACATCGGCCATGCGACTCGGCGTGTATCTCCGAACGACTCCGGTTTCTTCCAGATTGCTCCCGGCGTAGTCGCACAGTGCGTGCGTCGCGGACGTGCCGCCGAGATATAAGGGATCGGAATAGGTCAGGGTCTGCGGAGCCCGACGGGAGGGACAAAAAAAGACAGGATTCGTCTTGCTGATCGCGAACAGGATGCGATCGAGATCCGTGGCGCCGGAGCCCCCGCGCCAGACCTCTTTCGCTTCGATGAATTGGAGAATCTGAAATCCCCAACCCGCTCTCTGGTTGTCTCCCACAGCCGGAACGCCAGACATGTACGTCGGAGGCTCCCAGAAGTCCCAGCCGGCGCTCGGAAAATGTTTGTAGGCATCGTGGTGGAGTTGGAAGGACAATCCGATCTGCTTGAGGTTGTTCTTGCAAGTGGATTGCCGTGCCGCCTCACGTGCTGCCTGAACCGCCGGCAAGAGGAGTGCGATCAGGACCGCGATAATGGCAATCACCACCATCAACTCGATGAGCGTGAAACCGCTCCTCCGGTGTGGTCGGCGGGACGTCGTGTTTTGGGGGCACCCGATTGCCGGTTGGCAGATCAACCGCTGGATACGCATGACTCTCTCCTTAGATCGTTAACTAACCCAACGCGTAAGCGAGGGCGAAACGAGATCCCGCCCTCGCTTGCGCGTTTTGATGTTGCGCTGTTTGTCAGCCCCGGCAGGGGCGAAAGGTAATAGCCCACGGCGTAAGCCGTGGGTTTGCGACCACACGAATCCGCAGAGCCCCGGAGGGGCGACAGAGTTTTTGACATCAATTCTTTCGCCCCTCCGGGGCTTTCGTCGTTTCGTACGGCTCAAATCCCAGGGCTTTCACCCTGGGCTACTATCTTCCGCCCCTCGCGGGGCTAAAAAG
>CAZPUJ010000759.1:0-12383 GCA_964589725.1 uncultured Planctomycetaceae bacterium
GGTTTGAACAACAAAGTGAAATTGACCACCAGAAAAGCCTACGGCTTCCGCACCTATGAAGCCGTCGAAATCGCCTTATATCACAACCTCGGAGCACTTCCCGAACCAGAATTCACCCATAGATTCTGTTGAGGAAGCATATTTTTCTCGGTGGTTTTGGTGAATCGGTATCGGCTCTGAGAACCATTGGCGGGCGGTGGCAAACACGAGTAGAATCGGCGAGAAAAGAGGCTCGTCATGACGCTCACGCCCCAACAGATGAATGCGATTCGGCATGGCGAGGCAGTGCCCGTCACCGTGGATCAGACGGAATGCATTGTGGTCCGCAAAGACGTCTTTCAGAAGATTCGACAAATTGCGTACGACGACAGCGACTGGTCCGACGAAGAACTGGAGGCCGTAGCGGCACAGACGTTTGACGCCCTGGACAACGCCGAGAGAATTCCATGAAACGCGGCGACGTCATTCTGTGCAAGTTCCCGCATTCCAGCACCGCCCCAGCGAAGAATCGTCCGGCCCTCGTCGTACAGAGCGATTTCTACAATCATCGCATCGCGAACCTGCTCGTCGCGGGGATTACCGGCAACTTGCTGAACGTCGGCGACTCCGCGCACTTTCTGATCGACGTTTCCACGCCGGAAGGGCAACTCTCCGGGCTGAATCACAATTCGCTCGTCTCGTGTATCAACCTCGCGGTCATGGCACCACGAAATGTGGACCGAAGGATTGGAAAGTTGTCTGAGGCAGCGATGAAGCAAATCGACGAGTGCCTCAAAGTCGCGTTCGGAATCGACTGAGAGCGCCGCTGTGGAGGCCGGAACTGCGGGCGGAGCGGGAGGCCCTGATCCGCCGCGGCGGACTCGACGCCATCGCGGCGGACCAGACCCTCAGCCCGCCGGTCCGCGCCCTGCAGTTCGCTCGCAATTGGAAATAGACGCCCCGCGTTACGTTCAGCATGAGTCATTCTCCTTGTTGCGGTGATTATGCTCGACTCCATTCCGGACGGCACGGCCGCGATGATTGGCCAACGGCGAAGATCAGCGTCGATGAGCGTTCGAGTTTGCGTTTCGGTGGGTCAACGCGCGGTCACGTGCCCAAGACTTCGCGGACCGATTCCGCCATGATCTCGACGATCCGGTCGAGCAGTTTGGGCGGGGTGATGATCGGCGGGGCCAGGCAGAACACGTCGCCGCGCAGACGCGAGTACAAGCCGCGACGCTGAGCGGCTAAGTGGACCTTGTGGCCGATCTGCTCGGCGGGCGGATACTCGGCCTTGGTGGCTTTGTCCTGCACGAACTCGATGGCGCACATCAAGCCTTTGCCGCGAACCTCGCCCACGTGCGGATGAGATTCCAGCGCGGCTTTCAAACCAGACAGAAGAGACGCGCCTTTCTCGGCGGCCTGCGCTGGGAAGTCTTCCTCCTCGATGATGTCCAGCGTCCGCAACGCCACCGCGCAGCCAACCGGATGACCGCTGTACGTGAAGGCGTGCATCCACGGTTGCTCGGCCGAGTCGAGCACCTGCGCGATCCGCTCGCTGACGCCCATCCCGCCCAGTGGGAAATAGCCCGAGGTGATCGCCTTCGCGAATTGAATCATGTCCGGCTGCACGCCGTAGTGTTGCAGGCCCCACATTTTTCCCGTGCGGCCGAAGCCGGTGATAACCTCGTCCGTGACCAGCAGCACGTCGTACTGATCGCAGATCTCGCGGATGCGCGGGAAGTAATCGTCCGGCGGCACGATTACGCCGGCCGAACCTTGCACCGGTTCCGCGAAGAACATGGCGATCGTGTCCGGGCCCTCGCGCAGGATCGCTTGTTCGAGCTCGTTCGCGGCGGCGAGGCCGCGGCTGACTCCCGGTGGCGCGACGTAGCGATACGGGTACGGCGATGGAATGTGGACGAAGCCCGGCACGCGCGGCTCGAACATCGGCCAGTAGCTCGCGATCCCTGTGGCACTCATCGCGCCCAGCGTCGTGCCGTGATAGCCCCACTGGCGGCAGATGACTTTCGTTTTTTCCGGCCGCCCCTGCATGCGCCAGAAGTAGCGGGCTGTCTTGAAGCACGTGTCGCTCGACTCGCCGCCTCCCGATGTGAAGAAGAACCGCTGGATCGACGGATAGCACAGCCCGGCTAATCGCTCGGCCAACCAGATCGCCGCTGGGTTCGAACTGCCGGCATAGTTCGAGCAGTACGGCAGCGTCTGCATCTGCGCGGCGGCGGCTTCGACCAATTCCTTTCGCCCGTGCCCCGCGACCACATTCCACAATCCCGACAAGCCGTCGATGTACTCTTTGCCATCCGCATCGAACAGGATCGCCCCTTCGCCGCGCACCCAGACGTGCCCACAGCTCTCGTGCAGCTTGCGGTTGTGCAACGCATGGATCAGGTGCGCCAGATCGGAGCGAAGAAGATCAGCCTTGCTCGTGGACATAGCCGGCAGGGTACGGCCCAATGGAGGCGCTTTCAACTCGGGCCTGGGCGCGATCGGAAGAAATGAGCGCAAACTCCACCGACCTTGCGTCATTGGTATCTACCCTGAAGATCAAGGACGCGAAAACCAAGTTGCCGGACTTGATGCCATAAGCAGCGGACAGCCGCCGCGGTCGCTCAAAGGGCGTGTCGTCCAACTCGATTGATCCGGGCGTAAACGTCGTTGAGGATCCAATGGAACAGCACCAGATGGATCGACTCCACCATGCCCATATCGTCCAGCGGCACGTGCAGATTTTTCTTGGCCAGTGGCTGCAATTTGCCGCCGCTGTAGCCGGTGATGCCCCAGGTTCGCAGGTTGTGCCGATTGGACCATTCGACGGCGTTCAGAATGTTCGGACTGTTGCCGCTGCCGCTGATCGCGATCAGTAGGTCATCAGGCGAGGCAAAGTTCTTCAGTTGTTCGACGAAGACGCGATCAAAGCCTTCGTCGTTGCCCCACGCCAAAATATATGGCGTGTTGTCTGTCAGGCTAAGCACTTTGAGCCGCTTCATGTTGTCGTTGAGAAAGTCCTCGCGCCGCAGCGTGCTCTTACCGAGATCCTCGCAGAAGTGCGACGAGTTCGATCCGCTGCCGCCGTTGCCGATGATGTACACGAATCGGCCGTCCTGATACGCCGAGTAAATCTCGTCAGCGAGTCCGACCACCTGGCTGACGTCCAGCTTGCCAAACTCCTCGGCGCAGCGGGTGAGGTACTGTTGCGGGGTGAGATGTGCTCCGAGCATGAATCGTCGAACTCCCTGAAATTGTTGGGGGATCAGATCGGAAGAATTGCAAATTGCAAAATGAGAATTGCAAAAGGCAAATTGAGTTGGATATCGCAGTCCACGACTTCGACCGTGTAAGTTCGTCTTGGCCCCCTGCCAGCTTGCCTGGCTGGAGCCGAAGATTGACGAGCTAAAACACCGCCCTTTTCCTCGCCTTTCTTTCTCCGCGTGCCGCCAAAGGCGGCACGCGGAGAAAGAAAGTGGGAAACTGGAAGGGGTGCTTGCTAGATCACCAGTCTCGTTCACCAGCCAGACAAGCTGGCTGGGGTCAACTCATACAGTCGAACTACGCATTTGGCAATTTGCCATTCTCAATTTGCAATGCCTTCAAATACCGTCGCGACACCTTGACCTTGTCCGACACACAGCGTCGCCAGTCCAAGTTTCGCGCCGCTGTCGCGCATGCGGTGCAGCAAAGTCGCCGTGATGCGTGCTCCGCTGGCTCCCAGCGGATGTCCGATGGCGATCGCTCCGCCGCGTGTGTTGACTTTCGACTCGTCAATACCCAGCAGTTTGAGCACCGACAGTACCTGCACGGCGAATGCTTCGTTGATCTCGATGCAGTCGATATCCGACAGCTTGAGGCCCGCTCGCTGGAGCACTTTGTGAACGGCGGGGACCGGGCCGATTCCCATTTCTTCAGGTGCGACGCCGGCGACAGCCATCGAACGGACGCGAGCCAGCGGCTGCAAACCCAGTTCGCGAGCTTTGTCCTCGGACATGATCAGCACAGCCGCCGCGCCAACGCTCACCTGCGACGCGTTGCCGGCGGTCACGCTGCCCCCCGCCGGATTGAACGCGAGCGGCAGTTTGCTCAAGCCCTCGACGGTCGTGTCGGCACGCAGACCTTGATCGGTCGTCAGCAGCGATTTCAACCCGATCTCGTTGCGACCCCACGTCGGCACGATTTCGGAAGCCAGTTCGCCCTTGCGAGTCGCCTCGCCCGCCGACTGCTGGCTGCGAGCGGCGAACTCGTCCTGGCGCCGCCGGCTGATGCCATACTTCATCGCGAGGTACTCGGCCGTCAGCCCCATGTTCATGATGGCTTCGGAGTGCTTGCGAAACAGGCTCGGCGCGGGGTTGTAGTCTTTCGTCGCGGGGATGTGATCCATGTGCTCGACGCCACCGGCGATCTGTACGTCGTCATACCCCGCCAAAATGCTCATCGCCGCGTCGTTGATCGCCTGCAGGCTGGACGCGCAATTACGGTTGATGGTCACGCCGCCGGTCTCGATCGGCAGATCGGCCATCAATGCCGCGATCCGAGCGACGTCGTAACCCTGTTCCCCTTGCTGCTGCACGCAGCCCCAACGGACGTCTTCGATCAAATGCGGGTCAATGCCCGTTCGCTCGACCAGCGACCTGATCAACTGAGCCGACAGCTCATCCGCGCGGACATCGCGAAAGTAACCGACCTCCGACGAAGCTTTTCCGATGGGTGTGCGAACAGCATCAATGATCACGGCGGACTTCATGACAATCTCCTGTGGAGAAGATTCCGGCGACTACCCGGCGGCGGCTGGAGTGGCGGCCACAGGCGGCTCAGCGGGGGCGACTTCGAGCGTGTAGAACGTGAACGAGCCGAATTTCTTTTGGCACTTGGGGCACTTGGCCTTCGCAATGCCTTTTCCATCTACACCACCAAGCTTCTCTTTCTTGCGGCCATCTTCGCTAACGAGCAGTCCACAACCTTCGCATTTCCGGCCGGCGATTCGCAACTTGATTCCGGGATCGGCTTGATGGTATGCGGCGTCTTCGAGAACCTGAAACATGGTCTCTGTGTAGTGACACTTGTGCTCGGCAAACTTGTCAACCAGCGGAATGCCCATGTCCTCGCCGAGGGCATTGATCTCAAAGACTTCGTCCATCTGTTTGGCGAACTCACGAAACTCCGACAGCCAGAACGAGGCGAACAGTAATTCGTGTCCGTCAGGCGGCTTGGGCAATCGCACCGCGATGCGGTTGACTCCAAAAACCGGAATACCGGCGAACATCGACTCGTGCGCGTAGATCACGGGCTGCACCACCTGAATTTGCTGCTTGACGATGTCCGCGGCGAACAAACGCTGGCTGGCCACTTGCAGCTCCGTCAGTGGCTTGCCCGCAGTGAGATGATTGACAACCGCCTCGCGAGTTTCCGGTTTGTTTTTTTCCGTGGAACTGAAGAGCGAACCTTTTTTCACCAGCGCGATGAACAACAGCCCATCCAAACCAAAGCCGAGATCGACTAATTCGAAGGCGTTCTCAAGACTGCCTGGCTTGAGTTTGAGCTTCGTGGGGTCGAGCAGATGCAACCGCACGTCTTTCATCCAGCGCGTAAACTTTCCGGCAGATAGTTTTCCAGCCGCTTCGACAGCCGTCGCTGCGGAATCCGTTGCTGGCGCTGTCGGCTCGGCCGGCTTCACTTCGAAACTGGCCAACGGCACGATGAATTGGGCCTTGCAGCGCGGGCAACGGCCCATCTGGCCGCGATGTTTTTCCTGCACTTCAATTTGATGGCCGTGTGGACAAAAAATGATGAACCCCGTTCGCGCGGTCATGGGTCCACCGGGTTTGCGTTTTCCGCGAGTCTTGCGGCGGTCCTCGGACTCTTGTTCCTCTTGGCGAGCGATATCCAAAAGGACATCCCCAGCCGTGGCGACGGAATGCGATTCAGTCGACGCGTTGGACTCCTGCGCGAGAGAAGTCGTGGAAGCATCTGCGGTCGCTGTAGATGGCGCGGTCGACGAGGCCGCTAACTCTGGCAAACGATACGTGCCATCGGCATCCGATTCAGTGGCCGGTTGAGGCAGACGTGACTGGCCGGGCGAGATCGCCGTAACTCCGGGGCCGAGTGCGAAGTCGTCATCGTCCGCCGCCCTAGCGACCAGCCTGGGAACGGACGGTGCCGGCGCGGGTTTGGAAGCGGTGCTCGGTCTTGAACTGGGGACTTCGCGAAAGACCGGAGCGGCGGGGTCCGGAATTGGCGTGGCGTCCCGCATGCGTTGATAGGAGTCGGCCATTTCAGACCGTAAGAATCCGCCGCAGCGCCAGCAGCGGACCAGTTCTTTGCGAACCATCTCACCGCAGTCGGGACAGGGAATGTCGTCGGAGCCGCTCCCCATGACTTCGCTGTGAAGTTTGAACCCTGTCAGATCGACGGCCTGGTTCGGATTGAGCACGTGATGGCAACTGGGACACTGGAACGTATCGCTCAGCAACAGTGACTTGCATTGCGGACAGGTGACAATGGAAACACTCATAGTGCGACGTGGAGCACAGTCCGCAATTCTCGCGGCCTGATTTGGCTAGACGATCATCGAAGCACGACCAACCGCCCCTGAAAAAAGAGTAATCAGTGGACGGCACAAAAAGACAACGTCGCCACTGTAGCAAAGCTCGAACGGGATTGCAGCGACGATCTAAGTGGACCCGTAGAGATATTCGGCTAGCTGAAGGCGTGAGACTTCAGGCCCCCAAACTCTCACGAGTTCGGCTACGACCTAACGGCCTCTGCGGGTCCATTTACGATGCAACTGTGGCCGATGATCCCCAATTTCAGCCGATACGGTCATGCTGCGAGAACCGGATGTGTCAGCGTTCCGTCGTCACTGTCCAGACAAGCTCTTCAAAAACGCCAACAGGTCCGCCATCGCGGTCGCCGGAATCTCCTTCTCGAAACCTTCAGGCATCAGCGATTTACCGTTGGAGGCGATCGTCTCGATGTTGCTGCGGAGCACGACGTCTTCTTTGGCTTCGACCCGGCGGAGTGTCACGCTGTTCGCAGACTCGGCGGCGAGCAGGCCGTTGAGTACTTTGCCGTCGGTGGTCTCGACGACGTAAGTCGTGAAGTTCGGTTGAGCTTCGCGGCTTGGATCGAGGATCGCCAACAGCAAGTCTGCCGGAGATTTGTTTGCGACGCTTTGCAGGTTCGGGCCAACCACGAAGCCCACGTCTCCGATTTGGTGACAGTTTGCGCACTTCTGTTGAAACACCACTTTACCGCGCGCCGCATCTCCCAATTGAGCCGCCGCCGACTGATACTCGGCGACGACTTTCGCTCGATTCGGGTCGACCTCGGCGGCAAGAAGTTGCCTGGCACGATCGCGGATGTCGGACTGGGGATGATTCAGCAACAAGTCCTTCTTGTCGCGTTCAATTTCACCTCGCAAAACAGTCCCGGCTTGAACGGCCTCCAGCAGCGAATCGACTCGATTGCCTGATCGAAGCAGCGCGTCGACGATTTCGCGCCGCACGGCCGGGGAGTGACTGCGCCATCCGGTCAGCAGCAACTTCGGCACGTCCGTTCCATCGAGTTGACCGAGCGAATTCGCCGCCGCGATCTGCAACTGCGGATCAATCTGCGGCTGTAACAGCCCGCCGAGTGTTTCACTGGCCATCGCGAAATCGCTCAGGCCGAGCATTCGTGCGGCCGCGATGCGGTCACCGGCGGACGATTTCGAATTCGCGGCAACCGCGACGGCGGTCTTGAAGAATACGACCACCTGGGACTTCGTCGCGTCATCGGCCTTGCCGTCGTTCAAGAGTTTCGGAATCGAGCCACCGCGACGCCGCAGTCCTTCACCGAGCGCAGTCAACACGGCGGAACGAGTCGCGGCCGGAAGGCTGCTCGCGACGGCAGTTCGCAACGCACTCAGTCCGGCGGCGGCGTTCGAGTCGCTGCCGAGCGTGCGAGCAAGCTCAACGAACCAACTGTTTGCGTGCGGCTGTTTGGCAAACTCCGCATCGCTCGCGAGTTGTTGAAAGAACGGCGTCACACGTCCAGCCAGGGAAGTCATCATCGCCACTCGCACATCGCCACCATTGCGCGCATCCTGCGCCAGTTGCAACAGCGTCGTCAGCGCGAGTTCGTCGGGCATTTCACCCACCGTGAACGCGAGTTGGACACGCACCTTCTCGTCGTCATCAGTCACTCGCGTCTGGACGGCATTCGCAAGTTCGCGGTTGTTCGCCAAAAGCGGCTCTGCCAATCGAATCGTCTGCGACCTCAACCTGGGCTCGACATGCGACAGGTTCGGCATGAGGACTTCGGCACGAAGAGACGTCAATCCCTCAAGCGTGCAAAGCGCGTGTAATCGGCCGAGCGGAGACGATGACTCGTGCGCGAGCTTTTCAAGCTGCGGCACGATCGACGTGTCCTGCCGTTCCCACAACAATCGTTGCGCCGTCTCGCGATTCCAGGCGTTGGCCGATTCGAGCTGTGCGACGAGTTCCGCCGATGTCATCTTGCCGAGGTTCAGCACCTTCAGTCGCTTGCCGTCGGGCGAGACGATCCGCCAGATGCGACCGCGATCGTTGCCGCTTTCGAGATCGAGATGAGCCTTGATGTCTTCGGGAATCGACGCCGGATGCTCGATCGTTTCACGGTACATGTCCAGCACGTACAGCGTGCCGTCGGGAGCGTTCACAAAGTTCACCGGCCGAAACCAATTGTCTGTCGAAGTGATGAACTCGGTGTTTTCGTCGGCCCGTTTGGCGCCGAAGCTGGCTCCGTTCGGCGTCAATGTTTTGCGATGAATCAGATTCGCACCAACGTCGCCGATAAAGGCATTGCCTCGAAACTCTTCCGGGTAAGCCGAGCCACGATAAATCGTCACCCCCGTTGCGGACGTGAAGAAGCCAATGGGAACTCGCTCGCTTTGCGGCAAGCCGGAGAACTTCGGGTCGGCCACTCGTCGTGCGGTTCGTACAATCCGCCACGGCTCCGGCGGACTGCGGCGAAACACAACAGCCGCGGCGCCCTCGAACCCGATGCTCCGCACGGTGCCGCTGGCCACGAACGACGAATTGCGCGCGAGGTAACGTCGCGGAAAGACCACATGCTCAATGTGATTGCTGTTGTTGCAGACGAATCGATTACCCCAATCGTCCAGCGAATGTCCGAACTGTTCGCCGCCACTGAGTGGTTCAAAAGTGTTCGACTTCGGATCAAATGAGAAGTCACTGGTCCCTTGCAGCACGACTTGATCGCCGCGCGTGAGCACATTCGGATTGCGACCACCCGCGACGAGGATGCGGTTTTCCAGACTCCACTTCATGTTGTTGGCCAACGACTGCACGTTGTCCTTGCCGAAGCCCGTGAGCACGATCTCACGCACGTCGGCCTTGCCGTCACCGTCGGTGTCCTTGAAATACCACAAGTGCGGATGCCCGATCACGAACACACCGCCGTTGTAGCAGCAGACCGACAACGCCCACTCGAATTGATCGGCGAAAATCGTGCTCTTGTCGAATCGTCCGTCGCCGTCGGTGTCTGCGAGCAACCGAATGATGCCGTCGTTTTTCTTGCCCCCTCCTTGCGGATGCAGCTTGGTCGGCTCGGCCGAGTACGGATAGCCGTGAAACTCCGCGACGTACATCCGCCCGAACTCGTCGAAACACGCATCGACCGGATCGCTGACCAGCGGTTCGGCGGCGACCAACTCCAGCTTGAAGCCACGTTCGACCTTGATGGTCTTGAGTGCGTCCTTGGCCTCGACCGGCGGGACTCGCGGCAATAACTGGGCGAGGGATTTTTCCTTTTCAAGCGGCGAGGGAGCGTCTGCCGCCAACTCGAATCGCGCGACGACCAAGATCATCAGAACCAGGATGGCGACGATCACAGACGCAGTACGGACACGCTTGGTCATCCGGATGCCTCACACTGGTTCTTAAAACACCACCTTGCTGGCCGGAAATACTGGGCCTTCAAGGCATGTGCGACGGTAATCCCAAGCACCATCATCTTGCTGAATCTTGGCGACGCAACTGAAACAGATGCCAATGCCGCAAGCCATCGGCGTTTCCAGCGACAACCAGCACGGAATGCTCACGGCGGTCGCGATCGTTTGGACAGCTTGCATCATCCGCTCGGGACCGCAGCAATAAATCAGATCAGGCGGAGAATCGGACGTCAGCGATTGTCGCAGCAAGTCCGTGACGAAGCCGTGATGTCCTTGGCTGCCGTCATCGGTCGATACTCGCACGTCGAGTCCTTTGACCGCGAAATCATTCAGCCCGGCAAGATATTCGGCAGAACGAGCTCCGTAACAAAGTGTCACTCGCGGCGGCTTCGCGACGAGTTCGCGCGGCGGAGTTCCGTAGCGTCGCAGTCCCAACGCTTCCCGCGTCACGGCGAGGAATGGTGTTTGACCGATGCCTCCCGCGACGCACATCAAATGTCGTGTGCCAGCTGGCGGAACCAGAAAGCCGTTGCCGAGCGGTCCCCAAATCGTGACGTCGTCGCCGACGTTCCATGTCGGCATCAGCGATGTCAGCCTGCCAGTGACCAGGTATCCGAAATCGAGCCCCGCCGGCTGACCATGCACATCGTCGTACGTGTCGTACAGCGCGAACGGCCGGCCCAGCAGCGGGTCGGTCCCGTGAACCGGCCGCACCATGAAGAACTGTCCCGGAACGATCCGCTTCGCAATCTCCGGACAATGCAGCCGCAGCCGATACGTGTCGCGAGCCATCCGTTCTTGCTCAACGACTCGCGCGACAACCTGACTGGCAGAACAGAAAGGATTCGGCGACGAGTCGTGTTGGCATCCGTGCGACGTCGCAGCGGCGTGAGCTGACGACATAGATTATTCTTCGGCCTTTCGCCGGCGTTTGATGCGTTTCTGGCGGGAGTTGAACGTCCGTTGGCCTGTCATCGGGCGACGCGCCCGGCCTTCCTTGGGGACTGAACGGAAGCCGGTCACATTGCCTTCGAGGATTTCTTTACCGTCCACGGTGACTTGGTTTTGCGGAGGTCGCCGCTCAACGCGCTGACCCCGTTGCGGTAAACGCTTCTGGTCGCCCGGTCGGTTGCCGCCGTATCGACGCTGGCCGCCGCTGAAGTTGCCTTGCCCTTGCAGCCCTTGATACGTTGACCTTGCCCCGGCATCTTCCGAGACGACGAACCGTCGTTGCGGGCGATTCGCGCCACCTTGTCGCGGAGGTCCACCGTAACGGCGCTGACCAGCGGACTGAGTATTGGAATCAAACGACGCGCCTCCTTCGTCGTTGAATTGGCGGCGTTGCGGTCGTGCCGCGCCAGCTTGTGGTCGGCGATTCGCGCCACCTTGTCGCGGAGGTCCACCGTAACGGCGCTGACCAGTGGACTGAGTATTGGAATCAAACGACGCGCCTCCTTCATCGTTGAATTGGCGGCGTTGCGGTCGTGCCGCGCTAGCTTGTGGTCGGCGATTCGCGCCACCTTGCCGCGGAGGTCCACCAGATCGACGTTGGCTGTTGAATCCTGAACCGTCATCGAACGTCCCGTCCGATGCGTCTACGAAGCGACCACGCGGTGGACGAACCGTGCCTTGCGACGGACGCTGTGAAGTCGGCGGCTGTCCTTGAAATTGTTGGCGTGACGGACCTTCGAAATCTTCTTCGCGACGGAAACTGGAGTTCGACTCAACGATGTCGGTCGACAACTGGCGTGGCGGACGCTTCTGGAAGCCTGGCTTTGAGCCGCCGCCAAGTTTCTTCGATCGTGGCTTACGACCGCGCGAAGCGGTGCTGTCCAAGTAGGCTCGCTGTTCGCACAGTTGTTTGAGCAAACGAATCTCGTCCACAGAAAGTTGGCGGAAAGCACCTCGCGGGAGACTGCTCAATCGAATCGGACCGAAGCCGACTCGTTTCAACTTCATGACCTTGTGCCCGACCTTCGCCATCAGCCGGCGAATCTCGCGGTTCTGGCCTTCGTTGAGGATGATGTCGAGATACGCGCTGTCGCCCGCCGCTTTCTTCAACCGCACACCCTCGACACTGAATCGACCCTCTTCGAAGTACATGCCGCGTTTCAGCGAGGCCAACGTCTCGGCCGTCGGCACGCCTTTCACGTGACATAGGTAGAACTTCGGAATGCGATACCGCGGGTGAGCCAGTCGGTTGGCCAGCTCGCCATCGTTCGTGACCAGCAGTAACCCTTCGCTTTCTTCGTCCAGCCGACCGATCGCAAACAGCCGCTCTTTGAACTGCGGGAAGAGGTCCATCACGCGCGGCCGACCAGCGGGGTCGTGGTTCGTACAGAGAACCCCTGTCGGCTTGTTGAGCGCGAAATAGACCTTGCGCTGCAACCTCACACGCTCACCATCGAGTGCGACCTTCTGCGTGAACGGATCGGCCCGAAACGCGAGGTCCGTGATCGTC
>CAZPUJ010000760.1:0-14190 GCA_964589725.1 uncultured Planctomycetaceae bacterium
GATCTGCTCCAAGGCTCGAGTGCATTTGTTGATCAAGTCCACGTTGAAGTGCTGGTAGGTGATGTCGAGCGATTCTCGAGCTTGGTCAATCGCGGCGAAGTTTTCTGCCACGGCGGCGGCATGGCTGGAGTCCGCGATGAAAAATGCAAACCCTGGCGGGAACTGCTGGTAAAAATGGAGCAACCGACGAAGGAACTGCGGTCGATTGTGGGTCGGCACCAGGCAGGTTATGTCGGCTGTCGATTTGTTGTCATCGGCCATGGATCGGTCTTCCTATCGCTCGTACCATCACATTATGCTGCCGCTGCGTCTGCGACATAGGCTGGTGCCTCTTCGGAAACTATCTGAGCGAGTGTTTCGCAGACAATATCGACTTGAGCAGCCGTGAGCGACATCGCGGAAGGAAGATTGATGCCGCACGGACTGAGGCGATAAGCGACGACGTTGCGGCGCTGCGCTTTGACGCGGTCGGCCGCGTCGTGAAACGCTGGCAACGAACTGAGCGGGCGAAAGAAGGGCCGCGTGTCGATGCCACGTTTCGACAACCGCTGCATCAACACATCGCACTTCCAACCTAAACCTGGATCGAGCACCGCCGTGACCATCCAATAGGAATTGACGGTTTCCACAGGTTCCGAGTTCAGCGTCAGCCCCGGAATCCCCTGCAGGCGTTCAGCGTACCATCGAAAAATCTCACGCTTCCGCGCCACCAGTTCCTCGGCACGCTCGAGCTGAGCCAGACCGAGCGCGGCTTGCAAGCTGCTCATCCTATACTTAAACGCCACTTCCCAGTTATAAAAACTGACATCACCCGGCGCGCGGCCATGATCGCGCAGAAAACACACTCGGTCAAACAGATCCCGGCGATCGGTGACCAGCATCCCTCCTTCGCCCGTCGTAATGGTTTTGGAACCGTGAAAACTAAATACACCCGTATCACCAAATGAACCTGCCTTGCGGCCGGCATTCTCCGATCCAAACGCCTCGGCGGCATCCTCAATGACCGCAATGCCGTGACGAGTTGCCAAATTCAAGAGCGCGTCCATGTCGGGCATGTTGCCGTACAAGTCAACCGCGACAATGGCCTTTGTCTTGTCTGTGATGCACTGCGCCACAGACGCTGGCGACAGGCACCATGTGTGTTCATCAATATCGGCAAAGATCGGCGTCGCTCCGACATAGATAATCGGTGCCGCGGAGGCAATCCAGGTCACGTCGGGGACGATCACCTCGTCCCCCGGACCGATTCCCAGCGCCGCGAGCGACAAATGAATCGCCGAGGTGCAAGAAGGCAGAGCCACCGCGTGTTGGACCCCGATGTAATCCGCGAACGCGCGTTCAAACCGATCATGATACCGACTGGCTTGGCCGTACCAGCAATTGGTAACTGCGTCGGTGACGTAATCAATTTCCCGCTGAGTAATCCAGGGGCCGGCGACAGGAATCCGTTCCATATTATTCAGTCCTTCACGCGCTTCAGAAAACCGTCGGGAGCGACGGTGATGAGCAACTTGCCGTCGATGTCGTTGTCGATGACAAAGCGGTCGGTTTGCGTCAGAAATTCTCGAACCGCCGTCTTGGGATTATTTCCCGGTCCCCACGGCCGGTCGGGAAAGAACGATGCGGGCATGTCTTCAATGAGCGTGTCGTACACAATCACGTAACTCCCAGCCTTCACCAGCGGTGAATAGGCTTTTAGTTCGCTCAGCACATGGTCATGCGTGTGGTTCGAGTCGAGCAGCACGAGGACTCGCGACCGCCCCTCAGCCAACTGGCGAACTTGAGCGACGGTCTCCGGGGCAATCGACGATCCTTCGACCAAGCGGATTCGCTTGCTCATCGGGTGAGCTTCGATCGCGGCCCGGTTGTGAGGCCGGACGTCAATATCGACCCCCACCACGAGGCCATCGCCACCTATCAATTCCATCAACGACGCGGCGTAAATGAGCGAGCCGCCGTGCGCCACGCCCGTTTCCACAATCAAGTCGGGCTTAATCCGCCACACCAACTCTTGCAACGCGATCATGTCTTGCGGCAACTGAATGATCGGACGCCCCATCCAAGTGAAGTTGTACGCGTACTTGTGAGGCGTGATCTCACGCATCCAGATGCGCGACAGTGCCTGGACGTCTTTGTCGCCCCGCAGGTTGCGGATGTTGTTCGCGACTTCCAGGAAAAACTGATCGATCGGGTTCATGCGGCTTGAGCCTGTGAGAGTTGCAAAAAGGTCCGCCACGGCAGTGTGGCCGAGTGAATGAATCGCACTCCGTCAGGTCCGACGTTGGCGATGAGGTCCAGAATCGAGACAAATGGCGTGAACTCGCCATGCAATTGCGGATACGGCGTCCGGCGATAATCGAGATACTCGACGGCGATCCCTTTCGATTCCGCCAACTCGTGGTCGAAATAATTCCGGGCACCATGTCCGGTCACATAAACATTCCCGCCAAAGTGTTCGACAACTGCCAAGACCCGTTCAGTACTCTTGCCTGAAATACCCAGCCGTGAGGACCAAGAAAACGCACGCCCTTGATCGAGTCCAAAGTAGCGGCACACCGTCTCGATACTGTCGGCACTCAGTGACGCCAGATTGTCGTGAGCTTGGTCGTAAACTGACCGGACCACATTCAGCATGTCATCCCGAAACGGCGCTTTCGCATACGATTGTTTGAGCAACTCTTGATGCTTGCGTCTCCAATTCGGCGCGGGATCGAGCCGGGCATCGCGGATGTTCTGTCCGAGCCGGACATCTTGAAGCGGAGTCGTCAGCCAACAGATTCCGTTTGGAGTTTTGATCTGGACCCGATTGAAAAAGCTCCCCTTGGAAAACGGCACGTCATCGTAATGCACGAACACATCGCACAGGCGGATTTGTTCAAACAGCCCCACCCACGGGAACAGCATTGGCTGTGAAATCACCACGCTAGTCATCTGATTCCTCGTGACATTCAAACTTATGCCGCGACTTCAAGCCATTCTGCTTTGCAGAGCCGGTCAAAAGACGATCGCAGTTTTGCGCTGCTCAGATCGGGATTGCATTTCGAAGACGTTGGCAAGTGAACTGAATAACGGCAACTGCGATTGTCTTCGCCAAACGTCAGACATCCATTCGACAACAACTCGACGACAAGCAAACCAAGATGTGCCTTTTGCAAGAAGGATATTTTTTCAAATTGGCGATAGGTCGTCTGCGGCGAGACCGGATGGCAGGTCTGTGCAATGATTGGCCCCGTATCAACACCAGCATCCACTAGATGAGCCGTTGCTCCCAGATATCGAACACCAACCCGGAAAGCACGCTCAAGACTGCGTATTCCAGGAAACGCTGGCAGTAAGGACGGGTGGATATTGATCATCGGAAACCGCAGAAAGAGACTTTCTGTGATCAAACGGTCGAAAAATAAAAGTCCCGCATCAACCCCTCCGATGTCGGCAAACCACGCGGCGGCTTCGTGGGAAAACATCTCACGGTCCTTGGTTTGGATTCGGTGACACGCAATCTTCTCTTGTTCGCAAAACGTTTCCACGCCGCACGGGCGATCCGTGACCACCACCCACTCACAAAGTATCTCTGGGAGACCCGCAAGCGTTCGATAAGCAGCTCGAAAAGCTCCTCCATTCGTCGAACAGATCAGCCCTATTCGCAACCGGTTTTGATACTTCTTTACTGCCATCACGGGAGCAAGGGTCACGGCCTTCTCCTGGTTCAATGAAGTTGGAGCCATGCAACTCGGTGAAGTCATTTTTCCGGGGCTCGATTTCTACTTCAGGCGGCAGATCCAGACCTAGTCCAGTCCGGCCAGGCTTGGTCCTTCGCGGCGATCACGCTGATCGGCAACGGCCACTCAATCCGAAACGTCGGATCATTCCAGCGGATGCCACCGGAGCTTCCTGCAACGTACCCGTGGGACATCTGGTAAAAGATTTCGGTATCGTCGGTCAGCGTTTGAAATCCGTGTGCGAAGCTCTCAGGAAGGTAGAGCATCCGGTGATTCGCGGCCGAAAGTTCATGCCCGACCCAGTGACCGAACGTCGGCGACTCGGGCAGCAAATCGACAGCCACATCAAATATCGCACCGCGAGTACACCTCACCAACTTCGTCTCCGCGTGAGGGGCTCGTTGGAAGTGCATGCCACGGACGGTGCCCCGCCGGTGATTGAACGAGATGTTGCACTGCGCGAGTCGTGGATTGAGGCCATGTTCCTCAAACTCGCGAGCACACCACGTCCGCGCGAACGCCCCGCGTTCATCGGTGATGAGCTCAGGCTCGATCAAACAGGCACCGGCGAGTTCGAGGGGAGTGAAGATCATGCGAAGTTGTCCGACCGCTACGCGACGCGCACATTCGGAATCGGGATGATGAACTTCCCACCTTGATCTCGGTACTTCTTCTGCTGAGCCAGGATCTCATCCGCGAAGTTCCACGTCAGCAGCAGACAGTAGTCGGGCTGGTCGGAGGACAGCTTGTCGGGGTCATGAATCTTCAAGCGAGTTCCTGGCGTGTAGCGGCCCTGCTTGACGGTGCTGCGGTCCACGACGTAATCGAGCAGGTCGGCACCGATGCCGAAATAGTTCAGCAGCGTACTGCCCTTGGCCGAGGCTCCGTAAACGGCGATTCGTTGATTGTTGGACTTCAGCGAGCCGATCAAGTCGGTCAGATCACGGCGGAGTTGTTCGACTCGTTGGCCGAAGTCGCGATACGACTCGGATCGGCAAGCCCACGTCGCCTCTTCAGCGAGCAGTTCGCGCACGTTGTCGCTCGGTGAAAACGGAACTTGGACGTGCCGATTGGCAACGGCCCCGCGTTGATTGTGTTCATTGGAATTCGGATTGAAACCGCCGACGACGTTTGTGCTTTGGCCCGAGGGGCCGAAACAAACCAGCCCAGGGCAACGCCCTGGGTCCACGGGACCAGGAAGATCGAAGCCCTGAAAGGGCGGCACAATCTCGTCGGCTTGTTTCGCCCTTTCAGGGCTTTTTTGTTTTGGTCGTTCCACACCCAGGGCGTTGCCCTGGGCTGATTTGTTGTGGCCTTTCAGGCCAAAATCGCAGGCATGATGATGCCGCGCGAAAATCCGCAACGAACCGCCATGAATTGGCAGACGTTCGACATCGATGATCTCCAATCCGTGGCGGCGGAAGAGCCGGTCGAGCGCCGTCAGCGAAAAGTAACAGAGATGCTCGTGGTAGATCGTGTCGAACTCGACGTGGTCGATCAGGTCTTTAAGGTACGGTGTCTCGACCACAACGATGCCGGTTGGTTTGAGCAACGTTGCGAAGCCGGCGACGACACCATTCAGATCGGGGACGTGAGCCAGCACATTGTTGGCATGAATGACGTCGGCTTGCTGACCGCGTTCGGCCAATTGAACGGACAGATCGCGGCCGAAGAACTCGCTGATCGTCGGAATGCCCTTCTCGGCTTCGGCCACACGAGCGATGTTCCGTGCCGGTTCGATGCCCAGCACCGGGATACCGCTCTGTTTGTACCACTGCAACAAGTAGCCGTCATTACTGGCGATCTCGACCACCAAGCTTTCGGCCGACAGTTCTTCGGCGTCGGTCAGTCGCTCGGCAATGCCGCGCGCGTGCTGGACCATCGTGTCGGAGAACGACGAAAAGTAGGCGTACTCGCGAAACAGCGTTTCCGGCGGCACCGTTTCGGTGATTTGCACGAGCGAGCAGTCCGGGCACCACGCCAACTCCAGCGGCCAGCGCGGTTCCGGCTGATCGAGTTGTTCCTCGGTCAGCAGCGCGTTGGCCAACGGTGTCTTGCCCAAAGACAAAATACTCGTCAAGCCGCGCCGACCGCACGAACGACATTCAGCGTCGGCCGCGCGGCTGTCTTCGACTCGGCTGGGAAGTGGTTTTTGTACCATGCGATCGTCCTGCTCAATCCTTCGTCCAGCGTGAAGAGCGGTTCCCAGCTCAGCAACCGCCGAGCTTTCGTCGCGTCGAGTGATTGATGCTTGATCTCGTAACTTGCCTCGCCGAGCACATCGGGGCGCAGCGGCGAATTCATCGCGGCGAGAATCCGTTCGACCAATTGCAGCACCGTCACCTGCGTCTCGTTCGACAGATTGAACGCTTCACCGGCGAGCTGCGGTTTGATCGCGAGGTGTTCGGCGAGGTGCATGTACGCCACTGCGCCATCCTCGACGTAGAAGTAGTCGCGGATGAATGAGCCGTCCGACCGAATGACCGGCCGTTGCCCGCGCATCACCGAGCGAATCGTCCCCGGTACGATGCGATTCCAGTTGAGATCGCCGCCGCCGTAAAAGTTGCCGCATCGCGTGATGACCACCGGCGAGCCGTAGGTCGTCGCGTAGGTCTGACAGATCAAGTCGCTGCACGATTTGCTGACGTCGTAAGGATGCCGCCCGGCCAACGGTGTCTCTTCGGTGTAAGGCAACACGGGCGTGTCGCCGTACGCCTTGTCCGACGAGGCCGCGATAATCTGCTGCACCTTCGGGCTGCTGCGACAAGCTTCGAGCAGCTTCCAGGTGCCGCCGATGTTGGTCTCGAACGTCGAAGTCGGATTCCGATTCGCGATGCCGACAATCGCCTGCGCCGCGAGGTGCATGACCGTCTCAACCTCAAACTCACCAAGCACTCGTTCAAGGCACTCTTGATCGCACAGATCGCCACGCACGACGGTCACTCGCTCGAGCAATCGGCTGTGCACGAGTTCCGATTGAGGCACCCAATCACGCACAAGGCAGACGACATCCGCCTCCGCTTCGATCAAGCGTTTGACCAACCAGCCACCGACCAAGCCGGTCGCGCCGCTGACAAAAACTCGGCGATCGCGCCAAAAGTCGCGGTTGATCGTGTTGAGCATGCTGTCGTCCGTGACATTCGTAGGATGGGCATTCTTGCCCGTCATTTTCGTAAGATCTACGACGGGCAAGAGTGCCCATCCTCCTACGCTGCTTTCAGTTGCAGTTGCCGCTTCGTTGCCGGAACCTCGTCGGCCCACGTCTGCCCGGGAGTCTCGTCGCCCCACGTCCGCCAGGGAGGCTCGTCGTCCCACGTCCGCCAGGGAGCCTCGCCGGACTGCCACAGTTTTTCGAGGTACGTTTTGTCCCGCAATGTGTCCATACACTGCCAGAAGTCGCCGTGCTGATAGGCCGCAAGCTGTCCGTCGGCCGCGAGCTGTTCCAGCGCCTGAGCTTCCAGGCTGCATTCATCTCCGGTTAGGTATTCGAAGACCTCGGGCTCGAAGACCAAGAAGCCGCCGTTGATCCAGCCTTCACCGGCAACGGGCTTTTCCAGAAAACTCTCCACCATCGTCCCATCCAGAACAAGCCCCCCGAATCGGGCGGGCGGACGCACGGCGCTGACGGTGGCGAGCTTGCCTTGGCTTTTATGAAAGGCCAGAAGCGCCGTGAGATCGACGTTACTCACACCGTCGCCATAGGTGAGCATAAACGTGGATTTTGAAAGCCAGGGCCGCAGACGCAGTAGACGCCCGCCCGTTAAGGTCTGCAGACCGGTGTCAATCAGGTTGACAGACCAGCGTTCCTGATCTCGATCTGTGCGACGCACAATCCCTTTGGAGAAGTCGATGGTCAGGTTTCCGCTCAAATTATGCCGGTCCAGAAAGTGACTCTTGATGAAGTCGCCCATGTATCCCAAGGCGATGAAAAAATCATCGAAACCATGATGGGCATAATGCTTCATGATGTGCCAGAGAATCGGTTGACCACCGATCTCAACCATCGGCTTCGGGCGGGCAGTAGTCTCCTCCTGGAGACGGGTTCCCATGCCTCCCGCGAGAATCACGACGCGCATCTGTCGACCCCCTCCCTGGGGCTATTTCGCCCTATAAGACAGGGCTCACCTTGTCCACGCCCCCTGTCCACGAGGGAACAAGCAGACTTGGAGCCCGATCACATGGCCCTCGCAGTTCATCTACAGAGTCAATGGTCGATTTTGATGCTACTGCCGGTTTTCTCAATCCGTCAAGACCATGTTTCTTCAGCCGTTGGCACACTGAAGGCGGCAAAGGCCAAAACGACGACAACCGCCGAGGTGAGCAAGGTGGTGCCACGCAAACGGGAGTTCATGGCGAACGCCTCCAAGATCGCACTGTACCACGGCAGCGAATCGGCTGGCAGCGCGAAGACCGGAGCGTTGTCGCGGACGTTCAGTTGCAGCGACGCATCGACGGGAATGCGGTCTTCACCTGGGCGGTGAGCACCAAAGTCGACATTGGCCAACTTGCGAATAAACTCAGGATCACGCTCCAACGCGTCGACGACTTGCTCCAAGTCCGTGACTTCGTACTCGAGAACCACCAATCGCACCTGCGCCGACTGATAGTCGTGTCGCAGCCGGACGAACGTCAGCAACTTGGGCGATAAGGCGACCAAACCATATGCCACCGCCGCCAACAACAGCATCAGCCAGAAGGTCAGCGAGGTGAACCACGAGAGGCGCGAGTCAGGCTGTTCGATGGAATTGTCGGTCATGTGAGCGAGCAGTTTCTGATTTGTGGCTCTCCGCCATTCTCGTTGAATGAATGTCCGGCTCATCACGCGGAGCGTGATGGCTACGTAGAGTCTTCGTTCGTCAATTATGCGCGCCATGCGCGCGATTGGTTCCCTCTCCCCCGCTGCGGGGGGAGAGGGTTAGGGTGAGGGGGCGAACGGTCAAACGGCAATCGAAGACAGCCCCCTCACCCCGGCCCTCTCCCCCGATGCGGGGGAGAGGGAGCAAGGTTGCGGGCGCTAGGCGCAGCAAAAAGGCCGAAGCCAGTAGGGCCTCAGCCTATTGATCGGCAGATTTCGCCGGTAACTTGCTGCTCAAATCGTTCCGCCGTACCGAGCAGACGGGCCGAGAATCTCCTCGATTCGGAGCAATTGGTTGTACTTGCAAATCCGGTCTGTGCGACTCGCCGAGCCGGTCTTGATCTGGCCGGTACCCAACGCCACCGCAAGGTCGGCGATAAACGTGTTCTCGGTCTCGCCCGAGCGATGGCTCATGACGGCCGAATATCCGGCTTGATTGGCCATTTGCACGGCGTCGATCGTCTCGGTAAGCGTGCCGATTTGGTTGACTTTGACCAGGATGCTGTTGGCAACACCGTCCGCGATTCCCTTCGCCAATCGCTTGACGTTTGTAACGAACAAGTCGTCGCCGACAAGCTGGCACTTGCCGCCGACCGCGACGGTGAGTTGCTTCCAGCCATCCCAATCGTCTTCGGCGCAACCGTCCTCGACGGAGCAGATCGGATAATTCTCGATCAGACTCGTCAGGAAGCCGACTTGCTCGGCCGGCTTGAGCTTCTTGCCTTCGACCTCGTACACGCCGTTCTTGAAGAACTCGCTGGCGGCGCAGTCGAGTGCGATCTTGATCTGCTCGCCCGGCGTGTAACCGGCGGCGGCGATCGACTTCATGATGAGGTCGAGTGCCTCGCGAGCGGTCTTCAGGTCTGGAGCGAAGCCGCCTTCGTCGCCAACGGCGGTGCTCATGTGTTTGTCGTGCAGCAGTTTTTTGAGATGGTGAAAGACCTCGACACCTGCTCGCAGCGCGTCGCTGAAGCAGTCGAAGCCCAGCGGCATGATCATGAATTCCTGGAAGTCGATGCCGTTGTTGGCGTGAGCACCGCCGTTGATGATGTTCATCATCGGAGCCGGCAGTCTCTTGGCTCCGACACCGCCGAGATACCGGAACAGCGGCAGGAAACAAACCTGCGCCGCCGCGTCGGCTGCCGCCAGCGAGCACGCCAGGATCGCGTTCGCACCCAGCTTCGACTTGTCGTCGGTGCCGTCGAGCTCCAGCATCGCCATGTCGATCGTCGACTGATCGCAGACGTCGAGGCCGATCAGTTCGTTGGCGATCCGCACGTTGACGTTCTCGACCGCCTGCATCACGCCCTTGCCGAGATAGCGTTTCTTGTCGTTCGTGTCGCGCAGCTCGAGAGCCTCGTGAGTTCCCGTGCTGGCTCCGCTGGGGACGGCGGCACGGCCGCGATGTCCGTCTTCGGTTTCGATGTCCACTTCCACGGTCGGATTGCCGCGGCTGTCCAAAATCTCTCGCGCGCGAATCGCTGCAATTTCCACACTCATTGTTCAGGTTTCCTCAAAGCCAACCAGTTCGTTGAAGCGGCAAACTCGATCCCGATCTACCGGCCGCTGACTCGGCGGCGAATTCGTTGGGGAGTTTGTCACAGACGCACCGGACTTGCTACCGTCCGTAGCCGGAGATTTTACCGAATCGGTTTGTTCGGAACATCGGGATGGCAGCATCAAGAACACAAGCCGCTCAAATTATTGCTTGGTCGCGAGCCTTTCATCATCGGGCTAGAATCCTCTTGGCGCGGGCTTCGCCCGCAACCCAATTCCCTCTCTCCCGCATCGGGGGAGAGGGCCAGGGTGAGGGGGACGAACGGTCAGTCGATACTCGAAGACAGCCCCCTCACCCCAACCCTCTCCCCCGCGGCGGGGGAGAGGGAGAAATCTTTGCGCCGTGCGAAGAATTCAAACGTTTGCAGTGCGGAGTTGGTAGTTCTGTACTTCGCGCGGAGTTTACGAGCCAAATGACCGCTTCTGTTTCGACCTCTTCGACTGACTCGTCACCGCGAGGCTCAGGCTCCGAGCCGCTGCCGTTGGAACCGATGGACCCACAATTGACGTGGATTCAGCCCGGCGGCGGCGTCATTTGCCATCTGGAAATGGCTTGGGGGTACGTTCGACGCTACTGGCTGAAGCACGTGCGGCCAAGCTACGTCGAGGAAATGCTGGCCAAGCGGAAAGGAGGCTTCAACGGCTGTCCGCATGAGGTGCTCGACCCGCGCGACCTGAAGTTCTTCCGTAATCAAGGAGGTTATTACTGGGAGCCTCAAGACGATCCGTTCCGCTGGCGCGATCATCTGCCCTTCGCGCGATCGGGCCTGGCCGAATTGTTTGTCTTTTCAACGATCACGTTCGGCCCAGCGATGGCATTGAGTTGGTGGCTGACTCGGCCGGATGCCGCCATCTCGCCAGTTCAGCGGACAATCGCCTGGCTGGCGGTGACGGCGTTGACGGTGATCGGCGTGTTGATCGTGTGGTTTTTCCGAAATCCACCGCGACGCATTCCGACAGGGGTCGGGCAAATCGTGTCACCAGCCGATGGCAAAGTGGTCGCGATCGAGGAAATCGAGCACGACGACTTCATCGGTGGCCCGGCGGTGCTGATCGGGATTTTTTTGTCGATCTTCAACGTGCACATCAACCGCTCGCCAGTCGCGGGCCGAGTGATCGGTTTGCGGTATCGGCCCGGAAAATATCTGAATGCCTTGCGGCCGGAGTCGGCTCGCGAGAATGAACAGCTCGCGGTGCGGATGCAGGAGACGCAGGCTCCGTATCGGCGGTACATTGTGCGACAGATCACGGGAGCGATCGCTCGCCGTATCGTCTGCTGGCTAAAGCCGGGGGATGAGTTGGCTCGCGGCGAGCAGTTCGGCATGATCAAGTTAGGCTCACGGACCGAACTGGTCCTTCCGCGCAACCCGTCGTTAACGGTCAAGGTCCAAGTTGGCGACACGGTCAAAGCGGGGAAGTCGATCCTCGCGCAGTTTGGCGGGGAGTGACAGAATTTTCGATTGCCGATTTTTGATTTTCGATTGAACCGCATTCTGAATTCTCAATCAAAAATCAAAAATCTAAAATTGGCGTAAGAAAACAACGCCAGCGCGGAGAGCGATAAGGTTGAGGGGGGTTGCCATGAGTCGTCGCGAAAAACTCTTCGCCGTCCTGCCGACATTGCTGACGCTGGGCAACGCGGCGTGCGGTTTTGGAGCGATCACTCTGGCCGCCAAGGCGGCCGCTGCGCTCGGACTGGCCAGCACCGTGACCGGGAGCGTGCCAGACCCCGAAAGCAAGGCGATTGCGACCTCCGCTTTGTTCGCGTCCTCGTGCTTGATCTACTTGGCGATGCTGTTCGACGCCTTCGACGGCAGCGCGGCGAGGTGGGCGAATCAAACCAGTGACTTCGGCGCGGAACTCGATTCGCTGTCCGACGCGATCAGTTTTGGAGTGGCTCCGGGCTTCTTGATGCTGCAGTTTTCACGCGACTATCATCCGCGACTGTTGTGGCTGATCGCGGCCTTATACTTGGTCTGTGCCGTGCTGCGGCTGGCTCGCTTCAACGTCGAGACTGACGAGGACGATTCGCATGCGTTTTTCAGCGGCCTGCCGTCTCCCGCGGCCGCCGGCACGGTGGCGTCGTTCCCGATCATGATTTACGGGCTGAGAAACCTCGAAGAGCAAGGCAAGGATCATCCGTTGCAACAAGTCGCCGATTGGCTCGACCCGCTGACGGTCAAAATCCTGCCGCTGATCACGCTGGCCGTCGCCTGCTTAATGGTCTCACGAATTCGATACGCGCATCTGTTCAATCAATTGGTGCGCGGCCGACGCAGCCGGCAGCACTTAATTCAGCTTGTGTTCGCGCTGGCGGTGATCTTCGTTCTGCCGCAGATGTCAGTGCCGCTGCTGTTTTGCTGGTTCGCGTTTGCGGCACCGGTGCGAGCGTTGTGGAACGAATCCGTCACCCGTTGGCTGCATCGCGGCGCGCCGCAGACCGTGCCAGCCGGGAGTAGCCCGATCTCGCCGCCGGGCCTGGAGTGGCGTGACGACGATCCGAATGGTGACGATCCATCGGAGAGCGGGAAGTAGGCGGCAGGGAGTGAGAACCTCGCCGGCGTATTGCGTTCCAATTTGCAGTTGGGAATTTGAAATTTGCTGCCACTCACGAATTCGAGGTGTTTGACAGCGTCCCCATCCAGCTCGTCTGGATGGTGAATCAGTTTGGATTCGCCTATGGTGGCTGAAGTGAGCTGCTTCACCATCCGCGCGAGGCGGATGGGGTGGAATTTCAGCGAATGATGACGATTTAGCTCACCATCGGCAGCTCCATCTAGGCGAGCTGGATGGGGTCTGAAACGTCGCGCCTGGAATTCGTGAGTGCCAGGAAACTCGCGATTTGAAATCTGAAATTTGAGATTCGTTGTCCTATGTTCACCGGCCTCGTCGAAGCTCTGGGAACCGTCACCGCCATCACGAACGAAGGCGATTCGCAACGGTTGCGGATTGAGGTTCCGACATCGTTTCTCGAAGGCGATTCGGCCGCGAATCGGCTGGGCGACAGCGTGTCGATCAACGGTTGCTGCTTGACGGTCGTCGAGGCGGACGGCTCACTGTGGAGCTTTCAGGCCGGGGCCGAAACACTCGACCGAACAAATCTGGATCAGCTCGAAATCGGTGACGTGGTGAATCTCGAACGAGCGATGCCGGCGACCGGCCGTTTCGGCGGGCACATCGTGCAGGGGCATATCGACGGCGTTGGACGATTAGCCCGGATCGAATCGCACGGCGAGTGGGCCGACTATTGGTTCGATGTGCCGGAGGAACTGGCGGCCCACATGGTCGAAAAAGGTTCGGTGGCCGTGGACGGTGTCAGTCTGACGATCGTGCATGTGGAACGAGCGCAGTTTCAAGTCATGCTCATCCCCCACACGCTGGCCATAACCACGCTCGGTCGCCGCGAGATCGGTGACGAGGTCAACATCGAGACCGACGTTCTGGCGAAATATGTCGCGAAGCTCATCGGGACACGCCATGAATGAGGCGGAACGGCAGACACGCTCGCACCTGACTAAGCTGTTTTCTCAGCACGGGTTCTTTCCGCGCGGCGATCTCGGTCAGAACTTTCTGATCGATTTGAACATTGTGCAGTACGTCGCCGACCAAGCCTTCATCTGTTCCGACGACGTCGTGCTAGAAGTCGGAACTGGAACCGGTGGACTGACGACGTTTCTGGCGCGCGAGGCGGCCGCCGTCGTGACCGTCGAGTACGACCGGAACGTCTTTGGACTCGCTCAGCAAATGCTCGACGGACTGCAAAACGTGACGCTGATCAATGCCGACGCGCTCCAGAACAAGAATCACATCAATCCGGATGTGCTGGCCGTCGTCGAGCAGAAGCTGAGCGTCGATCCGGATCGGAAACTGAAGTTGGTCGCGAATCTGCCGTACAACGTGGCGACGCCGATCATCTCGAACTTGGTCGCCAGCGAACTGCCGTGGGTCGGGATGGTCGTGACAATCCAGCTTGAGTTGGCCCTGCGGATGACGGCCAAGCCACAGCACGGCGGCAACTTCGGAGCCTTGTCGGCTTGGTTGCAGTCGCAGTGCTGTGTG